>DKYD01000024.1:59731-61078 GCA_002492335.1 Lachnospiraceae bacterium UBA7109
AAGTACAGACCTGCAGCCGGAGAACCTGACGTTGTCATTCTGGATGAAACCAAATAGCGCAATGAGCGGGGAGCAGATTATTACCTGGAATAAGAATGCGTATAATACAGATGGGTGGTATGTATCATCTTTGAATGACAACCAGCCGCTGCTTATTTCTATAGGTCCTGCAAGCGGACAGCCTTACAATGTGGCAGTTACGGGAATAACCAGATCAGAATTTTTCAAGACGGATGAATGGACACATGTTGTTGTTACTTATAATAAAGAAACAAAAGATGTAAAATTCTATCGGAATGGAACGGAATGCCAGACGGTAGTTAATTATGCAATTGCCGGGGATGCAACGGGGGTTCTTGGTTCAGATGCATCCATGCAGAAATCAATTGGCTATAATGGACCGAATTATAATGGTGCATATTTGAATGCGTCACTTGACAGCTATCAGCTCTATAACGATGTTGCTACACAGGAAGAGGTTATCGCGCTTTATGAAGAGGGTGGAAAAACCTTTGATAAAAAAGCAGTTGCACAGGCGGATCTTGATGCACTTTCTATTCCGACAGAGACAAAGGGAAATGTGGCGCTTCTGTCGAAGGGAGCATCCGGCTCTGATATTACATGGACTTCCAGCAATGAAAGTGTAATAGCAAAGGATGGAACCGTAACACGTCCGGCATTGGGCGCAGAGAATGTAACAGTGACGTTGACCGCTGCCGCAGCTTATGCGGGTGGAGAGACCGTGATAAAGACTTTCGAAGTAACGGTACTGGCTCAGACAGAGATAAGCCTTGCCCCGTCAAGTATTATGGGAGATGTTACGCTTCAGGATGAGTATCTTGTCAATGCATCACAGAAGGAGGTAGATTACCTTCTGAGTATGAGTTCTAAGAAATTCCTGTATGAATTTTACAGAGTTGCAGGTCTGACGCCTCCGACAGACTCCGGTTATGGTGGATGGGAGAGAACAAATGATGCAAATTTCCGAGGTCATACGTTCGGACATTATATGTCAGCGTTGTCCCAGGCATATCTGTCAAGCGATAATGCAGCAGATAAGGAAAAGCTGATGGAGCAAATTAAAGATGCTGTATATGGTCTGGAAGAATGCCAGAATGCATATGGAGCAAAATATCCGGAGCATGCAGGTTATATTTCAGCATTCCCGGAAGGATGTCTGAAAAGAATTGACGGTGTGGATTCTCCGACAGGAGATGACGGTTCTCTGATTGTTCCGTATTATAATCTGCATAAGGTACTGGCAGGTCTGATCGATATCAGCAAGAATGTAGATGACGGAGATCTTCAGGAGAGAGCGCTTGCTGTTGCAGAAGGATTTGGTGAATT
>DKYD01000023.1:0-7949 GCA_002492335.1 Lachnospiraceae bacterium UBA7109
CGTCCCGTCCATCTTCGTGAGCCCGTATCCCTTCTCCGTGATCGTAAAAGACACCATCTGAAGCCCCGGATCTTCAAATATCACTTTCAACCGGTTCCAGGACATCCCGTCATCCGCCTTTGCCTTTATCGCTTCTGCCAATGAACCGATAATCCGCTTCTCCATGCTCCCGTCCTTGTGCAGCGTAACACAAAGCCCCAGATTGTCATACGGCTCGTAAATTTTATCCACAATCTCATAATCAAATGCTTCCGCACAGACAATCCCCGTATCGGCATTCCCCTCCGCCAACAGAGTGTCCGCAATTCCTCCAATGAAAATACGGAAAATATTCCCGATCCCGAAATGGATCCATTTCGGTGCTTCCACAGTCCTCGCCCTGATCTTTTCCACATCATAGGAAGGCACCGCAATCCCCGCCGCTTCCCATCCTGCCTTATCCTGCAAGCCTGCTAATGATAGTTTCATATTCAATCAGTCCTTTCCTTAGTAATATTTCATTTAAGCTGCCCTTTTTTACCTTCTTCACAACACATTACACGCTGATACCATACTGCCGCATCAGCCGTTCCGCCTCTTTTTTCATCTGCTCCACCAC
The DNA here is from genome assembly GCA_002492335.1 of Lachnospiraceae bacterium UBA7109. Lineage (GTDB taxonomy): Bacteria > Bacillota > Clostridia > Lachnospirales > Lachnospiraceae > UBA7109. Next base: position 599 of record DKYD01000023.1, read on the forward strand.
CTCATCCGGCGAGATAAGCTTCACCCGCTCTCCGAGCGAAAATACCCATCCCAGAAACTGTTTGCTGACGTAAACATTTACATTCACCGTAAAATGGTCCGCATCAGCCGGAATCAGCATTACATCCTTGCCAAAACGGTCTATCATCACGCCTGCCAGGCTGTTATCCACCAGAAGCCTCACCATCTGCTCCTTACCGCCGAACATTCCGAAGCTCTTCTTTGTGTAATCAGCCATGTCCAGCCTGATAAAATGCTCCCTGCCCTCACGCTCCTCCTCCGACATCCGGATGTGCAGCATCTTATCTACACGGTAATGCTTGATCCGCCCCGCAGCCGAATCAAAGCCCACCAGATAATAATTCTCATTGTCCCAGGACAGCCCCCACGGACTGATATGATACCATGCCCCGTCATGCCGCAGCTCCATTTCCTTCTTCGCATTCCACTGATAATACTGGAATCTGATCTTTTTGTTCCCGGAAATCGCACTGTGGATCGCATCTACCGTATAATAAATACTCTCATTCATGGTCTTGATCCGGCCGGAAACGTATACCTGTCTCTGCAATTTCTGCGCGTCAAATTTGCTGACCAGCTTTTCCAGCTTCCTGATCAGGATATTTGTTTTCCGCTCGGTAATAAATTTGGAAGACTGGATCGCGTCTACAAGAAGCTTCAATTCAGGAAGCTCAAAAGGCCGGTTCACAACATGATAATGATATCTGTTTCCAACCGGCTCTCCCTCCACCTCAATTCCCAATGTCTCCAAATCCCGCAGATCCGCATAGATACTTTTCCGGTCGGCAGTAATCTCATACTTCCCAAGCTCAGACATGATTTCCGGCATGGTGATATAATGCTCATCATCCGTATTCTCCAGCATGATCTGCGCAAGACGGTATAATTTAAACTTCTGATTCGTTCCTTTCGGCATGGCGGCAGCCCCTCTTACTCTTCTGCCGCACTGACAGAGCCGCACGGCTTCTGATTTTTTAAAAGATACCACCAGTATACCATGCCTGCGAAATTTATTGTACACATATTCATTTTTAAATGATCAAAAAGCTGCCGTCCGTAACCAGTAATTCAGACGTCAAAATGCCAACCTGCATATCGAGGCCGGTCATCAGAAATCATATTCATCCGGATTCAGCCCTGCGCCTTTCAGCGCTGCTCTCCGTTCATATGCATCCATAAATTCCAGTTCATCCGGATCAAGCCCTGACAACTCCAGCTCCGTCTTCGCTGTGTCGTCATTCCCTGCTAATCTGCCTAAGAAACCAAACTCTGCCGCACTCTCAAATGCACTTATTTTCCCGTCATGATTAAAATCAAACATACTGCCACACAGTCCTCTCATAAATCCTTCCCCCACTCCTTAATCATTCATATAGTCATAGTAATCGGCTTCACTGGCAAACAAGATATATCTGCCCTCGACCAATCCCATGTACCCGTCATCCGTATTAAATCCCTTCATTGCCAGCTCCTCCGTTTCTCTGATTTTTTCTGTTTCCTGATGTTTACAGTTTAGAGCAAGAGGTGGGGTTTAAAAACCCCACCAAAAAACTGGCTGCTGCAGGTGCAAAAGGGTAAAAATTATGATGAATTTATTCAATGATGGACAGATAATGAGAACTTATACGAAAGATATCGAAAAAGAAACAGAAAAAAGACAGCCGAAAGGATAATCAAAGACGGAAAACTCTCTGCAATTCCCCCTTCTTCAACCGCAACACTACATCCGCCTCCCTCGCCAGCTCATTAGAATGCGAAACGATCACCACGCATTTGCCGGACTGATGGGCGCTGTCTTTGAAGATTGCGGTAATCCCGGCGGCAGTCTCCTCGTCCAGATTGCCGGTCGGCTCATCTCCGGGAATGACCTGTGCATCACTGACAATCGCCCGGGCAATCACGACACGCCGCTGCTGGCCGCCGGAAAGATTCAGAACATTCCGCCTCGCTTCCTCTCTGGTAAGGCCCAGCTTTTCCAGAATCGGAGGCAGGTTCGAGGTCAGAGCCACATTCTCTATTGGCGTCAGATAATCAATCAGATTATAGCTCTGGAAAATATACGCCACATGGCTGCGCCGGTGATTGGCAAGATCGGACTTTTCAATGTCCTCCCCCTGATATAAAACCTGACCGCCGGTAGGACTGTCCAGACCTCCCAGCAGGGATAGCAGTGTTGTCTTGCCGCACCCGGAGGGGCCAAGGATAGCATACGTTCCGCCCTACTCCATTTGTGACAGTATCTCTTTCGACTTTAGCCGCATAGCAGAGATGCAGGATGCCCATTTCCTACTTTCTGTTTCGCATCCCGTCTGCGGCAAGTTTGACCTGATAGCCTATGTCCTCCAGAAATGCTTTCAGTATATTCCGTATGGATTTTTCATCCTCGATTATTAAAATCCTTTTCTGCAATGACATCACCTCCGATGCGCAGTATAGCACAGGAAAGTGGAGCTCAGATGGAGTACACAGAATTTTCCATTAAAAAAACAGAAACTATGCTTCATAATTACATAGTTTCTGACGTATTTTTTATTATACTAATGTCAACTTGTATAAACACATCACTCCAATCTGAGCTCTACTTTCTCTTAAATCATCTTTCTATAACTTTATATACCAAGCCGCTCGCCAAGATGTTCCCTTCGTTCCATTCATAGTATAATGGATAAGAAAACCTTTTTGTTTGAATTTATTAGCAATTGTTTCATCAAAAAAATATAAACTACCGCCTTTATCAGTTTTATCTATATACTCTACCTGTTGATCTTTTAAAAACTGTATAATTTCTTCATGATCACAGCTACCATTTTGGGATGCATCCCCAACAAACAAATTATTCTTATCCTTTTTATTCAAATTTGCTTGTTCCTTCATTGGCGTTATGATTGTTTCAATCTTATCTCTTTTTCCCATATTACAGCGTTCACATAGTACTCGCAGATTACTCATTTCCGTCTTTCCACCTTTTGAAACAGGAATAATATGGTCGACATGAAGTTTATATCCGTCTGCAGCAGTAGCTCCGCATATCTGGCATCGAAATCCATCCCTACGTAACACCTCATATCGCAACGCGTCTGTCATTAGCCTTCGCTGCTCGGCAATAAAACGACGTTGCTCTGGAAGATTCTTTTCCCGTTCCCGTCTGATAGCATCATCCCTTGCTTTTCTTGCATTGCGTTCCTTTTCCTTTTCTTTCTTTCTCTTTAATGCTTCCGCTTTTTTCTCTTTTTCTTTCCTATATTTTTCTTCCTTCTCAGCTTGACGCTGCTCCAAAAGCAAACGCTCTTTTTCTTCTTTTGATTTCCTTTGTCTCTCTTCTTCGGCCCTTTTTCTTTCCAAAAGTAACTTTGTTTGACTAATATAGTATTCGCAAACCTTAACATCATTTCGATACATTCTATTCCGATTATCAAACAATGTCTTTTCCATCACAGATAGTCGTGACTCTATCGTATCCTTATGTGAGGAAAGCGAAAGCTTGCTATATAAATCCTTCATTCCATCAGCTACAGCTTCTCCTAAACAACTACCGTGACCAGTAGCTATAGTAGATCCTCCTTCAGTTCGAAATTTTACCGATGCATCTCCGAAACCATAATGTGCATTGCACAAGCAAATTACTAATATAAGAAAAAATATAATAATTCCAACAATAATTATCCCTTGCATATTCTTATTACTCTAACTCCTTCAGTATATTATTTTACTGATCTGCATAAATAATACTACCACAACCTAAAATCACCCAGATTCTGATACTCTTGTATACAGTAGTCAATAACTTTGAACAATTTTCATCGATTTTAATCAACTACAGCTTCACACTTCACACTTGCCCTTTTCCCCGAAAAAGCAATCCCATAGCAGATAATCTTTTTTATACCACGATATTCCAGATCCTCTGCATAAGCTTTTGACCTGATCTGCTGCAATGCTTCTTCCGCTTTTTCTTCCATCTGCTCTGCATCCAGATTTTTGTCAGCCTTGAATTCCAGTAAATATCCGGCGTTTTTCTTATTCCTTGGTTCCATCTGGATATCAAATCTTCCCTCTCCGGCTTCTCTGTTGGATGTGATGATATAAGAATCAGAAAACAGAGAAAGCATTCCAAGAATCATTCCATGATAAAAATTTTCCTGTGCAGTATCATAGCTGCTTGCGGAGTGAAGCAAAAATTCGGACAACGTATTCTGAAACAAATTCTCATTTCCTGTACGCAGCGCAATCCCAAAATTCTTAAGGACCGTTCCTGTAAACAGACTGTTCCAGTTACCCAGGATTTCTTTCTGAAAAACATTTCTGATTTCCAGATTCGGAATCTTCAGACTGCAGATCGGCGTATCATGTATTTCACTGATGATCCCGGTCACTTTCAGATAACCGACCATAAGCAGGAAGCTGTATATGGTATCAGGTTCACCATTGATCTCAGGATAAATGATATCCGTATCGATCACTGCCTGTATCTCTTCTCCTTTTATCAGGGTTTCCAGAGAAGTATACAATTCCCTGTCTCCATCATGAATCAGCTTACTGATCACATCATTGCTGCTGGTTCTTGACCAGAAAGCTTTTGCCTTACAGTCATTTGTAAAATAGTTCAATACAGACCATGGATTGTAAATTTCCTGATTTCCAAACAGGTATCCGTCATACCATTTCCTGATTTCAGTCACGGTATCTGCCTTTCCATAATAATCTGCGATAGTCACAACCTCTTCTTCCATAAAGCCAAAATAAGATGCATACTTTTCATCCAGTGTGGTATTCACCACCAGATTATTCAAGCCGCTGAAAAGACTCTCTTTTGCAATACGCAAAACGCCGGTAAGAATACCGAATTCCAGATTCTCATTATCCTTAAGAGCTGCAGAGAACAGATTACGCATAAAGCCCGTAACCTGATTGTAGTATCCATACAAATGCCCCTGCTGGATTGGAGTATCATATTCATCAATGATAACGATCACCTTGCACTTATAATGAAGAGAAAGCATATAAGATAATTCCCCAAGTGCATTCTGACAGTCTACCTCCGGAATCTGCATATTCAGGATGCTCGAAAAATACCGTTTCTCCGCTTCCGAAAGCACTCCGCTGTCCAGAAGCTCCCGATGTCTCCGAAATTCCTTTTTGATTGCATACCGAAGATCCTGATACATATCCTCCCATTTTTCTGAATGAGCGTCCTTGAAGGAAAGGTAAATGACCGGGTATTTTCCCTGATACTGTCTGTAAACATCATTCTGTTTCCAGATCAGTTTATCCCGAAAATACACAGAAGTATCCTCTGCAGTATTCTCGAAAAAGGTTTTCACCATATCCATCATCAGCGTCTTCCCAAAACGTCTCGGACGGGTAAATAAATAAGCTTTACTGTGGTCATCCAGAATATCCTTAATAAACAAAGTCTTGTCTACATAGTAGCACTCTGTAACAGCTTCTTTATAGGAAGTAATCCCAACAGGACAGGGAAGAAGCTTTGTCGTACCCGGTCTTACCGTACCAACCGGCTTATTTTTAACTTTCTCCGGAACAGGCGTATCCTCCGGGATCATCCAATATCGCCCCTTTTTCACAGCACCCTCTATTTCTCCGGCCAGACAAAGCTGTGCAATCCGCCTCTGTGTAAGCTGCCACCTGTTTGCAATCTCTTTCGCACTGATCAGCATATCCGGGTACTCCTTTCCTTTTTCTTCATTATAGTCGGCATAAAAGAAATCGTCAAGAAATGGATTCTTACATTTCCTGACGATTTCCTTTCATATTACGATTGATGAGAATACGTTTTTTGAATAATCTCCGTCATGGCCTCCCAAATATCTCTGGAACAAGCCTCCAGGCTGCTCTTCCCGTAAAGATACTCATCCGCCCCCTTCTTGAGCGCATCCACAATCCCTTCATTCTCCATAGCCGGAACCATGATCTCCATAAGGTCACGGTCCTCCAACATCTTCTGGCTGGCGTCGTAACCGTATCCGTCCAGCAGATTCTTCTCCTGCAGCGCCTCCAATGCACTTTTGCTTACGGGAACTCCCTTTTCCGTTCCCTGCATGACTGCCATTTCTTTGTCGTTCAGAAGGAAATTCAGCAGCTCCGCCGATGCGGCAGGATCTTCTGTCACGCTGCTGACCGCGTACATCGTGGCAGGCTTCATGTACCAGCCGGTCAGCTCCGCGCCCTCCAGCACCGGATATTCGCCGATGATGGGCTTCCCGCCGTTCTCCTCGAGCGCGCCGCAGTACTTATTCGCGTCGCTGATCCAGAACAGCGCGCCGCCGATCTCCCCTTTTGTAAACAGCGAGGTCGAGTACTGGTCGATCGGGATCAGCACCTTCTCATCCAGAAGACGCTTGTAAAATTCCAGAATATACGCAATATCCTCCGAGTTCATCAGCAGCTCCCCTTCACGGCTGAAGGCGCGTCTGCCGGTGGACTGCTCGTACCAGGAAATGAGCAGAAGATATAGCTGCTTCTTGACCATACCGATCGGATATACGCCGTCCTTTTTCATGACGCTGGCCGCTTCGAAATAGTCGTCCCATGTCTCGGGAATGTCCAGGCCGTATTGCGCATAAATGTTTTCGTTCAAAAACATGACCGACGCATTGAATGCAATAGGAATGGCGTTCAGCTTCCCGTTTTTCTCTCCGTAGGCCAGATCGCTTTCCTCGAAATTGTTCAGATCGATGATATCTGCCACCTGATACAGATCATAATATCCGTCGCCGTCGTCCGAATACTCGGTCAGCCAGGCATAGTTGATCTGCATGACGTCCGCTTCCCGGCAGGACTCCATCCACACTTTGTTTCGTTTCTCGAATCCGTTCCATATGCCGTAGCTGCAATCCACCGTGATCTGCGGATTGAGCTCCTGGAACAGATCCATACCGTCCATAGTATAGATATGCCGTTCGTCATTTCCCCACCAGGAAAAAGAGATCGTACTATGCTTGGAAACGGCAGTTTCCGGCGTCCCCTGATCCGGCGTTCCCTGGAAACCGCACCCGGTCAGCACAGTACTCATGGAAACAATCAGGCAGAGCGCGCGGACCAGCCGTTTTCTGTATGATTTTTTACAAGCTTCTGTCATTTCCCATGTCCTCCTGATACAGCGTATACCGGCTTTTCCCGTTTTCCTTGGAACGATAAAGCGCCTTGTCCGCCCGCCGGTACGCCTGCTGGAAATTCATGTTTTCTGCGTCCTGTATAATACAGATACCGGCGCTCAGAGAAAATTCACACCTGCTGCGCTCTCCGCGGAATTCCTCCGCAAATGCAGCAAAAATTTCATCGATTTTGTGTGTCACGTCTCTGGTAATCTCCTC
>DKYD01000023.1:8237-11191 GCA_002492335.1 Lachnospiraceae bacterium UBA7109
ATCTCTGGTAATCTCCTCTTTATCGGAATCGCTGTATTCGTTCAAAAAAGCAAACTCGTCCCCGCCGATCCGGCCGATCAGCGTATGCTCGCCCAAATGACTCTGCAGCAGGCGGGCAATCCGGATGATCACCTGATCTCCGCAGGAGTGGCCCAGCCGGTCGTTGATCTGCTTGAAATTATCCGCATCCAGCATGACAAACGCAAAGTAACAGCCGGGAGCACAGCTCTCCATTTTGCGGACAACCTCATCCTCAAAGGAAACCTTATTCAGCAGGCCGGACAGCTTATCCATGACGGCCTCCTGCGCAAGGTCGGTCATCATTCCGTCCATCGGTCGGGATATCCGCCGTATCAGCATCAGGCCGATCAGAATAAAGACTGCCGCAAGAGCAGCGGCAAACACCGTGACAAATTTCTTCAGCTCCGTATTTTCCCGGAGAAGCTCTGCCGTCGGCGTCAGGCATACGATTTTCCACTCATTTTCGCAGACTGCCATGCTGACAAGATATTCCTGCCCTGCAATAACCGCCGTCTGCTGTCCTGCGACCGCACTCTCAATCTCTTCCGAAAGAGGCGTTCCATTTTCCTCTTCCTCCGACGAATACAGAATATTACCGTCCTCATTGATCAGGCGGATCGTCGTCTCCCGGAATTCCTCCGTGTTCTTAAAAACATGCTCCAGCTCTTTTGTGTAGAAGGATACGAACAGTACGGCGTTCGGATTCAGCCGTTTTACATAGTAGGCCCGCTCCGTATTTCCGTTCAGGCCGAACTTCCACCCATCATTGCGTCTTTCCCGGTTGATGCAGTCGGAAAACGTCTGATACATGCCGCCGTCCGGGAACATGTCATCGGTGGTATGCGAAACCCATCCGACCGTATGCTCGTTCGCATATACGATTGCAAAATCAGAAAAATTCTCCATAACGCCGAGATCAACGATCCGGTCCAGAATGCTTTCCTCCATCTTCAGCACGGCGTATTCATCCAGCTCCGTACCTGACGCATCATATTGATAATACTCCTCGTTTGCAAAAATCAGGGCGGCAGTCGTCTCCACCTTCTCCAGATAAGAATTGATATTAAGCTGAATCTGCCTGCTGTTCGTGGACATCAGGCTGGAAGCCTGCTCCTGAATCGTCGTATTAGAATGCTCCAGAATGACTCCCACCAGAAAAGCCGTCACAATGATAATCATTCCCGCAAAAATGGCGATGATTTCGATCTGCAGCTTTTTAAAACGTTCTTCTGCCTTAATTTCACCGGTATATCTGTTCAATGCCGTTTCCTCCAAATACGTTCTCGCTCTCTGTGACAGTTACTCCTGCCTGCCGTATCTGTATAGAACAGGCAAAGCAGCGGTCACAGCTCCATCTTCTCGATCACGCAGGTATGTTTCTTGTCCTTTCCATAATTGATCCCCACCAGAAGCAGATTACCCCTGTAATCCTCCAACGCCTTTACATACTGCTTCTCTTTAATCTGCGCAATAGCTCCGCGGGCGTCCTTATCCTTCTTCAGCTCGATCACAACTGCCGGCTTATCCGCATACAACCTGCGCGGAATCAGACAGATATCCGCAAAGCCTTTTCCTGACGGCAGCTCCCGGATGATTGTGTAATACTCTCTCGCAAAGTAGAACGCCAGACTGATCGTGCAGCTCAGTGAATTTTCATCATTATACTGCAAAATAGAAATCTCATCATGCGCGCGGTCAATTCCCTTTGCAACTTCCGCTTCATCCATATCCCACAGCGACTGCAGCAGTCTCCGCGATGTTTCCACAGAACGCGTCACCTCGCCCCATTCCATCGTACGGATTGCATTGACGTACTCCTCCGCTACCTCCTTATTCGGAATTGCCACGGTATCGTACTCAGCATCATAAGTCAGATAGCCCAAATGCACAAGCAGCGTCAGTACATCATCCCTATTACGGAATGTGGTCATATCATTCGTGAAGGTGCCTGTATGAATTTCCACGCTTCCTCCGGCAAGCATCGTGACAACCGCATCCTTCAGCCCGTCCATATTGATCTGAATATAGGCTTTAAGCGCCTCATACGTCTCTGTCTGATTCCAGTACGTGCCAAATTTGTGCCTATGCACAGACTCTACTACAGACTTGGGACTGTATATGTGAAAATGCGTGTTGCCCTCTCTGCTGTGTGTCACAAGGTCGTAGCCATCATACCATGCTCTCGTCTCCTCAAAGCTCATACCATACGCATCACAGAGCGCACTCACCTCTTTCTCCGTAAATCCGAAGTACGGCGCGAAATCACCGGGATCCGTCATGGAATACTCCATGAACATATTCAGTGCTGAGTGCGTTCCGTATTTTTTAATCGGCAGAATACCTGTCATATAAGCAAGCGCTACATAATCCTGATCCTTCAGCCATGCACGCAGGAAGTCCAGATACTTTTTCTGCGACTCTGTATCGTATCTATATTCCCTGAACAGACAGTCCCACTCATCTATTAGTATCACAAACGGACGGTTCGTAAAGCCAAAGACATCCTTCATGACCTGGATGAAATTATCCTCGTCCAAAAAAGGAACACTTGTATTACTCAGCTTCAATTCCGCCGAAACATATTTCTGAAGCCGCGCAAGCATTTCGTCTACAGAATTGCTTCCGCTGAGAAACGATTGCATATTAATCTTAATCACATCATATTTATTAAGATTCTCTTCAAACGAAGCATCCCCGCCGATTTTCAGATTTGAAAACAATGACCTTGTATCTTCCCCACAGCCATAGTAAGCAGACAGCATATCTGCTGCCATTGTTTTTCCAAACCGGCGCGGGCGGCTGACACACAGAAACTGCTGCTGCGTATTCACTACCTCATTAACCCGTGCGATCAGCATCGTCTTATCTACATAAATTTTTGATCTCAGACTGTCGCGAAATCTCTTACTGCCCGGATTCAAATAACTTCCCAT
>DKYD01000023.1:11505-11758 GCA_002492335.1 Lachnospiraceae bacterium UBA7109
GCCCGGATTCAAATAACTTCCCATTCCGGCACCTCCCGCTCTGCTGCTGTTCTTCACTTCTCCTTTCCATTCTACCTGATTCCACGCGTGTTAGCAAGCGCTTTGCAACTATCTGACTGAAGCCAGCCGCTACCCAGTGTATCAAAGCAATATAACTGAATGAAACCGAAGTGGCAAAAGAGAATGCCTTTTGACCTGAATGTTTTCAATATAGAGAATAAAGAGCACTATCTCTCCGAAGATTTGGAGACGA
>DKYD01000023.1:12032-12199 GCA_002492335.1 Lachnospiraceae bacterium UBA7109
GAGATGCACTATAGATGAAATTAATAGATATAAATTTAACAAAGACAATATCTGCTTATCACAGGCGGCCACCATCTCTGTCTACAGAATTGAGTTTATTCCTATTAAGTGGTTTATTCGCCAAACATTTTTTTACATCTTCCTTTGAGGCCGCAAATTGCGACCTC
>DKYD01000023.1:12479-13286 GCA_002492335.1 Lachnospiraceae bacterium UBA7109
GAGGCCGCAAATTGCGACCTCAAAGATTCTGCTTCTTCAGCGGTTAGTTAACAGTGCTCAACAATTTTAACCTTACTCCGTCTGTTTACTGAGCTATATACTCACTAATAATATCATTCATTTTTTCCAATCGTCCCTGCGCATCCTCATTATCTGTAATCGAATTAACAATCCAATCCGTTACATTATCCTGAATATACTCCGATGCTTTCTCTTTTGTAAATCCATCTTCCATTGTAGTTCGGACTATTGTAGCAACGGCCAGTTTCGTCGCTACTACTGTATCAATGTCATTCTTTTCGGCAAAATCAGCAATTGAAGCCCAGATATCCTCAGTGGTTTCGCTATCCACCTCGAACCTGTCTGTAAGCGTAAAGAAAATATTCCTTAACTGCTCTGCAGCCGTTTCATCCGTAATATTCATCCATGACAGAGCATCCTTGCATAAGGTATCAATGATCGAACCCGTTATCTGGTCTCCCATTTTCCCAGATAAACTATCCCACATACCTGCTGTATCATCAATTATGCTGTCCAAATCACTCCCTGTCAAATCCGAGAATACATCCAATGATACCTCTTTTCCAACATCTTTTGCAATATTCTTAAAATCGTCAAGCAGCCCTCTTGCACAGCATACATTTGACTTCAATGCCATTGCAGAAATAAATACTGCAGCAATCATTCTATATTTCTTCCTAATCATTTCAATATCCCTCTTTCCTTTGTAACTACATTTAATATGCGGCAAAATCTGTGTGGCTTACCTTCCATTTCTTAAGTTTAATGCCAACCCAAAAACCATAA
>DKYD01000023.1:13593-15971 GCA_002492335.1 Lachnospiraceae bacterium UBA7109
TTAATGCCAACCCAAAAACCATAAATTCCCAATGTAATAATTGTCAGTAAGAACCATTTGATCCAATTTCCAAACAGACCAATTGCCGTTCCATTAAAACGCAATCTGCGTCCGTCAATAATGGTATGTTTTATTTCCCAGTTATAAATCATGGTATATGCCCATGGAAGACAGATCCCTAAAGTTACTACTGTAACCAACACACCGAGAATAGTATAGCCAATCATCTGTAATAACCCGCCATCAAAATATGATTCAGCGCCAGAAACTGTATGAGTATGTGCAATTTTCCATTTTTTTAACTTAATGCCAACCCAAAAACCATAAATTCCTAGTGTGATAATTGTCAGTAATAACCATTTAATCCAGTTTCCAAACAGACCGATTGCTGTTCCGTCAAAAGACAATCTCTCTCCATTAATCACGGTATGTTTTATTTCCCAATTGTAAATCATGGTATATGCCCATGGAAGGCAAATTCCTAAAGTTAATACTGTTATTAGAGCTCCTAAAATATGATAACCTATTAATTGCAGCAGACCGCCATCAAAGTATGACTTATTCATCTTCTTTTCTCCTTTGTCATATAGGTGCAAATTACATTTTTGATGCTACAGTAATTAACTTCTGATCAATGCGAATCATAACTTCCAAATAATATGCATCTTCTTCAGGGCTGAGTGTACTCTCATCTATATCATCGAGCGCCTCCATTGTTTCAGCATATTGTGTTACAAATGATGCATACTCTGTTAACATGGAAACATCATTCTTGTCATAGCTCTCCAGAAATTCTATGTACTCATCAAAGAATGCTTCCAGCGTATCCATCTGTTCTTTAAATTCCGTTCTTACTCCAGTCGGCATATCATCTGTCACATTTGTCTCTGGCGAGGTCTCACTTGCAATACTTTCATTTTCACTTTCATTTTTTTCAACAACAGCTGTTTGTTCCTCCTGAGTATTTAAACTATTATTCGTTAACTCATTGCCATTAGCTGGTACAGGTGGTTCAGAGTATCCCGTGATAACCACTTCGTTTCCAACAAAATCATCATCTGCATCAACCTCAACATCATCTGCTATATATGCATTCGTAATATCTGCAGAATATGCAAATGTTTCATCTCCTAACTCGCAGCCAGATGCAATATAAACAGTATTTAACTTGTCACATGACCAGAAACACTTATCTCCAACAGTGACATCTTTTCCAATAACAACCAACTCTAAATCTCCATTATAACAAAAGACGTCATCTTCCATTTCTGTACCATCTCCGATATAAAGAGCTTCCAGACCTTCCGAGTATGCAAAACCTTCATCTTCAATCATCGTTCCGCTTGGAATAATCAATGTTTTCGGTAATGTAGCTGCCCAAAAAGCCTTATTCTCAATGGTGATACCGGCAGGGAGTTCAAGACAATTTTCGATTTTATTATTACGAAACGCTTCTTTTTCAATAACAGATGTACCGGCAGGAATAATAACTGTTTCAAGACTATCGTTATATGCAAATGCCTCCTTTGCGATATATGCTTGTGAATCTACTCCGGTAGCTGTTTCTGTCGGCGATACAACTTCGAGATCACTACAAGACCAGAATGCCTTTTCTTCTATAACAACATTATTTCCAATATATACTTTTTCTATATTATTAGCGTTATGAAACGCTTCTTTCCCCACACTGACATTATCGGATAATGTTAAATCAGTAAGACCTTCACAATAAGCGAATGCTTCATTGTTGATAACAACCCCTGCAGGGATTATAAAAATTTCTGGCAAATCAGCTCCCCAGAATGCTTTTTTATCAATTGTTAAAGCAGAAGAAATAATAAATTCATCATCAATTTCCGTATTTCTAAATGATCCTTCCCCAATTTTTACAATTGATCCAGGAATAGTTACAGAATCAAACTCTTTGTAAATGAAGGCATCTTTTCCTATTTCGGTAACCGTTATGCCATCCATCACCTCCGGAATAACAAGATCCGTTGAATCATTACCATTATACTTCATGATAACAGCATTTCCTTCACTGTTAATTTCATAAATATAATCTCCACTTATGATTTCATCTGCCAGAACCGGCATGGCCATACCAAACGAGAATAACATACACCCCACCAATATACTGCTTACTTTCCTCATATTCATTTTTCTCCTTTCCCTGTGAATAGTAGTGAACACTTTTAAATTATTACTGGCTATTTGTCAGATCTGATCATCTGGAAAACATACGTCACACGGCTCATATATATCGGAATCAAACTCTTCCAAAGTCATTTTGCGTACATCTTTCCTGTCCTTCACATATACGCACTGCTTTCTGTGGTATTTGCTGCCCGCCTCGGTAATTGAAAATGTCAACATTA
>DKYD01000014.1 GCA_002492335.1 Lachnospiraceae bacterium UBA7109
AGGCAAAACGGCAGATTTTGATAATTTCACAGATGCAGCACAGGTAAACGATTATGCGAAGGAAGCAATGAAGTGGGCAGTCGGAACCGGAATCATTACCGGAAAAGATAATGGAACAAGACTTGACCCGCAGGGAAATGCATCCCGTGCAGAATGTGCGATTATTATCCAGAGGTTTTTAGAAAAATATGAAAAATAGGCAGAGTCCTGTATTTGAAAAAGGGGTCGGTTCATTTTTGAACTGGCTCTTTTCGAATTTTAATATACAAAATTAAATAGGAAAATATTGTAAAAAATTAAGAAAAATACAAATATACTTGAAGATAAAATTTTGTTATACTATAAATTAGGGTAATTTCGAATTATGGATTATCAAAATTTATAAAAACAGGAGGTTCTAGATGGAAGAGACAAAAGAACTAGTAACAGGATTCAGACGCAGGTTTTCAAAAGCTCTGGCATTTATTATGGCAGTATGCATGATATGTACATGCATTCCACAGACTGCCAGAGCAGCGTCTGAACCAGCGGCAGCAGAAGACATTAAACTACAGGCAGAGGGACGGACATTTGTTCATCCGGGAATGCTGCACACAGCTGAGAGCTTCGCTATGATGAAGGCAAATGTAGAAGGGGAGGTTCAGCCGGCATACGATACGTGGAACAGTTTGAAGAGTAATGGATTTTCTGCGGCTGACTGGCAGGGACGTCCGCTGGAAACAGTAGTAAGAGGTGGAACTGGTGATAATGTTGCTCAGTTTTATATTGATATCCGCAGGGCATATCAGACAGCTCTGGTGTGGAAAATCGGCGGAAGTGAAAGCCATGGTGAGGCGGCATGCCGTATCCTGAATAAGTGGACGAGCACAATGACGGCGTTACAGGGCAATGCCGACCGGTTCCTTGCGGCAGGTATTCATGGATACGAGCTGGCAAATGCAGCGGAAATTATGAGAGACTATCCCGGCTTTGATAAAGAAGGTATGGATAAGCTTCTTCTTGACGTCTTTTATCCGATGAATGATGATTTCCTGAGAAATCATAATACGGCACATTTTGGGAATTACTGGGCGAACTGGGATCTGTGTAATATCGCTTCCATGATGGCCATCGGTATTTTTACAGACAGGGCAGATATTTATGAACAGGCGGTAGATTATTATAAGACGGGAATCGGAATGGGATCGCTCTATAATGCTATGCCTTATGTTTATGAAGAAGGACTTGCTCAGTGGCAGGAGTCGGGAAGAGACCAGGGACATACGACACTTGGAATTGCTCTGTGCGGACCAATCTGTGAAATGGCATGGAATCAGGGAGACGACCTGTATAGTCTTTCAGATAACCGATTCTTAAAGGGAGCAGAATATGTTGCAAAATATAACAACATGGAGGATGTTCCATATGAGCCATATGAGCGATATGCCGGACAGACTGGAAAATCTGAGTGGGGCGATGTTATTTCAAATGCCGGTCGCCCGGCGATGCGTCCGATATATTCGCTTGTCTATAATCACTATGTGAACCGTATGGGACTTGAAGCGCCAAACATTGAAAAAGCGTTAAAAGCAGAGGACGGTTCCTGGAAACTGGAACTTGAGTCATCCAAGATGGATGAAATGGGTTGGCAGACACTGACGTTTGCCGGAACGGGCAAGCGGACAGAAGCGAAGAAAACACAGGGTGTATTTGCGGACGGCGTATACCGGATTCGTTCTGTACGTACGAATAAAACACTTGTGGCAGATGAGGAAGGAACACTGTCATCAGCAAGAAGGGGAATGACACGTTCCGAATGGTGGAGATTTGAAAATACTGGCGATGGAGAATATACGATTACGAATACGGTTACAGGTCAGGTACTCCAGACAGGCGATGAGACTTATTCAAATGGTACACATTTTGCAACAGGACAGGAAACGGGGGCGCTGAACCAGCGGTTTGCGATTGTCCCGAATGACACAGGAGATTATCGTATTATTTCTTCCATCAATGACTTTGCAGTAGATGTTTATAATGGACAAGGTGAAGATACGACCCCTGTTATCCAGTGGAAATATAATGGTGGAAGTGGTCAGAAATGGCTGATCGAGACAAAGGCGGATGCAAAGAAGACAGATACGTGGACGCAGGCAGATTTTACCTTTGATGATGAGGCGACAGGTTTCTCCTGTGAGACTGCAAAAGCACAGGGGACTTATACACTGACAGACAGCTTCAGTGCGGAAAACGGAAAGGCGTTGTATCTGGATGGATCAGCCGGACAGTACCTTACAATTACGGATAAAGATGGAGGAAGCCTGCTGACGGGAGCGAAAGAGCTTACCATTTCATTTGAAGCAAAAGCAGATCGTACGGACACGAACTGGGCATTTTATGCTGCACCGGATGCAAATGCTCAGACACTTCAGAAGGAAAAATATATCGGAGTTATGCTGAATAACGGCAAGGTAACGGCAGAGCGTTATAATAATAATGGAAGTCGTCCGGAAAATGTCAATGCGGAAGCGGGAAGTGACTGGGTGAGAGTAGATGTAGTCATGAATCCGGCTGCAACAGAACTGTATATCAATGGTGAGAAAGTATCGGTTGTAAACGGTGGATATGCACTGAATGACATTTTAGGAGATTCCAGTATTATTCAGATCGGAAAAGCAAACTGGGGAGACGGCGAATATTACAAAGGTTGGATCGATAACCTGAGTATCCGTACAGTTGCCATGAGTGAGGAAGATGTAAAGAGCCTGGCAGCAGGGGAAGAAATTAAGGAACCGGTTTATGAAGAAATATTGGCACAGTTTGACTTTGATGATGAAACAGACGGTTTTAGAAGTGAGAATGCAAAGGCAGAAGGCAGTCATACCTTACAGGACAGTCACCACAGACAGGCTGGAAAAGCGCTGTATCTGGATGGCTCAGCAGGACAGTATCTTACGGTAACAGACATCAATGGGAACAGTCTTCTGACAGGCACAGATGAGCTTACGATTTCTTTTGAATCAAAGCCGGATAGAAATGATACAAACTGGCTGTTCTATGCGGCGCCGGATGAAGCCAGGCAGAACTGGCAGAAAGAGCGCTATATTGGTATTATGCAGAATACCGGAACAATAACAGCAGAACGTTATCTTAATAATGGCGCACGTCCGCAGAATCCATCTTATAATGCAGGAAGTGACTGGGTACACGTGGATGTTGTACTTCGTACGGACAAGACAGAAATATATGTAAACGGAGTAAAGCAGGCAGAAGCAGCAAGTAATTATGCTCTTAGCGATATTCTTGGAGACAACAGCATTTTACAGATTGGTAAGGCGAACTGGAACACCGGGGAGTTTTACAAAGGCTGGATGGATAACCTGACAATCCGCAACTATGCTATGAATACAGGTGAGATCAAAGAAGAAGCAGATAAATTCCTGAATCTTCCGAATATTCCGGAAGTACTCGCAGATTTTAACTTTGATGCAGACGGAAGTTATTTTGACGGAGGCAATGCAAAAGCAGTCGGTATATATACATTGGAAGACCACGGTACAGGAAAAGCATTGCGGTTAAATGGAAACAACCAGTTCCTGACTGTGACGGATAAAAATGATAAGAGCCTTCTGACAGGAATCGATGAAATGACAGTATCCTATCAGATCAAGCCAGAGAACAGTAAGACGAACTGGGGATTCTTTGCAGCGCCGAATACGGACGAACAGAAATACCAGAAAGAGCATTATGTAGGAATTGCAGACATCAGCGGAACGACAAGTGCAGAACGCTATAATAATAATGGGGCAAGACCGGCAGTGGCAAGAGCTGAAACCGGATATGACGGCTGGTATTATGTAACAGTAGTATATACGGAAGATGCTACGAGTCTTTATATCAATGGAGAAAGAGTATCAGAAGAAGCAAGCACATATGCGCTTACAGATATCCTGGGAGAGAACAGTATCCTTTATATAGGTAAGTCTACATGGGTAAATGGTGAGTATGCAACTGCTCTGATTGATAATTATAAAATCGTAAGCAAAGCTTTGACGGCAGAAGAAGTAAAAGCAGAAGCAGCGAAGTATGTAGAAAAAGATCCGGAACCGGTAGAAGCAGACAAGACAGCGCTTAAAGCAGCAATTGATGTAAAAGTGGATGCAGAAGATACATACACAGCAGAGAGCTGGAAGGTATACAAAGACGCTCTCTCAGCAGCAAATACGGCATATAATAAGAAAGATGCAACACAGGCAGAAGTAGACGTGGCAGCAAAGGCATTGACAGATGCGACAGCAAAACTGGCAAAGAAACCGCAGGAGCCAAAGCGTCCGTTTGTAGATGTAGACAGGGAGACAGGCAGCTGGTATTACGATGCGGTATATTATAATTACGACAGAGAAATTATGAACGGTGTGAATCCGACACACTTTGAGCCATTGTCTAATCTTGCAAGAGCGCAGTTTGCGGTTATTCTGCACAATATGGAAGGGAAACCGGCTGTATCTTACGAGCCGAAGTTCAAGGACGTAGAAGATGAGCAGTGGTATACAGATGCGATCCTGTGGGCAAGCAGCAAAGGAATTGTAACCGGATACACAGACGGAAGTGAGAGATTTGGATGGGGCGACAAGATCCTGCGTGAGCAGATGGCAGTGATGATGTACCGCTATGCAAAGAATTTTAAGAAGTATGATACAAATGAAGCGGCAGACTTTGAGAATTTCACAGATGCAGCACAGGTAAGCGACTATGCAAAAGAAGCAATGAAATGGGCAGTCGGAACCGGAATCATTACCGGAAAAGATAATGGAACCAGACTGGATCCACAGGGAAATGCATCAAGGGCAGAGTGTGCGATTATTATCCAGAGATTTCTGGAGAAGTATGAAGAATAATAAAAAATAATTTTAGATAAAAGAGCTGATTCAGTGATGTGTATCAGCTCTTTTATGATATAATGGAACCAGAGAAATACCTGTGTTTTGTGGTGTTTGTATTCTTGAAATGTGAAAACGAGGAGGAAAGAAGATGAGAACCAGAAAAGGAGTGAGGAAAAAGTCCGGACGAAGATTCTCAAAAGCAGTTGCATTTGTTATGGCAATATCTATGGTGTGGACATGCGTACCGCAGATTGTATCGGCAGAAACAGAATCGGCAGTGCCGGGACAGAAAGAATCAGTCACAATTCAGTCGGAGCAGTCAGGAGAACAGACATTTGTGCATCCCGGAATGTTACATACAGCAGAAGCTTTTGAGAAAGCGAAGCAGAATGTGGCTAATCAGGTTCAACCAAATCTGGATACGTGGAATATATTGTTGAATGATGGATACACAAAAGATGCCGGTTGGGCAAGACCATTACAGACTGTGATAAGAGGAGGAAATGGACAGAATTATGCCTAGTTTTATATAGACATTACCCGTGCATACCAGAAAGCACTGGCATGGAAGGTCGGAGATATAGAGGCCTATGGCGAACAGGCATGCTATATTTTGAATTCATGGTCTGCCAATATGACAGGCATAGCCGGTAATGCGGATCGATATCTGGCAGCAGGTATCTATGGGTATGAGCTTGCGAATGTAGCGGAAATTATGAGAGATTATCCCTCTTTTGATAAGGAGTCAATGGATGAGCTTTTGCTAAATGTGTTTTATCCTGTGAATAACTGGTTTCTGAGAAATCATAATGACGCACATTTTGGAAATTACTGGGCGAACTGGGATTTGTGTAATATCGCATCCATCATGGCAATTGGAATTTTCACTGACCGGGAGGATATTTATAATCAGGCGATCGAATATTATAAATCGGGAATCGGCAATGGATTTTTATATAATGCAATGCCGTTTGCTTTTGAGGATGGTATGGTACAGTGGCAGGAATCCTGCCGGGACCAGGGACATTGTACCTTTGGAGTAGGCCTGTGTGCTGCTATCTGTGAGATGGCATGGAATCAGGGAGATGATCTGTACGGGTTGTCTGATAATCGTTTCCTGAAGGCTGCAGAATATGTGGCGGCATATAACAATGGGGTGGATGGGCTTCCATATGAATCCTATAAAAGATATTCCGGGCAAAAGGGAACCATTGAATGGTGGGGTGTGTTAAGTGATGCAGGACGTGGCTCCAACCGTCCGATTTATTCTCTGATTTATAACCATTATGTGAATCGTAAGGGGCTGGAAGCGCCGAATCTGAAAAATGTTCTCTTCCCAAACGACGGCTATGCGGTAGAAACGAATAACAGAAAAGGAGATGAGCTGGGCTGGGAGACATTGATGTTTTCCAATCTGAGTGAAAGAGTTGAGGACAAGCCGATCCAGGGATATTTTGCCGATGGAATCTACAGGATTCGCTCTGAATACACCGGAAGATCGCTGGTAGTAAATACGGATGGGAATTTGCTGTCAGCGGAATCAGGAACAAGAGAAGATGAGTGGTGGAAGCTGGAGAACCTTGGAGACGGTGAGTACATTATTACGAATATGCTCACGAACAAGGTGATGCAGATTAATGATAAAAGCTATGCGGAAGGCGCCGTGTTTGGTACCGGGGATGAGACAAAGGAGTTAAACCAGAGATTTGGCTTTGAAAAGAACAGCAACGGCACGTATCGGCTGGTTTCTTCTATGACGACTTATGTAGCGGGAATTGCCGGCGACAGTACGGCAGAGGACGCCGCGATTATTCAGTGGAAAATCAATGGAAATACAGGGCAGAGCTGGATATTGGAACGCAAAAGCGAGTTACTGGCATGTTTTACTTTTGATGATGAAGATACCGGATTTACAGATGGAAATGGTGTGGCACAAGGAGAACACAGTCTGCAGGAGCATGACGGAGGAAATGCTCTGTATCTGAATGGAACCTCTGACTTCCTGAAAGTATCGGCAGAAGACGGGAGCAGCCTGCTGACCGGGGTGAAAGAGCTGACAGTTTCTTTCCAGGCAAAACCAGAAGAAGGTGCGAAATGGATGTTCTATGCTGCGCCAAATGAGGACGTACAGATAGAGCAGCAGGAAGAATATCTGGGTATCACACAAAATAACGATGGCACGGTGAGTGCTAAGCGGTATAAGAATCAGGGCGAGAAACCGGCAGATGCAAGTGCGGCAGCAGAGGCAGGAGAAGACGGCTGGTATCATGTGACTGTCGTTTACACAGAAAATGAAACCATTCTTTATGTGAATGGAGAAGAAAAAGTAAGACAGCCCAGCGAATATCCATTGACAGATATTCTTGGCGATAACAGTATTCTTTATATAGGAAAAGCGAACTGTGGAGACGGAGAATATTATAAGGGACTTATTGATAACTATACGATATACGGACGGGCATTGAGTCCGGAAGAAGTGAAAGCAGAAGCTGTCAAGTATATAGAAGTACCGGATATTCTGGCAGATTTTACTTTTGACGATAAGGAGACTGGCTTCACCAATGGGTATGGTGTGGCAAGCGGAGGCTATACTCTGAAAAAGCATGGGAAAGGAAATGCATTGTACCTGGATGGTATTGCAAACTGCCTGCAGGTAGAGACGATATACGGAACCAGTTTGCTGAGTAATGTAAAAGAGATGTCGGTGTCCTTCCAGGCGAAACCTGAGGGCGGTACTAACTGGGTGTTCTATGCAGCGCCGAATGAGAATACGCAGGCATTTCAATATGAAAATTATCTGGGTATTATGCAGAGTACGGACGGGACAGCGACAGCCCAGCGGTACAAGAACCAGGGTGCGAGACCGGCAGACACGGCGGCTGCGGCAAAAGCAGATGATGATGGCTGGTATGATGTGACTGTTGTCTATACAGAGAACGAAACAATTCTTTATGTTGATGGAAAAGAAGCTGCAAGACAGTCCAGTCAATATCCGCTTGAAGATATTCTTGGAGAAGACAGTGTTCTGTATATAGGAAAAGCAAACTGGGGAAAAGAAGAATATTACAAAGGGCTGATTGATAATTATACGATTTATGGATATGCATTGACGCCAGAAGAAATCCAGAGATCTATCCTGCAGTCTAAAACAGAACTTATTGATCCGTCAGAGTCAGTCAGATACACGGAGGAAACATGGCCGGCATATGCGGAGGCGCTTGAAAATGCGAAAGAAGTGCTGTCGGACAGCGAAGCGACACTGGAAAGATTAAGCGCGGCGGCGGATGCGTTAGATGAGGCCAGGGCAGGATTAAAGCGGCCGGAAATACTGGCAGATTTTACCTTTGATGATGAAGAGAGTGGTTTTACAAACGGGTACAGCGTTGCAGCCGGTTCGTATAGCTTACAGGATCATGGGGAAGGAAAAGCATTATATCTGGACGGAACCTCAGACTTTCTGGAAGTAACCGTAAAGGATGGAAGCAGCCTTTTGACGGATGCAAAGGAATTAACAATTTCTTTACAGGCGAAACCTGAAGATGGTACGAATTGGCTGTTTTATGCGGCGCCTGATGAAAAGACACAGAAATATGCAAAAGAGAAGTATCTGGGTATCATGCAAAGTACAGATGGAACAGCCACGGTTCAGCGGTACCAGAATCAGGACCAGCGGCCGGAAGACACAGTAACTGCGGCAGAACCGGATGATGCGGGCTGGTATAATCTGACTATTGTCTATACGGAAGCAGAAACAATCCTGTATGTGAATGGAAAGGAGGCTGCAAGACAGACTGGGCAATATGCACTTGAGGATATTCTCGGCGGGGAAAGCATCCTTTACATTGGAAAAGCGAACTGGGGAAACGGAGAATATTATAAAGGTCTGATTGACAATTATAAAATAATCGGCCGTGCTCTGACCGCAGAAGAAGTGGAAAAACAGGCAGGGCTTCTTGCTCTTCGGACAGCAATAGAAGACGCAAAGACAGACCAGGGGAACTACACAGATGAAAGCTGGCTGCCATATGAAACAGCGGTAAGCGCAGCAAGAGCCGTACTTGCAAAGGATGATGCGGAGCAGACAGAAATTGACGAAGCGATACGAACCCTGAAAGAAACAAAAGCGGCGTTGGAAGTGAGAAATACTGTCACTTATCGTGTGACAAATGTTGGACAGGCCGGACAGAGGCTGGTGCCTGACGGTAACAGTAAGGAAGAGGGCAGCAACATTATTACATGGCCGCAAGAAGATGGTCTCCCCTATTACTGGGCATTCAAACCTGTAGATGGCGGATATCAGATCGTTAATGTAAATAGTAATCTGGTAATAACGGATACAGACGGAGGAATCAAACAGTATAAAGCGGGGGAAAGAGACGGGCAGCTCTGGATACTGGAATCCGTAGAGGGCAAGGAACATCAGTACAGAATTAAAAATGTGGACAGTAGCAGGTATTTAACACTGGGAGATGGCTTCTTCACCGGATATTATCTGTCTGCAGCAGACAAAAATGAAGGAAATCAGGCACAGCTTTGGACACTTGAAGCAACCGATATACGCTTGGTTCAGGCAGAGATCGTGAATGGTACTGTTGATCCGCAGTTCAAAGCCGTGACAGCAGGGGAAAACTGTGATTTTACAGTGACCGTAGATGAAGGGTATGAACTTGTTTCTATTACTGTGAATGGTGCGCTTCTTGATGAAAAAGATTATGAGGTGTCAGACGAAGGAACCGTGAGATTCGCACGGAGTAATATTACCGAAAATACTTATGTCATGATTACGAATGTGGAGAAGGACGCAACGGAATTCTATGCATGGAAAGACCATGAGACAACGCTGCCATTGCGGAAAATACAAGGACTTTGTGACACAGACGGTCGTGAGACTGAAGAGTTCAATAATCGTGACTGTACGGCTGTTAAAGGCGGGGACGGAATGATATTTACCGGAAAAATGGCAGGTGATGTTACGGTTCATTATCTGGATACAGACGGAAATAATCTTGCCGTAACGGTGCATGTATATGAACCGGAGAACAAGGCATATGTCCTGGATTATGGTCTTCCGGTTGATCTGAATCAGGAGGGAGACAGCAGCCTTGGAGTTACTCAGATATCAGGTGCAGATAAGTATGCAATTTCGGCAGTAAAACCAGAACCGGTAAGTACAAATGCGGTGACAGAGTTTCTGGGAATCCGTTCCCATGAGGATGAGGCAGATACATGGGCGAAAGAATATTCTGATCATGCGGAAAACAGCGGAATATCTACATTAAAATGGAATGGCACACAGATGCTTTATACACCGTCTGCATTTCTGGAAGGTGCAGATGTATATGATTATCGTGTAGATGTTAAGAAGAATCTGGATGTTGACATGGACGCTGCTGATTCGACTTCTGAAGATGGCGTACGTATGGCAGGAACGATAACGGTAGTTCCTGCGGAAGTGGTATATTACGAAGATGATTTTTCTGCAATCACAGTAAGTGGGACTTTTGAGACAGAAGGAAGTTCAAAAGACAGGAACCAGTCCAATGCTCAGAGTGACGTATATGGATATGATGCGGCGTATATCAATGATGAAATGCTTGTACATTATGATTTCTCAGAGCTGCAGGATGCTGCTTCTGGTACGACGATACCGGATATATCCGGGAATAACAGACCTGCATCTATTAAAGGAAATGGCGCCGCAGTAAGCGGTGATGTTCTGACACTCCCCGGAGGAGAAAAAGACAGTGACGCAGCTTATGTAGAGCTTCCGAAAGGCCTTACGGATGGGAAGGATGCGATTACGATTTCTGTATGGATGAAGAATGAGACCGGTGCAGGAAATTACACTGGTATATTCATCGGAAATGATGATCAGAAATATTGGCTCTTCAATCCAAAGAATCCGAAAGAGAATAATGGAGGATGTTTTAAATCAGTAATTACAACCGGTTCATGGGTCAATGAAAATGAAAAAGGAACGACCGGAAGCGAAGGCCCGGTTACAGATTCGAACTGGGCATTGTATACGACTGTTATTGACGGAGATACGTTATCCACTTACTATAATGGAACGAAGATTGGGACGGAGACTACCGGAATCCGCCTTGCGGATCTGGGAACAGATCTGGATGCGTTTATTGGAAAATCACATTATCCTGATATATTCTACAAAGGCGGAGTCCGCGATGTGCGGATTTATAACGGCGCATTAAATGAACAGAGGGTTGCTGAGCTTTATAATGAGACCAAATTTTCCGGGAACCTTCTTGCACATTATGATTTCTCTACGGTGCAGACAGATGAAAATGGTATGGTGGCAGACCAGACAGTGATTCAGGATGTTTCCGGTAACGGGAATTCTGCAACTCTTTATAAAGGAAATAGTGCAGAAAATACGAATGCAACGGTAGAAGGAGATATTTTGACATTTGCAGGCACGACAGTAGATGATACTCCATATCTCCAACTTCCAGATAACCTGAATGTGGGAAAAAAAGCTATGACTGTATCCATGTGGCTTGGAAGTCAGAGAAGAGACTATGCTAGCGCTGCATGGTATGCAGGACAGGGAACAGGTCGTTATTGGATGCTTAATCCAAGAACGGATGCCGATGTTGTTCGAAATTTTGTAACCAGATCAGGTGCGCAGGGTGAACAAAATGTAGCTCATGATGCATCGAAATATACAGTAGATGGAAGTCTTATATTGTATACTCTGGTCATGGAGAATGGGAAATTGTCTACCTACATGAATGGGCAGTTGGTTGGCTCCAACGATGCAACAGGAATCAGTCTTGCAGATTTGTCGGATAACTGTAAAGTGTATATTGGAAGATCTGGATATAGCGGAGATTGTTACCAGGGTGACGTCCGTGACGTCCGCATTTATGACCGGGCGCTTACAGAAGAAGAGGTAAAAGCTCTTTTTGATGGTACGGCAGATGTTTCAGAAGAACCTACGCTCGACAGTGCAGGAAGCAGCACAAGACTTGTTGCAGACAGCGGGAATGCACGTGGAACGATGACCTTTACGTTCAAGGGAAGAGGTCTTGACATTATTGGAAGAAGTACAACCGATACAGCGGGGCTTTCACTGGTAATAAAAGACGAAGAGGGCAAGGTTGTAAAGAGTCAGATTGTGGATACTTCTTATGCAAATGGTAAATTGTATCAGCTTCCGATTATTAGTATTAAGGATCTTGACTATGGTACGTATACGGTAACACTGAGAGCGATGAAGACTCAGAACAGGACAGAGCAGACGCTTATCAACGATAGTTTATATATTGATGCAATCCGTATCTATGATCCGGCGAACACAAAGGCTGAGAAAGACGAAAAAGGAGATGTGAGCAAGTATTATCTGAATGGAGAGTATAAGGCAGATACGCCGGAAGTCCGGGAACTCCTGCTAGGTTCTGTCAAATTCAAGAATCTGGATGCAGCTTTGAAGAACAGCGAAAAGCTGGAGGAAGGAGATTCCGGTACGACGACTACTACTATGGAATCCTCTGTATCACTGGTAACCTTTGATGAAGAACTTGGAACAGCGATTTACCATGCGGGAAGCGCACAGGTGGAGAATCCGGATACAAATGCCGAGATTCATTCACATCAAACGCTGGAGAAGATTCTGAAACGTGGACCGAATAATGAAGTATATCTTGCAAAAGGAAATGCGGTTGCATTCCGTGCGGTTCCGGCTGCATCCATACCAGAAGAAGAAAGAACCCTGCAGGTAGAAGCCAAGAAAGTGGCAGATGATAAAGGAGCAGCAGAGCTGACATTTCTTACAGACCAGAAGAATACCCAGGATGAATATGACCCGCAGAGAATAGAGCTTACAACCTATACACCAATGTATTACAGGATTGATATGAGCAAATGTAATCAATATTCGGATAATTCTTATCTTGTGATTCTGGCATCTACAGGAGATAGTATGGTATCTCTTACAAATCTGAAGGTGAAAGGGTATACTTTGGAAGCACTGGAAGAAGATGACGTACATTATGGTGCTCAGATAACAGCGCTTGCAGATACTTATCGTATGATGAAGCTGATGTTCGTGGATGAACCTGAAGATGTAGATACGAAGCCGGACACTGGAAAGGAAGACGCAAAGGAGCTTCCGTTTGTGGATGTACAGGAGGGAAGCTGGTATGAGCCTTATGTACGTTATGTATATGAGAAAGAGATTATGACCGGCCTTGACGAGACGCATTTTGGACCGGAGCAGACCATCTGCAGGGCACAGTTTGCGGTTATGCTGTATCGCATGGCAGGAAGTCCGAAAGTAGAGTATAAGCCTTTATTTAAAGATGTAGCGGACAATCAGTTTTATACAGATGCCGTGATATGGGCAGGAAGCAAAGAGGCAGGGGTCATTACTGGTTATACGGGTGGTGCAAATAAAGGATGTTTTGGATATTCTGACAATATTACCCGTGAACAGATGGCAGTGATGATGTACCGTTATGCAAACTATCTGAATTGCGACACAAGCGGGAGAACAGACTTTGATACTTTCGAAGATGCAGAAAGTGTAAGTGCATATGCAGATGATGCAATGCGCTGGGCAGTTGGAAATGGAATCATAACCGGTAAGTATAACGGAACAAAGATTGACCCACAGGGAGATGCGCTGCGTGCAGAGTGTGCGATTATTATTCAGAGATTTCTGGATAGGTATGAAAAATAAATAAACTTCACAGGAGCCGATTCAGCAGTGGATCGGCTCTTTTGTACTGAAAATAAGAAAATATTATAAAAAAACAAGAAAAATACATATATCATGACGGAATAAAATTTGTTATAATTGTGTTTTAATGTTGGGGTCAAAAGCCCTGGGCTATGATGCCTGCGGATTGTTCCGTGCTGCGCACTCTCACAATCCTGGCATCGTACTTTGTAAAAATTATAATATGAAGGAGGAAACAAAAAGTGAAGAAGAGGAGAGGTATCTTACGCAGAATTCTTG
Organism: Lachnospiraceae bacterium UBA7109; assembly: GCA_002492335.1. Classification (GTDB taxonomy): domain Bacteria; phylum Bacillota; class Clostridia; order Lachnospirales; family Lachnospiraceae; genus UBA7109. The sequence continues at coordinate 13,843 of DKYD01000014.1, forward strand.
CTTCTGCGCTTAGCGCAGCCATGATCGGAACGATGCTTCCGGCAGCAGTTATGGCAGCAGAAGAGACGAAGCCGGAGGGAGTCATTGCACAGTTTGATTTTGACAATGAGACAGACGGATTTACCGGAGGTGGTGCAAAGGCCACGGGTACATACAGCCTGGAGGACAGTTATAATGCAGAGGCAGGAAAGGCTCTTTATCTTAATGGAAATTCACAGTTTCTGAATGTAACAAAGGAAGATGGAAGCAGTCTGTTGACAGGATTAAAGGAGATGACAGTTTCCTTTGAGATGAAGTCAGCCCGTACGGCAACCAACTGGCCTTTTTATGCAGCGCCGAGTGCTGCAACACAGCCAATCGGAGGAAGTGGCAAAGAGCTTTATTTTGGTTTGCTTGTGAATGGCGGTAACATTACGGCAGAGCGTTATCTGAATGGCCGTTCTACCTGTGCTTCAACAGCGATGAACAGCCAGTGGAGTCATGTGGATGTTGTAGTTGGACAGGCAGATACCACGATTTACATTGACGGTGTGGAGAGATCCCGTGTGGCA
>DKYD01000104.1:0-27444 GCA_002492335.1 Lachnospiraceae bacterium UBA7109
TACCAAAGATTACACCTCATGTATGCAGGCATACCTTTTGTTCCAACATGGCGAAATCTGGAATGAATCCAAAAACATTGCAGAAAATAATGGGACATTCCGATATTGGTGTAACACTGAATACTTATACACATTTAGATTTTGAGGATATTCAAAAAGAAATGAAACAAGTATGTGATAGCGAGTTGTAAAGTTGTATATGACACATAGTTTTACAACCAATTTTACAACTTTTGGGCGGAATCTTATACCAAATTATGCTAAGATATGCCAATAACAAAGAAAATGAAATGTTGTAAAAACGCTGAAAAATCAAGGAAAAACCTACAATCAAAGGAGTTTAAGATATATGATAAAAGTATTATTTGTCTGCCACGGCAATATCTGTCGTTCGCCGATGGCTGAATTTGTTTTAAAAGACATGACAGAAAAAAGGAGAATTGCAGATCAGTTTCTGATTGCCTCTGCGGCAACCAGTACCGAGGAAATTGGAAATCCGGTGCATTACGGAACAAGAAACAAATTAAAACAATATGGGATTTCTACTGCAGGAAAATATGCGGTTCAACTCACCAGGAAGGATTACCAGAAATATGACTATATTTTGGGAATGGATCAGTGGAATATCCGAAATATTTCCCGAATCGTCGGAACAGATCCTCAGCAGAAGGTTCATCTTCTTTTAGATTATACGGATGACCCAAGGGATATTGCCGATCCATGGTATACCGGAAATTTTGACAGAACTTATGATGATATTGTAGAAGGCTGTGCAGCCTTTCTCGCATATCTTTCCAGGAACAATCTTATACACTAAAAACCGGCGCATCATGCGCCGGTAATCAATTCATCGATTCTCCATTCGGATCAGTTATTCTACATCCTGCAATGCATCAAAGTCCTCTTCTCCTGTACGGATCTTTACAACCTTATCTACATTGTATACGAAAATCTTACCATCTCCGATATGTCCGGTATAAAGGGCTTTCTTTGCTGCTTCAATCACAGCATCAACCGAAATCTCACCAACAACAACTTCAAGTTTTACTTTCGGAAGCAATGTTACATCCAACTCAACACCACGGTATTTTTCTCCGGCTCCCTTCTGGACGCCACATCCCATAACCTGTGTAACCGTCATACCGGTTACACCAAGATCATTCATCGCTTTCTTCACACGTTCATAACGAGACAGTTTTGCAATAATAACAATCTTATGTATACCTGTATCCACAACATCCGGCATTTTGACAACCTTAACAGCCGCAGCCTTTTTCACCTCAGATGCCGCCTCATAATCCTCTGTTCCAAGATGTGTATTTTCATTAACTTCCATATTCATTGTATTGGAAACATCCATAATACTGAATCCTGAGTAAGCAGACGGAAGGCCATGCTCGGTTGCATCCAGGCCAATAATCTCTTCCTCCTCTGTTACACGCAGTCCTACAATTGCCCGGATTGCCAGGAATGTAAGCGTTATCATCACAGCTGTCCATGCACATACACTTAAAATACCAATAATCTGCTTTCCAAGAAGATCAAATCCACCGCCGTAGAACAGTCCGGTAAATGTGTCATTGCCCGGAGCTTTCGTTGTTGCAAAAAGACCTGTTGCAAATGTACCCCAGATACCATTCATAAAGTGAACGGCTACTGCTCCTACCGGATCGTCTACACGAAGCTTGTAATCCAGAAGCCATACGCCAAATACAACAAGAACGCCTGCTACTGCACCAATTATAATTGCTCCAAATGCATCCGTAACATCACAGGGAGCGGTAATAGCAACCAGACCTGCCAGAGATGCATTCAGACACATGGAAACATCCGGTTTTCCATATCTTATCCATGTAAACACCATACATACTACGGTCGCGATTGCAGGCGCAATCGTTGTTGTAACAAAAATCGAACCCAGCTGTTCTACACTCGTTGCAGCCGCACCGTTAAATCCATACCAGCCCAGCCAGAGAATAAACACACCAAGACATCCAAGCGGGAGATTATGACCCGGAAATGCATTTACTTTTGTAATTTTTCCACTCTTATCCTTTGTAAACTTTCCAATACGAGGTCCTAATATCTTTGCACCGATCAATGCACTCAGACCACCAACCATATGAATTGCACAGGAACCTGCAAAATCATGAAAGCCCATCTGTGAAAGCCAGCCGCCTCCCCAGATCCAGTGTGCCTCTACCGGATAAATCAGCGCGGAAATCACTCCGGAATAAATACAATAGGATAAAAACTTTGTCCTCTCCGCCATTGCTCCGGATACAATCGTTGCAGTTGTCGCACAAAATACCAGGTTGAATACAAAGTTGGACCAGTCAAAATTTGCATAATTGGTAAAAATATCAAACCCCGGTTTACCAATCAGTCCAACCATATCTTCTCCAAGAAGAAGACTGAAGCCGATCAGAATAAACACAACTGTACCAATACAGAAATCCATCAGATTCTTCATCAGAATGTTTCCTGCATTTTTTGCTCTGGTAAATCCAGTCTCTACCATAGCAAATCCCGCCTGCATCCAGAATACCAACGCGGCTCCGATTAAAAACCAGACGCCAAACACCTCACCACTTATTGCACTCATAATCTCTTCTGCCATAATAACCCTCCTCCGTCATAAAAAACGGAGCCGGGACACTTTTATCCTAAAAGCACCCTTGCTCCGTTTCTTTCCTTTGACATTTTATTTATAAGTGATAAAAAAAGAAGCTATGGATATATCCACATCCATAACTCCTTTGTTATACAAACCGTATGATAGCACGATATTTCAGTGTTGTCAACCTTGCACTTCAAAAAATACAATTTCACACCTTGACAACAGTCCGAAATCAGACTATACTATTTCAATGTCAAAGTCTGAAATCAGACTTTTTCTTATAGCAATCCGGAGGAACACAAATTTATGAATCTTCTTATGTATCAGGAATTAAAAGAATACAACAGAATTCACAAGGAAATGAATAACATTTATCATGACATTGCCCTGAAGCTCGGATTATCAGACAGTGCCTTTGATATTTTCTATGCCATTGCGGAATATGGAGATGATTGTACACAACGGGATATTTGCCAGATGAGTTATATCAGCAAACAGACGATACACTCCTCGATCCAAAAGCTCGAACAGGAAGAATATATCTTCTTAAAAAAAGGAACCGGGCGCAGCAGGCATATTTTCCTCACTCCCAAAGGAGAATCTCTTCTACGCGAAAAGATACTGCCGGTTATCGAAATTGAAAATAAGTCTTTTACGGACATGACTCCGGAAGAATCCGCAGAGCTTCTGCGGTTAAGCAACAAATATGCATCCAGATTAAGAGAACATGCAGACTCGCTATCGTTTTAATTATACACAAAGTGCAGGTGAACACAATGAAAATCCAATTATCCGATCATTTTACTTATAAAAAATTATTAAAATTTGTCATGCCTTCAATTATCATGATGATTTTTACATCCATCTATGGTGTTGTAGACGGATTATTTGTTTCTAATTTTGTAGGAAAGACAGCTTTTGCAGCCATCAATCTGATCATGCCCTTCCTGATGGGTATCAGTGCACTGGGATTCATGATCGGAACCGGAGGAAGCGCCATTGTCGCAAAAACTCTCGGTGAAGGAAACAAAGAAATGGCAAATAAGTATTTTTCGATGCTTGTTTATGTAACAATCATCGGAGGACTCATCATTTCCACTCTGGGATTTATCTTTATACGCCCTGTCAGCATCTTTTTAGGCGCCTCCGGCACACTTTTGGAAAACTGCGTCCTGTATGGACGGGTTACACTGATATCCCTGACAGCCTTTATGCTTCAGAATGTATTCCAAAGCTTCTTTGCTACTGCCGAGAAATCAAAGCTTGGACTTTATGTCATAATTGCCGCCGGCGTAACCAACATGGTACTCGACTTCTTATTTGTTGCTGTGCTGCGCCTGGGAATTGCCGGCGCTGCAGTTGCCACCGCAACAAGTGAATTTATCGGTGGATTGTTTCCGGTTTTCTATTTTTCAAGAAAAAACAACAGTCTTTTAAGATTGACCGGTATGTATTTTGACGGACGGACACTGTTAAAAGCATGTGCTAATGGTTCTTCCGAACTAATGACGAACCTGTCCATGTCTATCGTAAATACTTTATATAATTTTCAGCTCATGAAGCTTGCCGGAGAAAATGGCATTGCAGCATATGGTACAATCATGTATGTAAACTTTATTTTTATATCTATCTTTCTTGGTTATTCCATCGGAAGTGCGCCGATTATCGGCTATCACTACGGAGCCGGAAATCATGCAGAGCTTAAGAATCTTTTCCGTATCAGTCTGCGACTTGTAGGCTGCTGTGGAATAACACTTGTAATTCTGGCACAAATTCTTGCTGTGCCGCTTGCTGACATATTTGTAGGTTACGATGCGGAACTTTTTGATTTGACCTGCCATGGATTTCGTCTATATTCACTGGCGTTCCTGATCAACGGCTTTAACATCTTTGGTTCGGCATTCTTTACCGCACTCAGCAATGGGGCTGTATCCGCCGCTATTTCCTTCCTGCGGACGCTGGTATTCCAGATAGCTGTTGTACTGCTTCTTCCGCTTGTTCTCGGAATTAACGGCATATGGCTGGCAGTCGCTGTGGCTGAAGCACTGACGCTGCTTGTAACAATTACCTTCTTCGCACAAAAAAGGAACGTGTATCATTATTAAAGACGTAGTAAAGTTTACAGCTTTACTACGTCCCTGATTAAAAATATCGTATGCCTGATCATCCAATATCCGGATTCAATCGGGCTTTTCTATTTTATAAGCACCTTCTCAATCTCTGCAATGTACATCGTATGGTAATCCTTATCCGGATACCATTTTGTGTCATTTTCTTTCTCATCAAAGCATTCCGGCTGCATTTCCTGATGATAAAGCTTCCGGCACACCAGAATCATCTCTGCCTCTTCTATGCCGACGGTACCGTCTGTCACAAATGGGTGAAGTCCTGCTTCTGCCCATTTATCTTCCACATCTCTTCCACTCACACTGCCGCATACATTCAATGCTTTTCTGTAATCCTCTGCCAAAAAGGATAATGTAAATTTATCTGCATGATCGATAAATTTCTTCGTATAACGCTGTGGACGGATATATGCAGTCGCCACATTTTTGCCCCACATAATACCCAGCCCGCCCCAACTCGCTGTCATCGTATTACTTTTTTTCTCATCTCCTGCTGTCACTAACATCCATTGTCTGCCGATCTTTTCAAACGGATTAAATTCCAGATCAGCACATGATACCTCATGAAATTCCATATTTTTTCAAATCCACCTTTCCATCTGTCACTTTTATTCCTTCTGCTTTCAGGAGCTCTTCCTGCACTTTCGCTCCTCCAAATGCAAATGCTCCGGACAATTCTCCTTTTGCATTTACCACCCGGTAGCACGGAATCGAATCCGGATCCGGATTTCTGTGCAACGCATTTCCGACCGCCCTTGCCATTTTTTTGTCACCGGCAAGCTCTGCGATCTGGCCATACGTCGCAACCCTTCCTCTGGGAATCTTTTTTACTGCCTTATAAATTCTTTTGGATGGACTGTCCGTAACAAGATCGTAGCTCTCAGATATCATTCTCCGGATATCCGCATCCGGGACGGTCCCGTCCAAAAGAATCGTATTCCAGTGTTCCTTATTCTGGTGCCAGCCTGCGATTACAGATTTATATGCAGACCTCCAGAAATCTCTCCACTCCGGAGAGACTTTTACATTAAGATGAACAACTCCATCTTTTACATAAGTCCAGAGGAATGCTTTCTTACTGCCCTTAACTCTTACCAGCTGCCAGTTCGGATCATGAAATGGCGCTTCCTGATATGTGTCAGGGAAAGAAAGTCCAAAAGCCAGCGCCTCTTCTCTCGTTCTCAATGTCCACCCTCCTTTTCAGGGCTAAGCTGTTGTCATAATTCTTCGGAAATTTTTCTTTCCTTTTTTCAATACAATTCCTTCTCCCGCAAATGTATCTGCTGCAAATGCCTGATAAATATCTGTAACTTTCTCTCCGTCTACAGCTACACCGCCCTGCTGAACCGCACGCCGTGCCTCAGATTTGGATGGGACAAGACCACTCTTTACAAGAACAGTAAGAATATCAATGGATCCGTCCGTAAAATCTGCACCTGTTAATGTCGTAGTTGGCATATCTGCTGCCGCTCCCTGACTGAATAATGCCTTCGCTGCGTCCTGTGCTTTCTTTGCCTCTTCCTCTCCATGAACCAGCTTGGTAAGCTCGTAAGCGAGAATCTCTTTTGCAGTATTCAGCTGTGCGCCTTCCCAGGAATCCATCTTGTCAATTTCTTCAAGTGGAAGGAAGGTCAGCATACGGATACATTTTAACACATCTGCGTCCGCTACATTTCTCCAATACTGGTAGAATTCAAACGGTGAAGTCTTCTCCGGGTCAAGCCAGACAGCGCCGCTCTGCGTCTTACCCATTTTCTTTCCTTCCGAATTCAGAAGCAGTGTAATTGTCATGGCACTTGCGTTCTTGCCAAGCTTGCGTCGGATCAATTCTGTACCGCCAAGCATATTACTCCACTGGTCGTCGCCGCCAAACTGCAGATTACAGCCATATTTCTGATATAATGCATAGAAGTCATAGCTCTGCATAATCATATAATTGAACTCAAGGAAGCTTAAACCCTTCTCCATTCTCTGCTTATAACACTCAGCCGCCAGCATACGGTTGACGGAAAAATGTGCTCCAACATCACGAAGCACCTCAATATAATTCAAATCGAGCAGCCAGTCCGCATTGTTTACCATCAGTGCCTTTCCTTCTGAAAAATCAATAAAACGGCTCATCTGCTTCTTAAAACATTCACAGTTGTGCTGAATAGTCTCTTTTGTCATCATCTGGCGCATATCCGTTCTTCCGGACGGATCCCCGATCATAGCTGTACCTCCGCCAATTAAGGCAATCGGCTTATTGCCTGCCTCCTGAAGACGCTTCATCAGACAAAGCGCCATAAAGTGTCCAACGTGAAGACTGTCTGCGGTCGGGTCAAATCCAATATAAAAAGTTGCCTTTCCATTATTTACCAGTTCCCGGATTTCTTCTTCATCTGTTACCTGTGCAATTAACCCTCTTGCCTGTAACTCTTCATAAATTCCCATAGTTTTTTCTCCTTTTTCACATTTTTAATCTTTATATTCTTCTACCTGTACAGGCATTCCTTACTTTTTCACATATGCAATAAAACCGCCCTCCGTAGGATGATCCAATATATATACAGAATCTTCTTTCAAATACCGGAACAACATACACGCAATGGTCGTATCCCCTCCTGCGCATATAAAATTAACGATACTAAGCAGGAAAAACATTCGATTTCCCACAATTAGTGACAGCATGAACATTCCTACTCCAAGAACCAGAAACGGTGTCAGTCCTCCGATCAGATACTGCTTCGGCTTTAATGGTTCTTTGCAGTGACAGTACGGTGTTAACGAATCCCACATCATTCCAATATAAATACTCTTCCATTTCTTTTTTGTCCAGATTACCCAGCCCACACCATGAAGCAATTCATGAACGAATACGAATGCCAGAAACAGGCACCAGAAAACAATCATATCCTTCATATCCATCACGCCTTCTCCATAGAATCGTCCTGACAAAATCCCGATTAAAAGCGCCAGAACGGCAAATGGACCGGCTGTCACAAATGCCATGACATTCGCCTTGAGAATGGATATGGTTTCCGTTCTCTCTTCGTAGCCCTGTGAAATAAAATATTCTCTTTGTTCCTCATAATTTGCTTTGATTTTCTGTTTTGCCGGACTCAACTTCTTCTCTTCTGCCATAATTTTCTCTCACCTTCTTTATTCTACTCAAAAAAAGTCCTTATCTATTTAAAATAGATAAGGACGAAATCTCTTCCGTGATACCACCTTTATTTACCGACAACTCACACTGCCGACCTCCATAAGCTGCTCCTACAGCTCCGGCACTGATAACGTATGCCATCACGTCACAGCCTACTTGCATCATCTAACGCTTTCAGCGTGCAGCTCCAGGATGTATTCATAACCATTTCCTTCATGCGTCTCTCACCGGCCGACAGCTCTCTGTATGGGTGTTCTGATTACTACTTCTTCCTTTCAAAGCCTTTGTCTGATGTTATGCTAACGTATTTAAAGCTGTTTGTCAAGATACTCTGGCTTTCTTTTACTGATTTTAGCTAACAGGTTACTGTTCACTCCGTTCCAGTAACAGGCAAAAATCCATGTAAAATTTGCTTCGCAAATGTTAGCTGCGTTAGCAGCGGGAAAGCGTCGCAGAACGCCTTTGCGAATGGCGTGGGCTGAACTGTTACAATTTTAGCTATTCAGCCGTTATATCCCAATTTATCCCAATATTTCTAACACCTGTTCCTCTGTCACGCCACATTCTGCTGCAATTTTCTCTGTCTGAACACCCTCTGCCGCAAGCCTGAAAATCTTCTTTGCAAGAAGGATTCCTTCTGTTCTTCCTGTCCTTCTCCCCTCTTTTATCCCTTCTTCACGCTCATAATACTTCTCTTCCCATGCCTGCATATACTTCACTCCCACTTCCTCGCTCGCCTTCACCTTACACACACGGCTATGTATACGCTTAGTAGATAAAATCGGAATATTCCGGCGATATGCCTTTGATAATTGAATCTCTGAACTTAAGAATATTTGATCTGTTTAATATGCTAACACATTGCAGTTATCCTGACAAGTATAATTTCAAAACACCTCATAACCTTATAACCATTCCATATATCTTGTGGTGCTTCTTGACAGCATAGATTCTCTTTACCACAAATACAACGTACTGTTAGAAGAGAATGGATATAACGAAAAATACGAATTAGGGAATGCAATAATGTTTATTATCGAAGGCATGGATAAAGTGCATACAGTGATTGAAAAGAATCGGAAGCAGAAACTCACAAAACACAAAAAACTGCCAGGCAATACCATTATTGAAATTGACAATTGTTCTCCGTTGGATATATTAAAGTTGCAGAAAAACCCGATGACGATAGCAGAGGGCGAGGGAATCGGATCCGTTTACGGAAAAGGAAAGAAAAAATCTGAAATACAGCAAGTTTATGAAGAATTAAATGTTTGCGGCAGCAAACTTATGGAATATAAAGAGTGTTTTGAATTCATGAAAAAAGAACGCAACAGTTATTCCAAGACAGACCTGGAAGCAGCTTTCAATGTTCCGATTGCAGTAGAGAATTACTTCATTGTTCATGCATATGTAAGTAACGACAGAACAGATTACAACACATTAATTCCAGTTGTCCAAAAACATATCCATGCTTTTGGAGGAGCGTTGAAAGAAGCTACTGCAACAGTGGATATTATAGCGAGAAAAATCTCACGCAAATATTCAGAGCAAAAAAGGTATCCTGAACCATCAAATCCGATCCATTCAAACAGAGGGGCACTTTGGAGACATCAAAGAGAATGATGGCTTTCAACAATTCAATCATCCTACAGCCGATAAAGTATACAAAGAATTCATGTTGTATGCGATTGGCAGGAACATCAATAAATATTATCGTTTTCTTTGCAATGAAATACAGGAATTCGAGGGCAAAAAAGAAGAAAACGCAGCTTAAATAAAAGCCTGTTTGATTTCACATATTCCTTTGATTTTTGTGCGCCCCAAAATAATAATCTATCTTAGAAATAGAGATACCCCGCGGAATATGCCAGTGCTGAAAAGCACGCATTTGCGCGGGGTATCTCTATTTCTCTTTAAAATTTGCAGAAATCGGCATTAGCTGATTTCCCCATATTGTCACTCATATACTATTCATATTTTTTAACAAATCTCATGATAATCGTTGCACATTCTGCACGTATTGCATTTCCCTGTGGGTCAAGCATCGTCCCGTTCTTTCCGGTGATAATCTCATTTCCAACTGCCCACTTCATTGCATCTGATGCAAAACCGCTTACAGATGCTGCATCTGTAAATCTGCTGAAATCTGCCTGCTTGCTGATATCATATCCTTTATATTTCGCATACCGGTACATCATGACTGCCATCTGCTCACGGTTGATATTATCTGCCGTTCCAAACAGACCTGTATCATCGTATCCATTTACAATTCCGTTACTTGCCGCCCACAGAACTGCATCTGTATACCATTCTCCTTCCGGCACATCCTTAAATCTGTCAGTATACTCCATCTTTGGTTCACCATTGATACGATGAAGAATAACTGCAAACTGTGCCCGGGCAAGCGGTTGTTCCGGAGCGAAGGTTGTGGCATTAAGCCCGGTCATAAGCCCTTTTCTATTGACATAAGTAACAGAGTCATAATACCAGTCGTCTGCCTTAATGTCTTCGAATGGCACTTTCGGCAATATTTGGACAGGGTTACAACGATCCCCTTCTGTCCCATCTCCTATTTGTCCCTTCAGATTACCTCCCCACATCCACAGGCTTCCATCTTCTGCAATCGCCGCGTTATGATAAACACCTAAGCAGACCTCTTTTACACCCTCCATTATCCTGACCGGGGTATTTCGATCTTCCTCCGTCCCATCTCCTATTTGGCAGCGGAAATTATTTCCCCACATCCACAAGCTTCCATCTTCTGCAATCACTGCGCTATGATAACCACCTAAGCAGACCTCTTTTACATCCTCTATTATCCTGACCGGGGTATTTCGATCTTCCTCCGTCCCATCTCCCAGTTGACCGTTCGCATTATGCCCCCACATCCACAGGCTTCCGTCTTCTTTGATTGCCGCGCTATGATGAGATCCCAGACTAACCTCTTTTACTTCTTCCATTATCTTGACCGGGGTATTTCGATCTTCCGTCGTCCCATCTCCCAGCTCGCCATACTGATTTCTTCCCCACATCCACAGGCTTCCATCTTCTGCAATCACTGCGCTATGAAAACCACTTAAGCAGACCTCTTTTACATCCTCCATTATCTTGACTGGCGTATTTCGATTTTTCGTCGTCCTATCTCCTATTTGACCATACCAATTACTTCCCCACATCCACAGGCTTCCATCTTCTTTTAACGCTCCACAATATTCTTCATCAAAATCAAATTTTTTTACATTCTCTAATATCTTCACCGGCACAGACATGTTTCCTGCAGTCCATGTTCCATCTCCTATTTGACCATACTGATTACTTCCCCACATCCACAGGCTTCCGTCTTCTTTGAGCGCTCCGGTAACTTCATACGAAGAATATTCCCTCCTTAATCTGAATTCCTTTACATTTTCCAAAACTTTTATTGGTGCAAGCCTATTTTCTGTCGTTCCATCTCCTAATTGACCATACCTATTGCATCCCCACATCCATAGGCTTCCATCCTCTTTGAGTGCCGCACTGTAACTGTAACTAAAACCCATTGCTTTTACGTTATCTAATACTTTTACTGGTGTAAGCCTGTCTTCTGCAGACCACATTCCATCTCCTATTTGGCCATAATAATCTGATCCCCACATCCACAAGCTTCCATCTTCTTTGATTACCCCAATACAATGACGCCCCGAAGCTATAGAGGATAAACTAAATTCCCTTACACCTTCCATCATCTTTACCGGAGTTCCTGCTTGTACCAACGGATTATAACCCTATAGCCACAGACTTCCGTCTTTTTTCAGCGCAACGCCACTCTTTTCACATGTCCACACACTGGCTGCTTTAACATCTTCCATTATTTTTTGAAGATTATTTGAATCCCACACCCACAGACTTCCATCTTCTGCAATCGCTGCATTACTACCTACATACTCTGCCACAGATGATATATCCTCATTCTCCTCAGCTGCAGACACCTTCTGAATTCTTCCCATTTCCGGAGTCATCACACATAGCAGCGCAACCGCCAGTACTATTGAAATTCCTTTTTTTAACCACTTATTTTTCGCCATAACATTTCCTCCTCTTTTTTATCGCTTACGGTATAAAGTATATTTTCAGTATACCCCCCCCCGGTACTCCGTCAATGGAAAAATCGGCTAAAATATAGTGTCTATGTTTGTTTACATTTACTAATATTTATGCAAAAAGAAACAGGCTTTTCCACCTGCCATTTCCACAGTGGTATGCCTGTTCCCCAAGTCTCAGTCCTTATAAATCTGAATTTTCAGTAAAATATACCGTTTTCTTTCTATCTCTTTCTAAAGTCTTGTTGCCAGCCCCAGAATTGGATTGTATTGATAAAGCATTCTTGTAATTTCGTCCGCCTGTATCATGTCATATATCTCTTTTCCCAACGGTGTTGTATATAGTACTGTTACAATAACAAACACCACCCATACAACAAAAAGAGCACATACAACCCCGATTGCGCCGCCGAATATCCTGTTCACAAACCCAAGAACCGGAAGCTCTGAAACTACATTTAAAGCAAACACAATCGCCCGCAAAATAATTGTCACCAGTATAAATGTACACAGAAATGCCACAACCTTTATAATCAACTTCGAAAGGAAGATGCCCACATACTGGGTAAAGTTCTCCACACCCAGCTTTTCATAGATTTCATCGTTATTATTTGTTGAGAGAAGGTTTTTATATAATTCCGGCAAATCCGATCCTTCAATTGCCGCCTCCTGGACGTCTCTCGGAATTTCAACATCCGTTTCCCCCTTCGGCTTTCCTCCTGCCTTCAGACCATCCAGAATGCTATTAGAAATTCCGTGCTTTGCCAGCTCTTCTCCATCAACTTTTCCTTCTGCAATATCACTGATGCTGATACCATATCCATTCAGCTGTTCTTCCGTTACACCTGCGGCCCCTAAGACTTTCCGCACATTTTCTTCTGACATTCCACCCCCGCTTTCATCTTCTGCGAGAGAAACAGCGGCGCTCGCCATGGTGCTGCTGATCTGCTTCTCTATCATGTCGTCAAGCGGTGTAAATTTAATTAATAATTCTGCCGCATACGGTGTTGCAAAGGTTACTACCACAAGTGTAATCAGCGTTGTCAAAAGGGACACAGAAATTCTCACTGCCCCGCGATACACTCCCAATAAAAATCCTGTAAAAACAACCACTCCTGTCACTGCTAAAACTGCATTCATACGTTCTCCTTATTTTACAATCCGGATATGTTCCATACCGTTTGTATTCATCATAATGTATTTATTAATTCCTGATATTGGGAAAATTTCTAAAATCGTATTATCCGCTTCTCCCTGGAATTTACATGTTCCCCTCCTGGTAAAAATACAACATCTGGCTCCGTCATACATAATCACCTGGTTTCCACACATTTTCACATTGCCATAATCCCCGGAAAATTCTTCGGAAAGAATCTGTTTTCCCGCCATATCATACAGGCGCAGCTCATAACCGCCCTTTCCCGTATTCTTCAAAACCAGACCGATGTATTTATCACTGTGAAATACGCTTTTTATTTCTTTTTTCAGCTCAACCTTCACAGTTTCCTTCGGCACATCGTTCCCCTTATAAATAAGCAGACAATTATCTCCCGCTGCTGCCGACACATTCTGGGACATGAAAAACCCTTCCGCAATAATAGTATTTTCATATTCTTCATATGCCACTTGATGGTCTGTCTGGTCTTCTCCCGCTTCCGCAAAATTGTAATAGACGACTTTAGATGTAATATTTCCGTCTCTTGTATACAGATACAATACTTGTACAACTTCTCCATTCGGAGATATGGATACACCAAGCGGATAACCCATTCCTTCTGCAGAGGCTTTATGCTCCACCAGAACATTTCCTGCCATATCATAACATATGATTTTGGACATATTTTCCTGTTTCAAAAGGGCACATACAATTCCCTGCTCGGATACCGTGATTTTCTGAATCGGTAGTGTCGTATGGATTTCTCCTTTTACTCCCTCTTCTCTGAAAACAATAATATCATTGCCGCCTTTATCCGCAACAGCCGCAGATGTTGTGTTTGTAACTACAAACGGATTCTTTATCTGATAAGCCTGATTCCATTGCTCTTCCCCATTCTGGTTCAGATATGAGATTCCGTCTCTGCTGTACTTAAGAACCCCATCTGCAAATTGCCTGTAATTACTGTCTGCCGCTTCAGCAATTGTATAAGTATCTATTGTTCTTACATTCGTATAAGTCTGAAGCTGTATAAGCAAAAGCAACGCAGTCACAACCACCAAAACTGTTACGCACACAATAACTGTCTTTCGGGCAGCCCGCTTTCTGTGCTGCCGGATCTGCTCATCAGGGCTGTCTGTCTGCCCCTCTCCGTCATTCCCATCACTCATAATATCCTTCATGAGCTTGTCCGTTCGTTCTTCTATGCTTTTTACTATATGCAAATTTTTATTCTTTCGCTGCAATACACAGATTCCTTTCATTCGTGTTTTGTGAATATAGTATACCACGTTTTCCCTTATGGCAACAACAATTTTTGTCCAATGAATATAAGATTCCCGTCAGACAGACCATTCATCTTGCAGATAGCTTCCACATGACCTCTGTCTCCATATAATTTTATACTGATACTATCCAGTGTATCTCCCTTTTTCACAGTATAAAAATCATTTGCATCCAACGAAGCATCTGCCCCTGCAGCAGATCCCACGGCAGCATTCTCCGGTTTAACCTCCGGTTCTGTTTTCTCCGGAAGCGGAATTCCTTCTGAGGCCTGTACGGCGTCTCCTGCCGTCTCCTGATCTGCCGCTTGTCCATCTATGTTTTCTTCTTTTGATTCTATATTTTCCCCGCTCGTCCCATTTACAGAACGTGTCAGAGATTCCAGCGAAGTCTGAACGGACGTCATCTTATCAAAGTTATTCACGGTTGAGATACCAATTGCCAATACAACTACAACAAGAAGAGTACTTGCTACATACAACATACCCGAATTACGACGCCGGGTTTTATATTGTGTCTTCTCCCTTATTGTACTACGAAAATCCTTTGCAGCACGATCCTCAACCATTTCACTGGGTGTAACGCCATTCTGTCTGCGTGTACTTATCATATAATTCTGCATATCGGGATTTTTTTCATAATAAATATAATGTCCTCCCATCTGCATCAGCTCACCATATTTATAAGCTGAAAACATTTCATCGTTTTCAACAGCATCTCTCCAGATAAAGACGCTGTTTTCCTTTCCAAATAATTTCCCGTGAATCTTATTCGCCCCGCGATTCAGGCTCATAGGGTGGCCGCTCTCTATCAGGCACCAACCTACCATATCCGATTTAGGAAAATATTTTTTCATATCTTTTTCCAATTCTTCCTGTGTATCTTTTTCAATCTGTATTTCCGTACCGTCGATTTTAATTTCCTTCATCTGAATCGCTCCGGATATATAGACAACTGCCTGTCCCTCGTGCATCGTAATTTCTCCCGCAAGCCCTGCCGCAAGCGGTTTATCTACAGCTCTCGTCCTGAGCTGGCTCAAATATGTATCTACGTAATCTTCTACGTATATCTTTGGCTCATCACTTACATTTCCTATCTGTCTTACATTCTTCGGAAATTGTTTTTCCATATGCCTTCACCTCATTTCACATATTTTCGATTATCATAGCATATGAATTCCGCATATTTTATCAATTGATGAGGCTTGTCCCGGAAACTTTCCGGCAGGTTCCCGTTATTTTCGACGACTTGCTTCACAAACAGAAAAGCGCATGTCTGCTAACGTCAGAAGGTGTAGAAGAAATGCTGCACGACAAAGAGGCGTACCCCGCGGGATACGCCTCTTATATTCGCAAAACAAATTACAATTATTTTACAAATTCTTTTACCTTTGCATAGATGCTGTCGGCATCTAATCCATATTTCTTAACCAGTTCTACTGCCGGTCCGGATTCGCCAAACACATCGTTCACACCAATCTTCAGAACCTTTGCAGGAGCTTTTTCAGCAACAACATCGCACACTGCACTTCCAAGTCCTCCGATTACGGAATGCTCTTCAACAGTCACGATTTTTCCTGTTTTAGCTGCTGCGGCAATAACCGCCTCTTCATCAAGCGGCTTGATCGTATGCATATTAATTACCTCTGCACTGATTCCGTCAGCTGCAAGCTTCTCTGCTGCAGCCAGTGACTCAGATACAGGAAGTCCGGATGCAATAATTGTTACATCAGTACCTTCTCGAAGTGTTACCGCTTTGCCGATCTCAAATTTGTACTCCGGATTATCATTGATAACCGGAACTGCAAGTCTTCCAAAACGCATATATACAGGTCCAACATGCTCATATGCTGCCTGTACAGCCGCTTTTGCTTCAATATCATCTGCAGGGTTGATTACAACCATACCCGGAATTGTTCTCATGAGAGCAATATCCTCGTTACACTGGTGAGTCGCGCCGTCTTCTCCAACAGAGATACCTGCATGGGTAGCGCCAATCTTAACATTCAACTTCGGATAACCGATGGAATTACGAACCTGCTCAAATGCACGTCCTGCCGCAAACATCGCAAAGGAACTTGCGAAAGGAACCTTTCCGGTTGTAGCGATACCTGCCGCCACACCCATCATATTACACTCTGCGATACCACAGTCAATATGGCGTTCCGGGAACGCTTTCTTAAATACGCCTGTTTTTGTTGCTGCCGCAAGGTCTGCATCCAATACAACAACATCATCATGTGCTTTACCTAATTCTGCCAAAGCATTACCGTAGCTTTCTCTTGTTGCAATCTTCTTTACTTCTGACATAATGCTTCACCTACTTTCTCTAAATCTGCCATCGCAACTGCATACTGCTCATCATTCGGAGCCGCACCGTGCCATGACGCCTGGTTTTCCATAAAGGATACACCTTTACCCTTTGTTGTCTTTGCAATAATAGCTGTCGGCTGTCCCTTTGTCTCTCTTGCTTCTTTGAACGCCGCATCAATTTCATCAAAATTATGTCCGTCAATATTGATTACATGGAAGTTAAATGCTTCAAACTTCTTGTCAATCGGATATGGAGAGTTAACCTCTGAGATAGGTCCGTCAATCTGAAGATTGTTATTATCTACAATAACAACCAGATTATCCAGCTTTCTGTGTGCAGCCAGCATAGAAGCCTCCCACACCTGTCCTTCCTGAATCTCTCCATCACCGAGAAGCGTATATACTCTATAGGAATCTCCGGATAATTTTGCAGAAACAGCCATACCTACTGCCGCTGAAATTCCCTGTCCAAGTGAACCACTTGACATATCAACGCCCGGGATATGCTTCATATCCGGATGTCCCTGAAGATAAGAACCAATCTTACGAAGAGTGGTCAGATCTTCCACCGGGAAAAATCCTCTGTTTGCCAGAGTGGAATAATAACCCGGCGCAGTGTGTCCTTTTGACAATACAAAACGGTCACGATCTGCCTTTTTCGGGTCTTTCGGGTCAATATTCATTTCCTCAAAAAACAGATATGTGTAAATATCTGCCGCGGATAATGAACCGCCCGGATGTCCGCATTTTGCGCTGTGAACTGCAGTAACGATGCCCTTGCGGACTTCATTTGCAGTTTTCATTAATTCTACTTTGTTCATGAAAATGCCTCCTTATTCTCCAAAGACAGCTTTATAATCTGCCTGGAATTTTTTAATACCTGCGTCTGTCAGCGGATGATGTGTCATCTGCTCAATCACCTTGTATGGTACAGTCGCAATATCTGCGCCTGCCAGAGCACAGTCTGTCACATGCATCGTGCTTCTTACGCTCGCTGCGATAATCTTTGTGTCAATGTCTCCTGCCACACGGAAAATTTCTGCAATCTCTGCAATGAGGTCAGTACCTCTTACAGAAATATCATCAAGACGTCCGAGGAACGGTGATACATACGTAGCGCCCGCTCTTGCAGCTAAAAGAGCTTGATTGGCCGTAAAAATCAGGGTAACGTTTGTCTTGATGCCTTCTGATGTAAGCTGTTTGCAAGCCTTCAGACCTTCTACCGTCATCGGGAGCTTAACCACCATATTTTTATGGATCTTAGCGATCTCCCTTCCTTCTGCAATCATTCCCTCTGCATCAACGGTAGTCGCCTTCACTTCTCCGCTGATTGGACCATCCACAATTGAAGCAATCTCTGCAATAACCTCTTCAAAAACTCTCCCTTCTTTTGCAATCAGGGAAGGATTGGTTGTTACGCCGCAGATTACTCCCATGTCATTTGCCTTTTTGATATCTTCTACCCTGGCAGTGTCAATGAAAAATTTCATTCCTCTGTTCCTCCTTTAAATGCAGGCTGAATACCTCACCTGTCATATTACCCATATATATGGATTATAGCTCATGACACAAGGGTTGGTCAATACAAAATAGCCAACCTTTCTTTTCTTTTTGCATTATTTTTGTACCATTTTTACAATTCACGTCGTCCTTCGAGCGCCCGTAAAAGGGTCACTTCATCAATATACTCCAGATCGCCGCCCACCGGAACCCCGCTTGCAATACGGCTTACCCTGATTCCCGTAGGCTTTATGAGCTTACTGATGTACATGGCCGTCGTCTCACCTTCCAGACTGGAATTCGTGGCAATAATCACTTCTTCCACATCTCCCTCCAGTCTCTGGATCAGCTCTTTCAGCCGGATATCCCCCGGTCCGATCCCCAGCATCGGAGAGATGGCCCCATGAAGCACATGATATACCCCGTTATATTTCCCGGTCTTTTCATAAGCCGCAAGATCCCGCGTATCCTCCACAACCATAATCGTCTTATGGTCTCTCTCTTCATTCGAGCAGATCGGACATAACTCCCGGTCTGTAAGCGTGCAGCACTGCGCGCAGTATCTTACATGGGCTTTTGCATCAATCATCGCATCCGCAAGCTTTCGGACCTCTTCTTCCGGCATATGTATCAAATGAAAAGCCAGCCTCACCGCTGACTTTGCCCCTATCCCCGGAAGCCGGGAAAGCTCTTCGATTAATTTACTTATCTGATTACTATAGTAATCCATATATCTCCCTCTTTACTATCGTGCTTTCATTTTCCATACAGCTAAAAGATTCCCGGCATTCCGCCGCCCAGTCCGCCCGTAAGCTTTGACATAGAATCTGCTGATTCCGCATCAACTTTTTCCAAAGCCTCGTTGAGCGCAGCTACAATCAGGTCTTCCAGCATTTCTACATCCTCCGGATCGACAACCTCTTCATCCAGATGAATCTTCAGCACTTTTTTCATTCCGGATACGGTCGCTTCCACTGCTCCGCCTCCTGCGGTAGCCGTAAATTCCTTCGTCTCCATCTCTTTTGCCCGTTCTTCCATCTGGCGCTGCATCTTCTGCGCCTGCTTCATAAGATTTGCCATATTCCCCGGCATTCCGCCTCCCGGAAATCCACCTTTTTTTGCCATAATTCTCTTCCTCCTGTTCCCGGTGGACTTTAATCATCCTCCACCGTGATTTCCATATTGATAATTTGTTCTATGTCAACGAAACAGTTTTCAAACCGGCGTCCCTCGTCAAGCTTTCGGACGTCCAGTTCCATTTCCTTTCCGATTTTTTCTGCAATCAGCTTTTTTATCTCATCCTTATGCGCTTCACTGCCAACCACACCTGCGCTGACCTCATCCGGCAGGACAATCAAAAGTTTCCTGCCTTCTCCGGCGCTTAAGCGTGCTTTTTTCAAATAAGTCCTAAGCATCGGAGACGCCTCGTTTGCGATTTTCCGGAAATCCTTTGCCACAGCCTTCACATCCTCGTCAAGCGCCTGAGGAAGCTCCGGCTTCTTCTCTTGCATTTCTTCTCTGCTGCGGCCTTCATATACAGGCTTTTCCTCTGCCGCTGTATAAACCACACCTTTTTCCAGCTGTTCTTCAACCGCACGGATTCTGTCAAGCAGCGTATCCTGTGCTGTCTCCATCTGCGGGCGGCATAGCTTGATAAGTGCAATTTCCAGAAGCACTCTTTTCTGCGTCGCATATTTTAACTGACTCGTAAGATCCGAAAAAATACGGATATAACGAATCAGAACCTCTTCCTCCATCATCAGAGCTTCTTCCTTAAGTCTTGCCAGATTTTCCGTCGACATATCCAGCACATCCTCCATGTCATCCGAGCATTTCACCAGCAGAAGATTTCTCAAATACCATGTGAAATCCGAAGCAAGCTGCGAGAGTTCACGTCCCTGCATGACCAGCTCCTCCACCGTCTCCATCACCCTGCGCACGTCCGCAGCCAGAACCTCGCGCAATAGCCTGCTGAACACTTCTGCATCTACCGCGCCAAGCACCTCCAGCACATGATCATAAGTAAGCTCCTGCCCGATGTAAAATGCGGCGCATTGATCCAGAAGGCTCAGGGCGTCCCTCATAGAGCCGTCCGCCATTCTGGCAATATAGCGGACAGCTCTCTCTTCTACCTTCCATTGTTCTTTTTCAATCAGCTCTTTCAGCCTTGACGATATTGTTTCAATCGAAATTCGTTTAAAATCGTAACGCTGGCATCTGCTCAAAATTGTAACCGGAATCTTATGCGCCTCTGTCGTCGCCAGAATAAAAATCACATATTCCGGCGGTTCCTCCAGTGTTTTCAAAAGTGCATTAAAGGCGCCGATAGAAAGCATATGCACCTCATCGATAATATAGACCTTATATCTGCCTTCTGCCGGCCGGTAAGAGACCTCTTCGCGGATCTCACGAATATTGTCAACGCCATTGTTAGAAGCCGCATCAATCTCGATGACATTCATAGAGCTTCCGTCTGCAATTGCCCTGCACATAGCACATTCCCCGCAGGGACTTCCATCCACCGGATGTTCACAGTTCACTGCTCTGGCAAAAATCTTTGCCACCGTTGTCTTTCCCGTTCCCCGGGTGCCGCAAAACAAATATGCATGTCCGATACGCTCTGCCTTGATCTGGTTCTTAAGCGTCTCAACAATAGCATTCTGCCCCTTTACGTCTTCAAATTCATTCGGCCGGAATTTCCGGTATAATGCCATATACGACATTTTCTACACTCCCATTCTGCTTCTTACTCATCACCAAAGCTGATACCTGTCAATTTTGCTTCTTTAATAATATCAGAATTCGGATCCACATACTTCAGCTTACCCGCAACTTCTGAAAGCGGTACACGGACAATCTTATCATTCTTAACTCCCATCATGTTGCCAAAATCACCATCCAGAATTGCTTCTGCCGCTGCCGCGCCCAGTCTTGTAGACAGAACACGGTCATATGGACACGGAGAACCGCCTCTCTGTGTATGTCCCGGAATCGCAATACGTACTTCCTGATCTGTTCTCTTCGCAACCTTTTCTGCCATTTCATAAGCTACAGATGGATAAGATTTCTTTTCCTGCTTTTTCTTCAGTTCCTTCTTGGAAAGCTTCGCGTCCTTCTTGGAAATAGCGCCCTCCGCAACTGCAATAATCGTAAATCTCTTTCCTGCTTCTTTTCTCTTATTAATGGCATCTACAATTACATCTATATCATACGGTATCTCCGGAAGAAGTACAATATCTGCACCTCCGGCAATCGCTGCATGAAGCGCTACCCACCCTACTCTGTGTCCCATGATCTCAACGATAAATACACGGTTATGGGAGGTTGCTGTCGTATGAATCTTATCAATCGTATCCGTAGCAATATCAACCGCGCTCTGGAAACCAAATGTCATATCCGTTCCCCAGAGGTCATTATCGATCGTCTTCGGAAGCGTTACAACATTCAGGCCCTCCTCTCTCAAAAGGTTCGCTGTCTTATGCGTTCCGTTTCCTCCCAGAATCACAAGACAATCCAGATTCAGCTTATGATAAGTATGCTTCATAGCCTCCACTTTATCAAGTCCGTTTTCATCCGGCACACGCATCAGTTTAAACGGCTGTCTAGAAGTTCCCAGAATCGTGCCTCCCACGGTCAGGATTCCCGAGAAATCTTTGGAAGTCAGCATCTTAAAGTTTGAATAGATTAATCCTTTATACCCTTCCTGGAACCCGTAAATCTCCACATCCTTAGCATCGCACTTAGAATAAATACCTTTTACGACTCCACGCATCGCTGCATTCAACGCCTGGCAGTCACCACCACTTGTAAGTATACCAATTCTCAACATGTTTCTTCTCCTCCTTTATTTGGTTCTTCTAAATCCGCCAAATGATATATATTTTAGTATACATTATTTTTGAGATTGAAACAATGGGCAAAAGTGTTATAATGTTCATGAAACTCAAAAGGAAAGAAGGAATTTATTTTGGACAGACTTGATATAAAGCTTTGGAAGCTTGCCTCAAAGGGTCAGATCGTTCCTGACCGTTCTTTATTAAAAACCCCGGAGCAGATTGAAGCTATCAAAAAAAGCGCTGCGTTAAACACCGCCGTTCTTGACCATGTACAGGCGCACATCTGTGAGGGCATGAGCACTGCACAGATTGATAAACTGGTCTATGATTTCACCACAGAACACGGCGGAATCCCGGCTCCCTTGAATTATGAGGGATTTCCCAGGAGTGTGTGCACTTCCATAAATGACGTCATATGTCACGGAATTCCCTGCGAAGACGAGATATTAAAAGATGGGGATATTATCAATGTAGATGTATCGACTATATTAAATGGTTATTTTTCGGATGCCTCCCGTATGTTTACGATTGGAAATATTTCTCCGCGTGCCGAAAAGCTTGTACGTACTACAAAGGAATGTGTAGAGCTGGGATTAAAGGCCGCAAAGCCATGGGGGCATCTCGGAGATATCGCCTGGGCCATTAACAGCCACGCACGCGCGAACGGTTATTCTGTTGTAGAGGATATCGGCGGACACGGCATTGGTCTTGAATTTCATGAGGATCCTTTTGTCAGCTACGTCACACCGAAAGGCAGCGAAATGGTGCTTGTTCCCGGCATGATGTTTACGATCGAGCCAATGATCAATGAAGGAAGTCCGGATTTCTGTGTGGATGAAGATAATGGATGGACGGTCTACACCATCGATGGCGGGTTATCTGCACAGATAGAATATATGGTACTGATTACAGAAAATGATGTGGAAGTTCTGACAAAATAATTCACCGGACTTCACGACAAAGCAGTCAAAAACAGACCGGAGAGCCTTTCCCCGGTCTGTTTTGCTGTCTTTTTTTATTTTCTTTGTTATCTTTTTATGCCAGAATCGGCTTCATAGCCTCTGCAAGCTTATCTTTCTGCGCCTGCGCCTCAGCCAGATCCTTACCCAGCGTAGTAAAGTATGTTTTAATCTTCGGCTCTGTACCGGATGGGCGAACAATCACGGCTGCCCCGCCTTCCAGATTGTAGATCAGAACATTTGCAGCCGGGAGACCTGTCTCCTCCGGTTTCTTATAATCAACCGCTTTCACTACCTTATAGCCTGCAATCTCCGTAAGCGGATTCTCACGAAGTCCTTCCATAATACCCGTCATTTTATCCATACCGGATAACCCCGGGAATTCGAAGCTGTCAACCTTATTCAGGTAACGGCCATATTCTGCATAAATTTCTTCCAGTCTTTCTTTGATAGAGGAGCCAATGCTGCGGTAATACGCCGCCATCTCGCAGATCAGCATGGAACCGATAATCGCATCCTTATCACGTACATACGGTCCTGCCAGATATCCATAACTTTCCTCGAATCCAAAGATAAATCTCTCTACCTCTCCAGCTTCCTCCAATGTAGCAATCTGATCGCCAATCCACTTAAAGCCTGTCAGGACACTGCGGAGTTCTACCCCGTAATGTGCCGCTATGGCATCAGCAAGCGGTGTGGAAACGATGGATTTTACAGCTACCGGATTCTCCGGCATCGTTCCATTCTCAATCCGCCCTGCACAGATATAATCTAACAGAAGCGCGCCAACCTCGTTACCGGACACCAGCTCATATGTTCCATCCGGACACTTAATCGCAATACCTACACGGTCTGCATCCGGATCCGTTGCAAGCATCAGGTCTGCGCCTGATTTCTCGGCCAACTCAAGCCCCAGCTTCAAAGCTTCAAAAATTTCCGGATTCGGGTATGGACATGTCGGGAAGTTTCCATCCGGATACTGCTGTTCCGGAACAATTGTAATATCATCAATTCCGATATCTCCCAGCACACGGGTAACCGGAACCAGTCCGCTTCCATTAAGCGGAGAGTACACAAGCTTAAGTCCCGCCGTCTTGCAAAGACCCGGGCGCACGCTGCATGCCTCAATCGCCTCATACAATGCTTCCTTGCAGTCGTCTCCCACATATTCAATCAATCCGGAAGCCATGCCTTCCTCAAAGCTTACAATCTTCGCGCCTTCCAGAATATCTGTCTTCTGAATCTCAGCATATACAATATCTGCCGCCTCATCTGTCATCTGGCATCCATCCGGTCCATATGCCTTATATCCGTTATATTTTGCAGGATTATGGGAAGCAGTTACCATAATACCGGCATTCGCCTTATAATAACGAGTTGCAAAGCTCAATGCCGGAACCGGCATTAATGCGTCATAAATGCGAACCTTAATTCCATTTGCAGCCAATACACAGGCAGCCGTTTTCGCAAAAACGTCACTCTTGATACGGCTGTCATAGCTGATAGCGACCAGCTGATTTCCACCCTGTGTCTTCACCCAGTTGGCCAGTCCCTGTGTAGCCTGCCGCACCACATAGATATTCATGCGGTTCGATCCTGCTCCCAGCACGCCCCTTAAGCCCGCCGTACCAAACTTTAACGCAACCGCAAAACGCTCCTTAATCTCTTCTTCGTTCCCCGCAACTGCCTCAAGCTCTGCTGTCAGATCGGCGTCCTCAAGGTCTGCCTGAGCCCAGCGTTTGTAATCATCCATATACATTGATTTTCACCTGTCCTTTTTTCATTATAGAAGGTATTTCCGTTCTCTGATACCTATCTATAATTTTAATGAATTTCCGTCTCAGTGTCAACGAATAATTATCTCTTTATCGTCTTCATGACAAGCGCCGAATTCGACCCCATATTCACAACTACATTCCCATCTTTTACGATATATTCTTCGTAGCTTCTTGTATACCCGTTCGCATAAGAATAGATCAGCCTGCTCATCCGGCTGTTCACCGGCACCTCCGCCATCCACACCGGCACAGTTACCTCTCTCAGTTCACTACTGTTATTAATAATCACTACAATCTGCTCTTTTTCATCAAACCTCGCATACGCAATTACATTTTCCCAGCCGCCAAGCATAAGGAGCGAGCCTTTCCGGAACACAGAATGTTCTTTGTGTATATGAATCATTTCCTTATGGAAACGGATCAATTCCTGATTTTCATGTCCCCACGGATACGTACGCCTGCTGTCCGGATCCGTAAATCCACACACACCTGCTTCATCTCCATAATACACGGTTGGCGCTCCCGACCACGTCATCTGTATGACAACAGCTTCCCTCATCACCGCTTCGTTTACATATTTGTCCGCCTGCTCAGGCCCGAGTGTTCCGGTACGCCCCACCATATGGTTCGTCCTCGTCAGAAATCTGGAATGATCATGGTTGGAAAGCTCGTTCATGGCAGACTGCAGAGATGAGGTCATCATATCCGCCATATGATGCGTCATAGCGCCCATAAACGCATCCGCATTTCCAAGCAGATCTTCCCGCTTCTCGTCACTATGCTTCTCCATTCCGGTAAGGAACCAGGTCACCGGCTCCATAAACGCATCATAATTCATCACCGTATCCCACTCGTCTCCCCGAAGCCACTCCTCCGGATCGCCGTAATGTTCCGCCAAAATTACTGCATTCGGATTCGCATCCTTTACCGCCTTACGGAATTTCTTCCAGAAACTATGATTATACTCATTGCTTCTGCCGAGATCCGCCGCCACATCCAGACGCCATCCGTCCACATTATATGGAGGCGATACCCATTTGCGGCCTATCTGAAGAATGTATTCCTCCAGCTTCTCAGAATCCTCGTAATTCAACTTCGGCAGAGTATCATGCCCCCACCATCCATCATAACTGTTATTATACGGCCAGTTTTCCGGTCCCTCGTTTGTAAACCGAAAATAACTGTGGTACGGACTGTCATAAGAAACATATGCCCCCGGAGCATAATTCTCCTGATTTTCATATATTCGTTCCCTGTCCATCCATTTATTAAAAGAGCCACAGTGATTAAACACACCGTCAAGAATAATCCTCATTCCCCGCCTGTGAAGCTCCTCCACAAATTGGGAAAAGAAATGATTGCTCGCCTCCAGGTTCTTAAAATCTCCTGTCCGCTTCTGGTATTTTGTCGCCTGAGAATTTTCTGTCACACCATCGCTTAATACATCGCCGCCATCTTCGACGATCACACCATAATGTGGGTCTATATAGTCATAATCCTGGATATCATATTTATGATTCGAAGGAGATACAAAAAGTGGATTAAAATACAGAACCTCTATTCCCAGATCCTGCAGATAATCCAGTTTGTCCATAACTCCCTTAAGATCTCCGCCATAAAACTCCCGGACGCCCATACTGTCCGGATATTTATTCCAGTCCGTTACTTTACGGCTGTAATCTCCAATATAAAAATACTCATTTGTTTCTACATCATTTGAGAAATCTCCATTATAAAAACGGTCTGTATAGATTTGATACATAACCGCGCCCTTCGCCCAGTCCGGAACAGAAAATCCGGGAACAATCACAAAGCTGTAAACGTCGATTACCTCCCTGGAGATCCCGCAGCGATTATAATAATACATTTCCCCCTCACAATTGATTTCAAAATAATACCGGAAAGGCTCTTCCCCCACTCTGCATACGACAGAATAATAGTCAAATGCGCCTTCCGTATATGTTTTTTCCATCTCACGACTGCTGTCCGGAGTAATTAATTTTACTCCGGACACATCATCCTTCGCCGTGCGGAATCTGATCGTAATTGTCTCATTCTGGTTCGGTTCCGGAGGAATCACATACCCTGCTGTCCCATCGCTAAATAATGCCTGCTCCTTCATTCCCTTTACCCTTTCTATCCGTAAATAACTGCTCGAATTCTTCTCTCGTTATCTTCTCCTTTTCCAGCAAAAGCCCGGCACATGCATGCAGCACATCATCGTACTCATGGATAATTTCTTTTGCACGCTTATAACATTCATCAATAATACGCTTCACTTCCTTGTCTATAACAGAAGCAACGCCTTCTCCATACTGTCTCTGCGTATGTGCAAGATCCCGCCCTATGAACACTTCATCATTATCGTTATCATAGTTAATCAGTCCCACCGCTTCAGACATACCGAATTTTGTTACCATAGATTTTGCCAGGCCGGTCGCCTGTCTGATATCCTGGGACGCACCTGTTGTAATATCATCAAACACTGCTTCTTCCGCCACACGTCCCCCCAGTGACACTGTAATATCCTGCAGCATTTTCCCTCTGGTATCAAACATTTCATCCCTTTCCGGGAGCGGCATCGTATAACCTCCCGCGCTTCCGGTCGGAATAATTGACACACTATATACCGGTCCCACATCCGGAAGCACA
>DKYD01000104.1:27748-80941 GCA_002492335.1 Lachnospiraceae bacterium UBA7109
TCCCACATCCGGAAGCACATGGAATAAAATCGCATGGCCCGCCTCATGAAATGCCGTAATCTTCTTTTCTTTATCAGAAATAACCCGACTCTTCTTCTCCGCTCCAATGCCGACCTTTACAAACGCTTTCCTGACGTCTTCCTGTTTTAAAAACATCCGGTTTTCCTTTGCGGCAATAATTGCAGCTTCATTCAGAAGGTTCTCAAGATCTGCCCCTGTAAATCCCGCCGTTGTCTGTGCGATCTGTTTTAAATCAATCTCTTCACTGAGCGGTTTGCCCTTTGCATGGACTTTGAGAATTTCTTCCCTCCCCTGAACATCCGGTCTTCCTACCATAACCTTTCTGTCAAATCGTCCCGGCCTTAAGATTGCAGGGTCAAGTATATCTACACGGTTTGTCGCCGCCATGACAATAATCCCTTCATTGACTCCAAATCCATCCATCTCCACAAGAAGCTGGTTCAGGGTCTGCTCTCTCTCGTCATGTCCGCCGCCCATTCCCGTACCTCTGCGTCTTGCCACAGCATCAATCTCATCAATAAATATAATACACGGTGCATTTTTCTTGGCGTCTTCAAACAAATCCCTCACACGGGAAGCTCCTACGCCGACAAACATCTCCACGAAATCAGAGCCGGAAATCGTAAAGAACGGCACTCCTGCCTCACCTGCAACAGCTTTTGCAAGCAATGTTTTACCGGTTCCCGGAGGTCCTACAAGAAGTACTCCTTTCGGAATTCTGGCGCCAACCTGTATATATTTCTTCGGCGTCTTCAGGAAATCCACAATTTCCTCCAGCTCTTCTTTCTCTTCCTTCAGTCCTGCAACCCGTGCAAATGTAATCTTTTTATCTTCCTCCGTACTCAGACGCGCACGGCTCTTTCCAAAATTCATTGCTTTGGCGTTCGCTCCGCCTCCCTGCCGGTTCATAAGGAAAAACAGCAAAAGGACACAGCCCACGGCAAGAAGCGACGGCATAACTGCTGTCAAAAACCAATTGTCTCCCGGCACATCAGACATCGTATATGCGACGTCGTTTTCCTTCAGATATTTCTGAACCTCATTTACATCGGAAACATACAAATATCTGGCGTCACCACTTATACCCGCTTCTTCCTTCAGACGTACTTCCACCCGTCCGGTCGGAACCGCTTTATTCTGGCTTACCGTCACCTCCTCTACGTCATCTGTCTTCACCAGCTTTTCAAATGCCTGCCAGGTAATCTCATCCTCTCTCTGCTCAAACAGGTTCGTAAACCAGAATACCACAAATAAAACAATGATAAATATCAGCAGTGTTCCACCGCCAAATCCTCGGTTATGTTTTGTATTCAATCTGCTGCCCCTTTCTATTCTACCCCTTCTACAATTCCAATGTATGGCAGATTTCTATATTTCTGTGCATAATCAAGTCCATACCCCACGACAAATTCATCCGGTATCTCAAAACCGGTATAGTCCACATCCACTTTTCTAACCCTTCTGTCAGGCTTATCAAGCAGCGTACACAATTTCATGCTTGCCGGATGCCTCTTTGCGAGAATCTCCAGAAGATAGGAAAGCGTTCTTCCGGAATCAATAATATCCTCCACTACAATGACATGCTTCCCTTCCAGGGATTCATCCAGGTCTTTTGCAATCTTCACAACGCCGCTGGAGGACGTGCCGTCCCCATAGCTGCTCACACTCATAAAATCCAGTGATACCGGCACGGAAATACGCTTTGCAAGCTCACACATAAAAAACACTCCGCCCTTCAGTACACAGATTAAATGCACCTGCTTTCCTGCATAATCTTCACTGATCTGTCTTCCCATCTCTTTAATTCTTGCTGCAACTTCTTCTTCACTGAACATAATTTTAATTGTCTCTGCC
Organism: Lachnospiraceae bacterium UBA7109; assembly: GCA_002492335.1. GTDB lineage: Bacteria > Bacillota > Clostridia > Lachnospirales > Lachnospiraceae > UBA7109. Next base: position 29,624 of record DKYD01000104.1, read on the forward strand.
ATAATTTTCTCCTTTGTATAATTGTATTTCCAAAATTCTTTTGGTTCTTTCTGTAATCTGATACATCTGATTCTGACGACGCCCCACGATCCACATAACATGTGAGCCATCCGCCGCAAGCCATATCGCATCACGCTCACTTTGCGGAATTTTCTCATTTATAAAATACTGCTTCAGCTTCTGCGTATTTCCGGCTTTATCTATCGTAATATAATCGCCAGGCTGCCTGTGCCTGATTTTTACAGTATTTTTAATTATATCATAATCAAACCATTTCGTGTAGGGATTTTCCGGAAATACTTCATTCTTTTCTCCACGTTCCATAATTCGAAAGATAAATTCTCCCTCCTCCGGCATCGTTTCCTTTCCCTGTCCTTTATAAACTCTTAATCCTTCATAGCATCTGACAGCAGTGATATCATAAGGGAGCTGCACTCTCCTTCCAACCTGCTTTTCCAACAGGTCTTCCAGTAATTTAACATGGACCGCTTCAATATCTTTACTTCTCCCGGCTGTTTCACAGATAATCTGATGCAGCACATACGGCTGAAGCGCAGCGGCGATCTGCCGGTATTTGTCTTCCTCAAGCGTGGTCTCCCCCGGCTTTCTATGCTCTGTACATATATTCTTTGCACGCGCCGCCTCCTCCTCTATATATTCGCCAAGCGCCCGCATCCGTTCCGCTGTTTCCGCGATATGAGCCGTTGCCTGTTCATTCAGATTCTCTTCCAGATAAGGGATCACCTGATTGCGGATCTTATTTCTCGTATAAACATTTTCCAGATTTGTCTCATCCGTACAATAGGATATTCCCCAATTTTTCAGATATGATTCAATTTCTGTACGTTTCACACACAAAAACGGATGAATCCACACCCCTGATACAGGCGCTATCCCTCCCAGGCCCTTCAGTCCGGTTCCCCTGCATAAATTCCATAAAAGTGTTTCTGCATTATCATTCAAATGATGCGCAAGCGCAATTTTGCTCCCGCCCTTTTCCTTAAACACCTGTTCAAATGCGGTTCTCCTCACCTGCCGCCCGGCTTCTTCTAACGTAAGTCCCTGTTCATTTGCAAATTTCCCTACGTCCTTGCGAAAAGTAACAAGCTCCACATGCTCCCGGCTGCACACTTCTCTTACATACGCTTCATCATGGTCTGCACTTTCACCGCGGAGGCCATGATGCACATGGACTGCCGTAAGCGTAAACGGAATCTCCTTCTGCAGCCTGAGAAGCACGAAAAGAAGGCATATGGAATCTGCGCCTCCTGATATGCCCGCAATCACGTTATCATCACCCGTAAGCATATGATATTTTGCAACATACGCTTTTACTTTTTGATACATTTATCCAATCCCTTGCTTCCGTATATTTTGATCATCTCTTTCCATTAAATATATATAAAATCCTTTCAAAAAGCAAGTCTTCCCATATTTTCTATAATTTCCACATCCCGATTACCAACACTGTCATATCATCAAGCGGCAGTTCACCGGAGCGTTCCAATACCTTTCCAAGAATGTAATGTGCCAGTTCTCCCGGATTCTGCAGCTGTGTATCTTCTATCAATTTACTTATAAATTCCTCCTGTCCATCTACCGGAACTGCATCTGTCACCCCATCCGTCAGCATGATCACAAAATCCCCGGATTCCAACTGTTTCGTCACGGTCTCGACCTCTAAATCCTGAATAACGCCAATCGGGAGCGCCACTGAATGAATTTTCTCCACCTTTTTCCCCCGCTTAATATAAGTTGCCGCGGCGCCTGCCTTTACAAACTCGCATGTCCCATCGTATAAATCAAATAAGCTGACGTCAATCGTCGAAAAGCGGACGTCTTCCCGTCCGATCACCAACGCTGTATTCATAATCTGGACTGCTGTTTTCACCGGGAACCCGGCATTCAGAAGCTCCTCCAGAAGCTCTACCACCATAGCACTGTCCCGGAAAGCTTCTTCCCCGGAACCCATGCCATCAGAAAGCGCGACTCCCTTCTTCCCACCCGGCAGATTGGTCATAAGAAAGGTGTCTCCAGATATCGTATCACAATCCTTTCCAATCTTTGCAACGCCCTGCAGCGTATGGTATCTGGCCCCCTCCACGCAGGCCACCGTGCAATATTCGTCTCCGATCACCGGACGTTCCCCCTGCTGCGGTATCATCACCCTTCCTACAATATCACCCACCTCTGCCGCCAGCTCCTTCACCGGTATCACATGCCCCCTGGATGCTTTTATGGTAAGATGTATCTCATAGCGCCCCTGAGGTGTAATATAAAATACGGAGGACAGCATCCGTATCCCTGATTTTTTCAAATGAGTCTTTATTTTTTTCTCCAAATGATTATCTTCAAAAATCCCCGCATCCAGTTCCCTTGTTGTACACTGAATTGTCTTTGCAAAATAATCAAGCTGGCTCGCATATCCTTCTCTGTTCTGAACCAGCTTGTTTGTCCACATCAGCTTTTGTTTTGCATTTTCATAGTTTTCCAGTGTTTCTCTCAAAAACCGCGGCGCCATCATACATTGTTTCTGAAGATTCCTCTTCAACTCCACATTCAACTCCGCCCCATATTCCTCCGCAGCACTCAGAATATCATACATCATACGGTATGTATCCAGCCTTTTTTCCCCCAGGCAGCTCTCTTTCCTTTCACATCCTTCGCACACCTTCTCTGTCACTTTACGGAACATTGTTTCATTCTCTTCCTTCGTAAATGCAACTCTGTAATCTGCAAGCCCTGCAAAAGTACTGGAAACAGACTTCAGCGACTCTGCCAGCTTGTCCATCTGTATAACATACGGATTCATAAATACCGTCTTTTCTTTTACATCCGGCATCTTAATACTCCCTTCTACACGTGTTCCCATTTACATGCACAAAAAGCTCCGGACATCATGTCCGAAGCTTTATCTCATGTATTTTCACATATTGCCTGGTTACTCAGCTTTAAAAATAATCTCGTTTTCATTCACCAGACCCAGTTTTTCTTTTGCCAGCTCTTCTACATACTCATCTGTATTAATATATTTTTCCAGATCATCAATCTCAGCGGTTCTCTGCTCTTCCTCTTCAATCCGCTGTTCAAGCTCTTCTATCTGCTCGCAGTACTCTTCATCCTTTGCGCGAAGCGTAATTCCATTCGCAGATACAACCGCCGCCAACAGGATAATCACTGCACTGACAGCAAGCATACTTCTTCTATGCTGGCTCGCCCGTCTCTTCTGACGAACAGACCGTCTTCTCCTATTTTTCCTATTCATTCTACTCACCCTTATAATCTCCCAACAGTAATTTAATATTACCCTTTTTCTTTCGGGTGCGCAATAGGTTTCTTTTATTTTTTGTTATTTTTATGTAGAAATTTTTCTTGTATTTTTTGCATTTTTCGCAGTAACAAAGTTGCCAGAAATACTCCTGCTACAATACCTAGTACAAAATACCAGCGTATACTACCATTACTGGTTTGGTAAATCTGCACAAAGAAATAAAAAGCAATTCCAAGCCAGAACAAAACATCCTCAATACCTGTTACAATAAGGCTGTGCTTGAAAATTTCCCGGACACATTCCAGACACCGGTAGATCAGACGCGCGTTCATTCCGGAAATCACCGCTACCACAAATGTAATGAATTCCTTCTCTATTCCCGGCATATATCACCTGAACAATTTGGAAAACAGATTCTCACCCTGCTTTGCCACAGTATGAACTTCCGAATAAGCAATGCTGTCTATATTTCCTGCCAGATCAACTTCTCCTTTTTCAAGACTCAGACGATTCACATGCAGGTCAGTCCCCTTCACCATCAGCATCCCCTGCTCCGTCTCCAGCAATATTTCATTCAAATCAAACGAAAGTACGTCAAGCACCCCCGTCACCATACTTGTTTTCCGGTTATTTATAACAAGCTTATGCCCTTTTTGTACCGTTCTTTCTTCCATAAATCTCACAACCTTTCTTAGTAATCATATGAAAGGTTGTTCCCTTTTATTACAAATATCTGAACAAGTCTTTTGCTTCTTCCTTCTTTGTTGTTTCCTGAATATCAAGGACTTCTGCTTTCACCGTTTTTAATCCGAATTGTATCTCGATAATATCGCCCGGTTTCACCTTTACAGACGCCTTTGCAGTTTTCCCGTTCACAAGTACTCTTCCTGCGTCGCATGCTTCATTGGCAACCGTCCTGCGCTTAATCAAACGGGATACCTTCAAAAATTTATCCAGTCTCATAATTCCTCCCACCAAAAAAGACGGAGACCGTTACAACTCTCCGCCTTTAAAATATATCCATCTATACTTCTTACTTATTAACAGCATCCTTTAATGCCTTACCAGCTTTGAATTTCGGTGCCTTACAAGCTGCAATCTTCATTGTCTTTCCTGTCTGTGGGTTTCTGCCCTCTCTTGCAGCTCTTTCAGACGTTTCAAAAGTGCCAAATCCGACTAACTGAATCTTGTTTCCTTTCTTTAATTCTTCTGTAACTACATCAACAAAAGCTTTTAATGCTTTTTCAGAATCCTTTTTAGACAATTCAGCCTGGCTGGCAACAGCTGCAATTAACTCTGTTCTGTTCATGGATATTTTTCCTCCTCTTGTTTAAATCTCTGGGCAAATCGCCTCTAATTATTGTTATACCTGTTTTCGCTGTGTTTGTCAAGGCAATTTGCTACTTTTGCCCATATATGAAAGGAAAAAGTGTATTCATTCTGGCACACCCATCCGCTGCAGCTAAACAGTTACAAAAACATTCTTGAGAAATCTCTCTTTTTCCTCTGTCTGGCGAACTGCCATGTTCATCTTTTCTATATTCTTCACCGATATCCACGCTTTATTCGAACGATAATAAGAATCCGCAATTTTCCAGAATTTTTCCGGATAAGTAAGACGAAGCTTCAGGTATTCTATTTCCTTTTTATTTAACGGTTTTATCGCAGAATATGCATTCATAATACTATCCCCCAGCCTTTCTCTCCAGCCGTGCTTTTCCATCACTTTTCTCAGAAAATAATACAAATCCTCTGTCTGCACCCCTTTTTTCATTCTGTCAAAATTAACTGTCATCATTTCAGGCGGAGCAGAGGCCTGTGTAATCAACAGATTGTGGTAATTGTATTCTCCATGTATAATATGCGATTCCCGGATGCTTTCCTGATACAGTTCATCATAATCAGACTCTTCCAGCATACTCAATGCAGTATCCGCCAGGTAATACATTTTATCAAAATATTTCAAAAACACAAATTCAAATTCTCCCTTCGGAGAAACCCCTCTTATAAACTTCCGCACCTTTTTAAGCTCACGATTATGACGCATATACTCTTCTTTTAAATGCATGACAGTCGGCACATGATTCTCCATTTCTTTTCTCATCAGAATATGTAGCTTTGCAAGATTTCCGGCCGCCTTCAAGAGTTCCGCTGTGTTGTGCACATTGCATTCCCGGCCATAGGACCACTGCCTGAGCAGATATTTATCCCCGGTCTGCGAAAGGCTTACGTATTCTCCTTCCCGGTTTTTTATCGGATAATCTGCCTTCACATACCCCTGGCCAGCAAGATATTCGTATAACTCAAAAAGTGCGGGAAGCTTCGCCGATGAAACAGCCACCTCTTTTAATATTAATAATCCTTTATCCGTATCGCATAAAATAGCACCCCTTGTTTTACGGGTGCTGTCTGCCACAATATCGTATTGCTCCAATACGCTGTCTCGCTCATATTCCTGCATAACTCTCCCCTGCACTTCACATTACATATTCTCTCTATCGTATGTGAAAAAAAACAGAAATAGACCTGAAACCAAAAAATAAAGAATGTGCCTTAGCACATTCTTTCATCCGAACCTGAAACAGGTTCACTCATTATTAATAAGATTTTCCCCAGTATGCCATATGTTTTGCGGGTTTCTTACACCAGATACATTCATCTGAGATCATTTCTTCGTCTTCAATCAGACATCTTGTAGAAGCTCCGCCCGTGACCGCCTTTACCTCTGCCTCGCAGTCCGGATCTCCACACCAGCACGCCTTTACAAATCCACGGTTTTCCTTGAACTTCTCTACCATCTCATCCATATCAACCGCCGTATCAATATGTGCCTGCAGGAATTCTTCTGCCCTGTCGTACATATCCTTCTGAATGGTTTCCAGAATGCCCTTAAGCTTCTGTACGATTTCATCTATGGAAACAACCATCTTCTCACGTGTATCGCGCCGTACAACGACAACCTGATGGTTTTCAATGTCTTTCGGTCCGATCTCAATACGGGTCGGGATTCCAAGAATCTCCTGCTCAGAGAATTTCCATCCCGGACTCTTATCAGAATCATCGATTTTCACTCTGTAGCCCGCTTTCTTAAGCTCCTCAAAGAGAGTATAAGCAGCATCCAGCACACCTTCCTTATGCTGTGCAATCGGAATAATCCGACACTCCACAGGCGCTACGCGCGGCGGAAGCACAAGGCCGTCATCGTCTCCGTGAACCATGATAAGACCGCCAATACTTCTTGTAGACAATCCCCAGGAGGTTTCATAAACACTCTTTAACTGATTGTCTTTATCAATATATTTAATATCAAAAGCATCCGGGAAGCCACTGCCAAAGAAATGGCTGGTTGCCGCCTGAAGCGCTTTTCCATCATGCATCAGCGCCTCAACCGTATAAGTATCCTGCGCTCCGGCAAACTTCTCATTCTCCGCTTTTCTTCCGGATACGAAAGGCATTGCCAACGTTTCTTTATAAAAATCTCTGTATATCTGAGCCATCATCTTCGTGCGTTCTTCTGCTTCCTCATAGGTTGCATGAATGGTGTGTCCCTCCTGCCACAGAAATTCTCTGGAACGAAGGAACGGTCTTGTCGTCTTCTCCCAGCGGAGTACCGAACACCACTGATTCCATACCTTTGGCAAATCCCTGTAAGACTGCACTGTTCTTGACCACAAATCACAGAACAACGTCTCGGAGGTCGGTCTGATACAGAATCTTTCCTGCAGTTTTTCCATCCCCCCGTGCGTTACCCATGCTACCTCCGGGGCAAATCCCTCAATATGATCCTTCTCTTTCTGCAGCAGATTCTCCGGAATCAATTCCGGGAGATATACATTTTCAACGCCTGTTTCCTTGAATCTTCTGTCCAGATCTGCCTGAATCAGTTCCCAGATCGCGTAGCCGTTCGGCAGATAATTGAGACATCCCTTTACACTTGAATAATCACACAGCTGTGCCTCACGGACAACATCCGTATACCACTGTGCAAAATCTTCTTCTCTTGAAGTAATGTTTTTTACTAATTTCTTTTCCTTTGCCATTGATTTTCTCTCCATCATTTACGATTAAATTCGAATCTTTCCCACATTTCTGCAATTATTCGTAATTTTAATCTATAGGAAAATGTTTGTCAAGACAAAGCGGGAAATTCCTCCCGGAGATTCCCCGCTCTTTCCAAATGACATTTCCAGACTTATCCTGATATACCCAGATATTTTTCGACATCTTTCGACATTTTAAGGAAAAGAATTTTCCCATGATATGCTCGTTCTGCCCTACACCAATTAAATTAATTATAACATAATTTTTCCGGGTTGCATATTTTTCTGCGTCGTGGTTAAATGATAGATAAGATTTAAAACTCAGGAGAAAAGCTATGAAAAGCCCCATTTTACACGTGTTTTATGAAGATGAACACATGATTGTCTGTTATAAGCCCGCCAAAATCGCAACAGAAAGTAGCAAAATCGGTACACCGGACATGATAAGCATATTAAAAAACTATATCAATCAATCTTCCGGTCGAACAGGGAATTCCTATCTCGCCGTTATCCACAGACTTGACCAGCCGGTCAGCGGAATTCTTGTATTTGCCAAAACACCTTTTGCGGCAAAGGAGCTGAACCGTCAGCTCACAGCCCACAAGTTCGGCAAATATTATCTTGCGCTGGTGAGCAAAGCTCCTGAAAAGCAGGAAGCAGCGTTGGAACACTATCTTGTAAAAGACGCGCGAAGCAACACATCCCGGATCTGCAGCCCTCATACTCCCGGTGCGAAATTTGCCCGTCTTTCTTACAAAATACTGACAGATCAGACAGACTTCTTTTCCACTGACCGGTACAGTTCCGATTCCGAAAGTTCTCCGACTGTTCTGGAAATACATCTGGACACCGGACGGCACCATCAGATTCGGGTACAGCTTGCCGGTATCGGCTGCCCCATTGTCGGCGATACAAAATATAATCCTGCATCATCCCACATGCATACATGGCAGGATATCTGTCTGTGTGCATACAAATTAAGCTTTTATCATCCAGTCACACGCAGACCGATGCATTTTGAAATCTCTGCCGGCGATTTCAAAACTTTATAAAAAGAAGGAAATGATTATGAAAAAGATTTTATTACCCCAAAAAGTAAATTATATTATCGAAACCTTGCAAAGTCATGGTTTTGAAGCATATGCGGTAGGCGGCTGCGTCAGAGATTCTATTCTCGGACGCACCCCGGAAGACTGGGATATTACGACCTCAGCTATGCCGGAAGAGACAAAAGCCTTATTTCCACGCACCTTCGATACCGGTATTGAACACGGCACCATTACCGTTCTTCTGGATGGGGAGGGATTTGAAGTGACCACCTACCGGATTGACGGAAAGTACGAGGACAGCCGCCATCCGTCCGAGGTAACATTTACCCGTTGCCTTCAGGAGGATCTGCTTCGCCGGGACTTCACGATTAATGCAATGGCATACAATAACACCACCGGACTTGTTGATATTTTTGACGGTAAAAAAGATTTAGAAAAAGGAATCATCCGCTGTGTCGGAAATGCTTCTGCCAGATTTTCGGAAGATGCGCTCCGCATCCTGAGGGGAATCCGGTTTGCAGCCCAGCTCGGCTTTACCATTGATAAAGAAACGAAGGACAGTATGCAGAAACTTGCACCGACACTTCAGAAGATCAGTGCAGAACGCATACAGACCGAGCTGGTTAAAATGCTGGTATCCGATCACCCGGAATTTCTCCGGGACGCCTTCCGGCTTGGAATAACCGCGCAGTTTCTTCCCGAATTCGACATTCTTATGAATACTACACAGGAAACGTCTCACCACATGTATACAGTCGGAGAGCACACATTACATGCACTGCAGAATATACGCGCAGACAAGCTCCTGCGCCTCACCATGCTGTTTCACGACATGGGTAAGCCTGCATTCAAAACATTTGACGAAAACGGACAGGCTCACTTTAAAAAGCATGCCGCCCAAAGCGAGATTATCACCCGGAAGGTTTTAAAAAGGTTAAAGTTTGATAACGACACTCTCGCAAAGACAAGCAGACTTGTGCTTTATCATGATTACCGTATGCCTGCAACTCCCAAAAATGTAAGGCGCGCAATAAATAAGATTGGAGAAGACCTGTTTCCTTATTATATGGAAGTCCGACGGGCAGACGTAATGGCACAAAGCCTTTATAAACGGGAAGAAAAACTGCAAAATCTTGACGAGATCGAACAAATTTATAATGATATTGTATCTGCAAAACAATGTGTATCACTCAAAACTCTTGCGGTGACAGGGAAAGACCTCATAGAAGCCGGTATGGAACCCGGAAAAGGGATCGGGGAAAAGCTGAATGAATTTCTTTCGCTTGTTCTGGATGATCCTTCTCTGAATACAAAAGAAGAACTATTAAAACGACTGAACAGAGCTGAAGAAACCAAAGGATGGAGAGCATAATGCTCTCCACTTCTGTTCATGATCATCCTATAAGATTTATTTTTTCCAATAAATAAAACATTACCGTTTTATCACCAATAATAATCTTTCCACTACAAGCCATACCATTTTTCAAAGTCGCACTGTCACCATCTTTATTCTGTAATTTCATATTATCACACTTCACTTTAACAACATAATAAGCAGATCCCGTATTATCATTGACAGTAATATCCTTCGATATATTAGATACCGTACCTGTAAAATATCCATATTCGCTTGATGGAAAAGCTGCAATCTCAAATTTAACTTCTTGTCCTTCAGAAATCTTTCCTATATCCGAGTTATCCACATATAACTCAGCATAAAACTCCGATTCGTTTTCCGGATAAATACTTCCAATATTGCCTCCTTCCTGGACATAACTTCCTTGCTTAAAATTCTGACTGCAATAAAAATACCCTGAAGAAGGTGCACTTATTGAACAATTGTCATTCTTTATATTATAACTTTTAAGATACTCCTCACACTCACTCTTCTTATCTTCATATGCTATTTTTTCACTGGCTAAATTTCCCTTTTCTGTGAGAATTGCAACATCATTGTTTGATATATCATTTCCAATGTTATCAAGTTCGAGCTGCGCAGATTTCAAATTAGTATTTAAAGTGATAAGATTCTCATTACAGCTCTCAATCATCTGCTCAATATTTGCAACTTGAGTTGCCTCCAAATTAGAAAGAACCTGCCTCTTTTCTTCCTCAATTGTACTTATATTATTTTGCAAGGATTCCTTTTGATTTTTTAAACTCTCTAAATCTGTAACTTCATCAGCTTTTTCTACCTGTTGTTCTATTAGACCAATCTGGCGCTGACATTCCGTAATTTTATTATCATATTGTAGCTTCGAATAATCATATGATGAAATATAGCCGCTAACAATACTACTATAGTAACTGTCACTTAAGCCAAATGAATTATTTCGGCTTGTAATACAATTTTTTACTTGTCCAAGCTTGATTATCTTTGTCTCATACTGCTCTATCGTTGATGTAACTGACGCAATATTGCCTTGATATATTTCCTTTTGAGCACCTGTAGAATGAGCGTCAGCCTTAATATTTTCTATCAGTAATGCTCTTCGATTCACAAATTCTTCATAATACGGATTCTCTTTATAATCTTCCGAAATAACTGTTCCATTATCAAGTGCCTTTTCATATGCATCTAAAATATCAAGCCTCGCATTTATATTCTCCAAGTCAGTCTGATACGATATAATAGTGTCAGACAAAGAATCTATTGAAACAACATAAAGAATATCTCCCTCTTTGACATATGTACCATTTTCCACCCGACAATCAGATATCTTCCCCGACACTCCACTACTTATATCGTAAACAGAATCCGCATTTCTAAATATTCCATCACTTTTTACCACATCATCTAGTTTAAATACTGATGCCCAAATACAAGCTGATATAAGTACTGCTAAAACAGCATATATTGTATAGACCAAAAAGGGATTGGGCTTAGACTCATAAACCTCTACACTATCACTCAAATCCTTCATTTCTGTAATAATTGGTTTCATCCGTCTTTACCCACCTTTCTGTTGTGCAACTCATCTGATACTTCAAGGCTCTGCTGTTTTATTAATTCTGCATATTTACCGCCGGACTCTGTCAGTTCCTTATGATTCCCGCTTTCAATAACTCTTCCATTTTCAAACACATAGATTTTGTTACAATTCTTAATTGTGCTGAGTCTGTGGGCAATAAATATGACTGTCATATCCTTAGAAAACTCATTAATAGTTCTATCAAGGGCACGTTCTGTGATGGCATCAAGGTTACTGGTTGCCTCATCAAGAATAAGTATATCTGGTTTCTTAAGCATAGCCCTGGCTATTGCAAGACGCTGCCTCTGTCCACCAGAAAGGTTAGCTCCATTCTCATCAAGCATAGTCTCGTATCTAAGCGGTAATTGATTAATAAAATCATGAGCCTGCGCCATTTTGCTCGCCTCTATAATATCATCCATTGTGGCATTGTCTAAGCCAAGTGTTAAATTCTCAAATATTGTCCCACTGAATAAAAATGTTTCTTGAGGAATATATGCGATTCTGTCTCTGATTTTTTCAATCTGAATATCCTCAATGTTATTACCATTGATAAGAATTTCTCCTTTTTCTACAGAATACATATGAAGAAGCAGCTTTGAAAGTGTTGTTTTTCCAGACCCGCTCTCACCCACAAAAGCAACCTTCTGTCCTTTTTCAATTTTGATATTTATATCCTCGAGGACCAATCTTCTTGTCCCATAACGGAAGCTTAAACCCTTTATCTCAACATCTCCGGCAATACTTTCAGGATGAAGCTTTCTATTTTCCGCCTCAGTCTTTTCCCCTTCCAAGTCTAATATTTCTCCAAGTCTGTCTGCTGCAACAACAGCAGTTTGCATCTGTGGCTGAAGATTAATAAGGTTTTTCACCGGATCTAAAAAGTATGCAAGAAGAGCATTAAAAGTAATAAGTGAACCAATCGTCATCTCGCCATTTATCACGCTTATGCCCCCAATCCATAAAATCACAATTCCACCCACAAGCTCCACAAACGTCTTAAGTGAAGTTTGCAAATTTTCTACCCAACACAGTTCAAAAATACTTCTTAACAGTTTTATAAACTTACGTTCCGTTTCCAAGTTGACCTTTGGTTCTGCATTATAAGACTTAACAGTTTGAATTCCATTTAACGATTCTACCATATATGAAGTCAACTGTGCATTATCCTCCATCTGCCTGCGATTGAGTCTCTCATACCACTTATTAAATCCGACAACGGTTGCAAAATACAGGACAACCATAATTATTGTAATAACGAAAAGCGCAGAATTTTGAATATAGAGTATTATCGCCCCAGCAACTGCCATCAGTGTATCAATCATAATTGTAAGCGTTGCACCGGAAATGGCATCTCTCACCTTACTGGCATCATTGAATCTTGAAATAATTTCGCCCACCTTTCTTGTACCAAAAAAATTCATAGGTAGTTCTAAAACATGACGATAATACCCCAGAAGCAATGCAATATCCAATTTCTGACTCAAATATAACAGCAAATGCGACCTAAATGCATTCAATATGACTTTAAACACATTTAAAGCAATCACACCTATAGATAATGTCATAAGTGTTTTACTTAATGCATCCGGTAACACTGTATCTATGAGCTCCTGGAAATAAAACGCTCCCAATATTCCAAGAATTGTATATACTAATGAAGCAAAAAATATATGAAGAAGCAGTTTTTTCTGTGGTTTCAACAGATAAAAAAAACGGCTAAACAATCCTTTTGTTTCGTCGCCCTTTGCAAATGCTTCTTTTTTAACTAACAAGATCAAAACACCGCTCCATTGATACTTTGGTGCTTTCCCCTCGTCGTGGACTTCTCCAAAAAAATCTTCCGGCGTCAGTTTTACAATTCCAACTCCCGGATCCGCTATGATTATCTGTTGCTTTGTAATTTTATGTATTACCACATAGTGTAACAGACTTCCATTTACAATCACATGAGCGATACAGGGCAATGGAAACTCTGAAAAAAAAGCTTCTTTATTTCCCCTTACCCCTTTTGCGCTAAACCCTAACTGTTCTGCTGCTTTAACTACACCATATACATTTGTTCCCTGTTTATCTGTACCCGCGACCTCACGGATTTGAGTTATGCCTATTTTATAGCCATTTTGTTTACAAATAGTCGCAAGACAGGCAGCTCCACAATCTGTAATGTCATGTTGTTTTATACAATAATATTTCATCTTTTTCATCTCTCTATCTTACTTCTTATTCAATAGCAAAAACCTCCGCACTATTTAAATGCTAATTTCAAAAATAGATTTTCTTATATCTGATATTTATATACCTGCTTTTCCTTATTTACGATTATCGCGCGACCTGCTTGACTACTCATTTGGTATATACCAGTAACTATTAAATCCATACATGTAAACTCTTGCTGACTTCGGCATTTGAACGACTGCATTATATATATTGTAATAATCGCCTACGCCCCTCCAATTGCAAATGCCCCTGCCGCACCTAAGATAACATATCCCGGATTAAGCAAAAAAATAATATACGGAACAAATCCAAATACTACACTTGGAAAAATGCTCATAATTATAAATCTCCGTTTACTAAATGTTTCCGGACCGACTACAAATAACATCCCCCATTTCAGAGCATGATATAAGTATACTCTTCCCTTAAAAAAATTGCATGTAACAATTCATGCGGTACAAATGTCAAACACATGATACCGCCACCTATACCTATCAACTCAAGATTTCTTACTTCAGTTCTAACGTATATTAACATCACAAACAAAATAGTTACAGCAATCGAAATCACATTCATAACTACTGCGAATTTTCTGCCTTCCAATTCTTTAAATTTCACAGCATTCGGCATATGCTCTCCATGGGGCAGCGTAGACGGATCGCCATTATACTTTCCTTTATAAATAAGTTTCATCTTCCCTATTAGACGCCCCTCCTACTCACTCATTGCCCCTATGCTGCTAATAACAAAAAACGCTATATACAACATAAAACCAATGCTTAAAAATTCTTTTTTTGCACAAAAGCTCTTAACACAATCTTCATCCTTTAAAACAAACATTGTTTTCCTTTAAAAATAAATATTAACGCACCACCCGTTACAAATACGATTTGTAGTACTGTTGTAATTGCCCCAGTCGGTATAAAATCTGATATTATTGCACCAAATAAATTAAATGACATATGCAAATAAATTGCATACTTTATTTCCCCTGTAATAATCACGATATTTGCACACAATGCCCCCAAAAATATCGTGTATAACAACTGCTCCAAATTTGCATGAAATAATCCAAAAAACAGACTACTAATCGCAATTGCTATAACTTTTCCATATGGCAGCAGCTCTTCTAACAATATTTTTCTAAACAAAAGTTCTTCAAAAACAGGTGAAATAATTACCACGCAAACAAAAAGTAAAACTATTGGTACATTCTCTACATAAGATTCTACAACGCCTTTATTCATTTCTCCGGTTATCAAATATATTTTAAGATAATTAACTATCTTATCTGTAACGTTAGATAATACTGTTGTCATTCCTAATAATATAAGTAAATATCCGCCACCATCACAAATCGAAAGCTTTCGTTCCAAGGATACTTCATTTATATCTCTTTTCTTCATACCCTTAGTAAATAGTTGAAAGAAGTATAAATACCCAACACTGGCCATACATCCACCTATAAGCTGAATTGATTGTGTACTTAAAGGTAAACTTACAACTTCCATAACACCAACAACCAAACCACTAAATATACTAGACAGGAGCATGGCGCCTAGCAAGGCGCCACTAATTTTACTGATTGTTTTCATTTTTTATAATCCTTTCAATCTAAAACAGCGCAAAAATTATCAAAGTTACTGCCACAAAAACAAATCGCTTCGACACCAAACACTTTTTCCACTGTATCTCTTCTTTAATAAAAGCAAATATTTTTTCTCTTTTTTTCCAATAAATAATAATTGCCCCAAAACAAATAATTGCAAATAACAAAAAAGCTACTGTCTTTAACTCTGTACTGTTAATTCGGGACATAACTTCTGCCATAGAATTATTAAAGACATGAAATATCACTGCCCAATATAAAGAAAACTCTGTTGCTACATAACCTAAAATTATGCCTATTAATACAGCATAAATTCCTTGCTCTATATTCCCATGATATATTGCAAAAAGAATAGCTGATATTATAATAGCTGATTTATTTCCTAATATTTTCAACAAATTCAATATGATATCGCGAAATAGTACTTCTTCAAAAAACGGGCCGATTATACAAGTAAATAAAATAATGCTTATCGATTCCATCTGACTGGTATCGTTGACTAATGAACTCTGAATGGTATACCCTATATTATGAAGAGTTACATTTAAGATCTCTATTATTATATTAGCCAATATCTGGGCAATAATAATCCCACCAATGCCCCCTAATAAAGCTGACTTTGACATTCTCCTATATATTATTTTTCTGTGATTCTTATTCACATACTTAACTGAAAACAATATTGTAAAAAAAACGAGCCAACTAGTAAACATAAAAATCCCACTCATCTTCAAAAACTCTGTAAATTCTTGATTGTCTGTAAAAGCAATAAACAGCAACATCAACACTATTTCCACTAAATATCTTACTAAGATAATGTTTGCTATCTTTTCCATATTCTTTTTAATTTGCATAGTATTTTGCATATCTTATACCCCGCATACATAAAGGTATACTCCAATCCGAAGTATACCTTCCTTTGGTTCTCATGATCGACAAAGTTTCATCATTGCATTTGCCCATCGATCCGCTAGTTTCCCTGCATAAAATCCAACTTTATACCAAAATCCAGCACCACCATTAATGCTTTGCATTTCATCCATTTTCATTTCATAAAAATATTCTTTTTCCATATTTACATACCCCTCTACTATTTTTTACTTCTTAACCCTTTCATAAAACCCCTTCCAAAATCATAAATTTCTTCTGCAAATGAAAGTGCGATACGAATAACTTTTCCCCAACCTCCGCCATTAATATTTTCCATTTCACTATCTGACAAATTATAAAATATTTCTTTTTTGATCATATATTTATTCACTCTCCTTATTTCTACAAATTATTTTCCATCTTTAAGGTGAACAGTTATACATGCTCTCCTCTTATTTAACAAAACGCTCTAAACAGTCGATAAATAGGCTTTAAAACAGATTTCCATATTCTTCCTCCACCTTCTGTTTCTTGCATTTCTTTATATGAAAGTTCAGAAAGTTTTTTCTTTTCAAAACTTATCATACTATCTCACCTCTCTTTTCTAATTATTTCTTTAACTTTTACACTTATTCGAAAAAGCGATAATCTTAACCCGGGTACTTTTCTTAAGTGCTTGTGTTTTTGAGACTCTGATGGTTTGCGCAAATTAATCAGAGTACTCTTTAATTTATTATATAAAGCCGTTTGCAAGAGCAAACCTCTCTATACCGAAATATTTGCAATATATCGGGACTAATTTCCACAAGAATTGTTTTAACTCTTGTTAAATGTGTGGTGGAACAGTCAATGGCTTCTCTCTATTTTTCAGAAAGGAGCAGCTATACCTATGAAAGTTGTTTATCAAACCTGCTGTGGTGTCGATATTCACAAATCTTTTCTCGTTGCCGCAATCATCAAAACCACTTCTGGAGTTCAACCTTCGTATCAAAAGAAGCGCTTCTCCACCTTCAACAATTCCATTCTTGAGTTTAAGAAATGGCTGTTGGACAATTCCTGTCGTGACATTTGTATGGAATCCACTGAAAAATACTGGATACCTGTGTTCAATCTTTTGGAAGACGAAATCAACGTCACCATCGCTAATCCCAAATGGGTGAAAGCTGTCAAAGGGAACAAGGACGATGCCAAAGATTCCAAATGGATCGGGGACTTGTTCAGATTGGGGCTTGTTCCGGAAAGTTATATACCGTGCAAAGAAATCCGTATTCTCAGGGAGTTTACGCGATACCGGTATAAACTGACTTCCTGCAAAAGCAGCGAGAAGAATCGATTTCAGAATGCGCTTACTGTTTGTAATGTCGCATTAGATTCGGTTGTTTCCGATATCTTTGGGAAATCAGCCACCTCCGTCATCGATTATCTCCTTGAACAGTCCAACAATTCCATCAACCACGAAGAAATATCCTCCAGACTGCTTCGCTCACTCAAGAAGAAGTCCGAAAATGTCATTGAGTCCATCGAAGGGTATCAGATGACTGATTCCCAGAAATATCGTATGCGTCTTGTACACGCACACATGGATTATATCAGATCTACAATTGTAGATATAGACTCAATGATTGATTTGTTGGTCGAACCTTATGATAATGCTGTCAAGCTACTATGTACCATCCCCGGAGTAGACCGCAATAGTGCGATCACTATTATCTCTGAGATTGGTACAGATATGACACAGTTTTCTAATTCCAAGCGTTTATGTTGCTGGGTGGGTCTGACTCCTGGTAATAATGAGTCTGCTGGTAAGAAGAAATCTGTCCGGATAACACGTGCCGGTGTCTACCTCAAACCTGCGTTGGTGCAAGTTTCCCATGCAGCCGTGAAATCTGACAAGTCCCCTTACTACAAAGCCAAATATGAACGCATCATGAAACGTCGTGAAAAAAAGCGTGCCATTATTGCGATCGTCCGGATGATCCTCACTGCCACCTATCATATGCTGTCTACAGGCGAAGCGTGGAATTCCTCCGATCTTTACAAGATTGATATGCCTGAACCTCTTAAAGAAAAACCAAAAGAGAAAGCTATCAAACAAGCTATGAAGCTATTAATTGCTGAGAGAATCATTGAAGAACCCCTGTTAGTCACATAGCATTTTTCAATATATCAACCTTGTTTCAAAAGGCTATTATCTAATAGCTTGTTTAAGTGCGCCAGTTTTTGGCTGTCCTGTACTTTCTTTCACACTAATCCCCTTTTAATAATTTTAATATATTAGACGTTTGTGAAACGCCGAAAGATGCATAAATACAGTATTTTTTTGTTGTCAAAACAAATTCGACAACAACAAATATCAGTTTCTTTCTCTTCTTGATGAATCCATTAACCTTAATGAAATTGTTCCTGTTTCTTTTGTTTCTCATTTTCACGCTCGCACCGGAAGACCTCGCAAACACCAGCTTTATCCTATGCTCAAAGTTCTTTTGATTCAGCGCATTTTCTCATTCCCAACAGACACTCTCCTGATTGTTTTTTGAAATATCCTCAGGAATTGCGTGATTTCTGCGGCTTTGATGTTGCACCAGATGGTTTAAAATTTACTCGTTTTAAACAGGAATGATAAGAAGCAAAGAAAAATGTACTTTTCTTATCTTCTCCAAGCATATTTCCACAAAAAATTCCAGATACTGCAGATTATCAAAACTCCATCACCCCACAAAAAATAGACTAAAAACTTTGTTCAGTCTTTAGCCTATCTGTTAACCACATTATTTTCCAGCTGTTTTCTGCGGATGGTTTATTTATTCGATAAACGGTTATTTTTTATCCTAATTTCCGCATAAAATTGATTTTCTTCTTTTTTGTACAGAAACTCCCCGTTATATTTTTGAACTATATTTTTAATATTTTTCAATCCAAAACCGTGGTTCTTTTTATCTTCTTTTGTTGTTTCAAAATTATTTCCACATAAGTTTTCTTCACTATTACAAGAATTTTTTTCAATAATATATGTATATATCTTTCCTGTTTTTATGGTAAACGATATATATTTCTCTAAATCATTCACCTTTTCAACCGCTTCAATCGCATTAACTATTAAATTTGAAGCAATAATCCCCATATCCCTATCAGAAATAATCAGATTATCCGGTACATATCCTTTCACTTCAATTTTACTTTTATTTTTCACAGGTAATAAATAATAGTTTAATATCACATTCACCGTCTCATTTCCCACATCATAATCATATTTGCTTATAAGATTTATCTCCTTTAACGTATCAGCAATATATCTTTCCAGTCCATAATAATCCTTTTTTTCAGAATAATTTTTCATTTGAATTAATTCTGCAATAATGTCATGTCTAAATTGCCGGGTTTTCTGTTCTTTTGCTAACAACACCTCAAAATGTTTCTTTTGCTGAACACTATATTTTTCCAGCATTTCATTCTCCAAAAAATATTTTTGTTGTACATTAAAAGAATAAATCATTAACAAAAACGCAACAAATATTATTCCTCCTCCAACCATCACAAGACCCAGTCCCAAAATACCTGGTTTTGTATTTAATACCTCCGCCAGTGAATATGTAAAAAAAGATAACATCGCTGTAATTATAAACAAGGGAAACGAAATTATAATATTCATCTTGGGTTTTAAAACAAATGCATTTCTTTCAAGTTTTCTCCCCAGGAGAAAGAAATATATCCATAATAAAGCGATAACCAGAGCCGTATAAACTATAGATATAATATTTGTATTGACACTAATAAAACACAAAAAAATATATTCTATTACACTTTCTAATATTGTCAACAACGGAAATGCTATAAAAAATAAATTAATTGATTCTAACCATAACAAATGATATACTCCTGTAACATTTGCAATCGATGCTATTAATGCCAACAGAAACGTTACATCTAATCTGTTAACATATATGATGCAAAGAACAGACGCTATATTTATGACTATCATAATTATATTTCTTCTGTATTTCTTATCGCTTCTTCTCTTTCCAAATATGGTATAATAAAATGATAAATATTCTATTATGATTGTTACATATAACAATAAATTCAACAAAACTTCCATACTTTTATTTCCGTTCCAATCTTCTAAAATAACATCCTTTTCTTTCTTAATTCCACTCTTTTCAATTTC
Source organism: Lachnospiraceae bacterium UBA7109 (assembly GCA_002492335.1). Taxonomy (GTDB): domain Bacteria; phylum Bacillota; class Clostridia; order Lachnospirales; family Lachnospiraceae; genus UBA7109. The sequence continues at coordinate 49,820 of DKYD01000104.1, forward strand.
GACACTTATCAAAATCAATTATTTTCTGCACTACTTCTTTATTCCTTCGCCTTGATATTGGCACTTTCCCACCATTATTCATTTTTATATAGTGTTTATAAACATCAAGCACATAAAGAACATTTATAATATAACTTCTATGTACTACAATAAAAATTCTTTCATCCAAATCATCCCATATAGTCTTCAAAGATTTATTACTTTCAAATACCTTGCCTTTAGAATATATTTTCAAATAATCGCGGTTGGCTTCTATCACTTCAATTTCTCTTTGTTGTAAAAAGCAATCCTCACCTCTATATTTCAACTTTATCATTTCATATCCCGCTAAAGAAAGAAAAGCATTATCTAATGCCTCAAAAAATTCTTCTTTTTCAATTGGTTTAGTCACAAATCTTGTCGCGCCTATTTTAAAAGCTTCTTTAAATCGCTCACGTTTGCTTGTCAACATTATTATATTCGTTTCGATTCCTCTTTTAGCTAATTCTTTCGCAGCTTGGATACCATCCACCTCCGGCATATCAATATCCAACAAAATAATATTATAACCTTCTGACATTTCTAATAAATCCTTAGCAGAAAAACAACTATAAATATCATATGTATAATTTCCATTTTTTCTATATTGTTCCAGAAGTTCTTTTACTTCTCCATGCATTACCTTATCATCGTCACAAATCACAATACCCACATGCGCCATTTCTTAAATTTCCTCTTAATATGTATTTTGTTCGAATCTTTTATATTATAGCAAAAAAGATAACGAAACACAAATCTACTCCATACATTAACTCATCAAAAAGGCGCTGCAATTTTGCAGCGCCTTTTTATCACTTTTTATTCTATTACATCCGTCTCTTCACGTAATGCTTCTTCATATTTTTCAAGGATGATCTTCTGAATACGTTCTCTTGTTCCCGAATTAATCGGATGCGCAATATCTCTGTACTCTCCGTCCAGCGCTTTTTTGCTTGGCATAGCAATAAAAAGACCTTTTTCCCCTTCAATCACTTTAATATCATGTACAACAAATTCTTCATCCATCGTAATAGATACCACAGCCTTTAACTTGCCTTCTTTTGCCACTTTACGTACACGCACATCTGTAATCTGCATTGTCTGACAGCCCCTTTCCTGCAAGCCGCACTATAGTGCATACCTCTCATTCTTTTCAACAACAACTTTCACACCATTTTCGCCTACATGACGCGTATTTGCTCTGATCGTATCACGGCTTTCAACAATACAGTTCTCAATATACGTATTATCTCCCAGATATACATCATTTAAAATAATTGAGTTCTTGATTACACAATTGTTACCGACAAATACTTTCTTAAAGATAACGGAATTTTCCACCGTACCGTTAATAATACTTCCACTTGCCACAAGACTGTTCTTTACAGTAGAACCAGGATTGTATTTTGCCGGCGGCAGATCGCTTACCTTAGAATAAATATCCGGATACTGCTTGAAGAAATAATTTCTTACTTCCGGCTTCAGGAAATCCATATTTGTCTGATAATAAGCTTCTACTGTAGAAATATTATTCCAGTAATCTTTAATCTTATATCCGTAGATATTCTTTAAATTCTTATATCTGATCAGGATATCACTTACAAAATCATATCTTTCCTCTTCCGCGCTATGCTCAATAAGTTCAATAAGCAGTCTTCTTCTGATCACGTAAATACCAGTGGAAATCGTAGTCGCACTTGTAATCATCGGCTTCTCTTCGAACTCCTCAATCCGCATATTGTCATTCATTTTTACAGTGCCAAAGCGGCTTGCATCCTCACCCTGTGCAAGTTCCTTACATACAACTGTAATATCTGCTTTCTTTTCAATATGATACTCCAGCACCTTATTATAATCCATTTTATAAATACCATCACCAGATGTGATAATTACATATGGCTCATGACATTTTTTCAGGAAATCAAGATTCTGATAAATGGCGTCCGCTGTTCCTCTGTACCAGTAACCATTGTCCATTGTAATGGTAGGTGTAAATACATAAAGTCCTCCCTGCTTTCTTCCGAAATCCCACCATTTGGAAGAATTCAGATGTTCATTCAAGGAGCGTGCGTTGTACTGCGTCAGCACCGCCACCTTCTGCACATGGGAATTAGACATATTACTAAGCGCAAAATCAATCGCCCTGTAGCTTCCTGCAACAGGCATTGCCGCTACGGCACGCTTATGTGTCAGTTCCCGCATCTTATTACTATTACCGCCCGCTAATATAAGTCCTACTGCTCTCATGCCATTTCACCTGCCTTTATTAATGTCTCTCCGCTTTCCAGTACTCCATCCGGATAATCTTCTTTCACCGTCACGCCGCTGATTGCTGTATTCTTACCAATCTGAACGCCATCCGGAACCAGGGAGTTCTCTCCGATCGTAACAAGTCCGAAGGAATAAATTGCCGGTTTCAGCTTATTCGGCACATCGCTTCCGATTCCCAGTGTTACATTATCTCCAATCTTACAGCTTTCTGCAACGATAGATTTATCAATTACACAGTTTTTACCCACAACCGTATCGTTCATAATAATGGAATCCCGCACTACCGTTCCTTCTCCGATTGTAACACCGGATCCGATAATACAATTGTGTACTTCTCCGTAAATCTCAGAACCATTACAGATAATACTTCTCTCTATTACAGACTGTTCTGAAATATACTGCGGAGGAAGAATACCATTGGTATTGGTATAAATCTTCCAGAACTCCTCATAAAGATTGAATTCCGGAATGATATCGATAAGCTCCATGTTTGCTTCCCAGTATGAGCCAAGTGTTCCTACATCCTTCCAGTAACCATTGTACTCATATGCAAATAATCTCTGTCCGTTCCCATGGCAGTATGGGATAATATGTTTACCAAAATCACAGCCCGGCTCGTCCTTCAATGCAAGAAGCGCGTCTCTCAGCACCGGCCAGCTGAAGATGTAAATACCCATGGACGCCAGATTACTCTTTGGCTCCGGCGGTTTCTCCTGAAATTCCGTAATCTTTCCGTCATCGTCCGTAACCACGATACCAAAGCGGCTGGCTTCTTCCATCGGTACCGGCATAGCGGCAATTGTAATATCCGCATTATTCGCCTTATGATAATCCAGCATCACTTCATAATCCATCTTGTAGATATGATCGCCGGAAAGAATCAGCACATAGTCCGGATTAAAGCTTGCCATATAATCCAGGTTCTGGAAAATGGCATTCGCCGTACCAGTATACCATTCGCTGTTCGTACTCTTCTCATACGGCGGAAGAACCGTAACGCCACCAATATTACGGTCCAAATCCCACGGAACACCTATACCAATATGTGTATTAAGCCGCAGCGGACGATATTGCGTCAGCACTCCGACAGTGTCGATTCCCGAATTAATACAGTTACTGAGCGGGAAGTCAATAATTCTATATTTTCCTCCAAAAGCAACTGCCGGCTTGGCAACTTTTGCTGTAAGGACGCCGAGTCTGCTTCCCTGTCCTCCTGCCAACAGCATTGCTATCATCTCTTTCTTTCTCATGTCATCACCCTTTCTAAAATGTCTCTTGCTTGAAGTATACCATATTTTTCTTCTTTAGTGAACATTTTTTACAAATAATTTTAATTTTCTGTTAACTTTTTATGAAATAATAACAAAAAATTTGGGTTGGTTTTTTTTGCATATATGTTTATAATATATGAAGGGGAAATTTACCATATTACAAATATGGCAAACTCTCTGAAAGTTCCAGGAATTAGTATAATAATAAGGAAGGGATTTTATGTATAAAATTAATTTTAAAAAGCCTGTACATGTACATTTCATAGGGATCGGCGGCATTAGCATGAGCGGCCTGGCTGAAATATTATTAAAGGAAGGTTTTACCATATCCGGTTCTGACAATAAGGAATCCGCACTGACCGATAATCTCGAGAAGGCCGGCGCCGCTGTCTTTTACGGACAGAAAGCTTCGAATATTATAGACGGAATCGATGTTGTTGTATATACGGCAGCCATCCATGAGGACAACGAAGAATACCAGGCTGCCCTTGCGAAAGGACTTCCTATGCTGAGCAGAGCTGAACTTCTCGGACAGCTCATGACCAACTACAAGATACCGATTGCCGTGTCAGGCACCCATGGAAAAACAACGACAACTTCCATGCTGTCTCACATACTTCTTGCCGGGGACATGGATCCAACCATATCTGTAGGCGGTATTTTAAAAGCAATCGGCGGCAACATACGAGTGGGCAGTTCCGATATATTCGTAACCGAAGCCTGCGAATACACAAATAGCTTTTTACACTTTTTCCCAAAAATCAGTGTTATTTTAAATATAGATGAAGATCATTTGGATTTCTTTAAGGATCTGGAAGATATCCGCTGCTCTTTCCGTGAATTTGCAAAGCTTCTTCCAAAAGACGGAGCCTTGATTATAAACGGAGAAATCGACCGTCTCGGCGAAATCACCGAAGGCCTTCCTTGCAAAGTCGTCACCTTTGGCTGTGACCACTCTATGAATTACAGTGCAGTGAATATTGCACATAACAGGCTGGGAGAAGCTTCCTTTGATTTCCTGAAAGACGGTGTATTTGTGGAGCGCATTTCCCTTTCTGTAAACGGAATCCATAATGTAACGAACGCACTGGCAGCACTGGCGGCGGCAGATCTGCTTCACATACCGGTGGAAACTGCCAGAAGAGGATTAAAGGACTTCACCGGAACAGACCGGCGCTTTGAATATAAGGGCGAATTTAACGGTGTTACCGTTATTGATGACTACGCACACCATCCGACAGAAATTGCGGCCACATTAACCGCGGCAAGACATTATCCGCACCGGGAAATCTGGTGTCTTTTCCAGCCGCATACGTATACCCGCACAAAAGCGCTGTTTCCGGAATTTGTAGAGGCGCTTTCCCATACGGATCATGTTATTCTTGCTGACATTTATGCAGCAAGAGAAACTGATACTCTGGGAATTTCATCAGAGGCAATTGCTGATGCTCTGAAAGAACAGGGCTGTGATGCTTATTACTTCCCATCCTTTGAAGAAATAGAAGCTTTTTGTCAGGAGCATTGCCAAAAAGATGATATGTTGATAACTATGGGAGCCGGAGACGTTGTAAACATTGGCGAAACTTTGATTGGAAAATAATTATCCACATTTTCCACACAATTTTATCCACAAAAAACTCTTTTTTTGAATCAAAAAATCCTTTTTTGTCGGTTCTCTTGATGCTATAATGGATGTCACCAACGAAATTTTGTAAGGAGGACCGGCACTGGTTATGAAAAAGCTAACACTGACAAGTCATGTACAGACTGACACTACCGTACTTGAAAATGAATTTATTGACAATTACATGGCAAAAGCGAACGGAGAATATGTAAAAGTATATCTTCTTCTTTTGCGCCATCTGAATGAACCTGCCGGGACTTTGACTATTTCCAGAATTGCAGATCTTCTGGATCACACGGAAAAAGATGTAATCCGGGCGCTGAATTACTGGAAAAAACAGGGTCTTCTCGAATATGAGACCGGCTCTTCCAAAGAGCGGGAAACGGATATCCGGACAGGCGCACCGGACAAACAAGCGGACACGCCTTCTGCCACAGTAGAAGCGCCGACGCCGCTTGCAGCAGTCCCGGACATCCGGCAATACCGCAACCGAAAGGAATTCCGGGAGCTTATATTTGTTGCGGAACAGTATCTGGGCAAAACTTTATCTGCAACAGACATCGACACAATTACTTACTTTTATGAAACCTTACATATGTCTGCAGATTTAATTGAATATCTGATTGAATACTGTGTAGACAATGGACACAAGAGTATGCACTACATTCAGAAAGTAGCTCTTTCCTGGAACGAGCGTGGGATTACTACAACCGCACAGGCTAAATCAGGTACGCTGGCTTATAATAAAAACTGTTACAGCGTCCTGAACGCATTTGGTATCAAAGGACGTGCCCCGGCGTCTTCTGAGCTTTCCTATATAAAGAAGTGGAATGAGGAATACTGCTTTTCACTGGAAATTATTCTGGAGGCCTGCAACCGCACGATGAACACGATTCACCAGCCAAGCTTTGACTACGCGGACTCCATTCTTCGCAACTGGCTGAAAAAAGACGTGCGACACCTAAAAGATATTGAAACTGTTGACGCCGATTATCTGAAACAGAAACAAAAAAGGCAGCCTTCAACCCCTGCCATAAAAAATAACCGATTTAACAATTTTGACAGCCGCTCCTATGATATGAATGATCTGGAGCGCAAACTGGTACAACAATAGACAGGAGTAAAGACAGCTTATGGCTCTATCAAATTCTCAGTATGACCAACTGATGCGTATTTATGAACAGAGACAACTGGATAATGAACACCTGCTTCGCAGCCACTATAAAGACGCCTGCGAGATAATCCCTGAACTTCAGAATATTGATAATAAGATTGCATCTCTGAGCGTTTCCAGTGCACGCGCTCTGCTTGAAGGAGACGATTCTTCTCTTTTTTCATTAAAAGAGCATATCCAGACTCTTTCTGCACAGAAACGTTCACTGCTTTTAAATCATGGTTTTCCTGAGGATTATCTGGAACCCCATTACATCTGTCCTGACTGCCATGATACCGGTTATATTGATTCTGAAAAATGTCACTGCTTCAAAAAAGCAATCATTGATTTACTATATACACAATCCAATCTGCAGGAGATTCTTGAAAAGGAAAACTTTTCCACTTTCTCCACAGACTATTATTCATGCAGTCATATAGATCCTCTAACCGGAAGATCTTCCAGAGAATCCATAGAGACTGCTTTAAAAGTATGTCATGAATTTGTAGATACCTTTCCGAATACTTTCCAGAATATCTTTCTATACGGAGATACCGGGGTTGGAAAGACCTTTCTTTCCCACTGCATTGCAAAGGAATTGATCGAACGTTCCTGCTCGGTTATTTATTTCTCCGCATCCCAGTTATTTGACCTTCTTGCAAGAAATGCCTTTGGAAAAAAAGAAGATTCGGAAGATGGTATGTTTGACCATATTTACGACTGCGATTTACTGATTATTGATGATCTCGGCACAGAGCTCGCCAACAGTTTCACTGTTTCCCGGCTCTTTGCATGCCTGAACGAACGTATACTGAGAAAAAAATCTACTGTTATTTCTACAAACCTCGCACTGGAAGACATAAAATCTATATACTCTGAGCGTATTTTTTCCCGCATCAGCAGCAGCTATATTATGCTCCGGCTGACGGGTGATGATATTAGAATTCAAAAAAAATTACTGAATCTGGGAGGTACAAAAGATGATACGCCGTAATGAACGAATACTGGACAATATACCAATCGGAGCTTTAGGTATTATTGCTCTTGATGGCTGCCAGGAAATGGGAAGGAAGGTAAATGATTATCTTGTCAAATGGCGCAGGGAAGATGGACATATCCACAAAAACGACGTCGTATACAACGGGTATGAACGTGATACTTACCTCATTAATGCAAAGGTTCCCCGTTTTGGTTCCGGAGAGGCAAAGGGAATCATCGGAGAATCTGTCCGTGGCAAGGATCTCTATCTCATGGTCGATGTATGCAATTACAGCCTCACCTACTCACTGACCGGACATATCAATCATATGTCCCCGGATGACCATTTTCAGAATCTGAAACGTGTGATTGCCGCTGTCGGCGGAAAAGGACGCCGCTTAAATGTCATTATGCCCTTCCTCTACGAAAGCCGCCAGCACAAAAGAAGCACGCGGGAGTCTCTGGACTGTGCAATCGCACTTCAGGAACTGGTTCGCATGGGCGTTGAAAATATTATTACCTTTGACGCGCACGACCCAAGAGTCCAGAATGCGATCCCATTAAACGGATTCGAAACGGTTCGTCCAACCTATCAGATTGTCAAAGGACTTCTCAGCCGTTATGACGATCTGCAGATCGACAGCGATCATATGATGGCAATCAGCCCGGATGAGGGTGCGACAAGCCGTGCCGTATATCTTGCTAATGTGTTGAACCTGGACATGGGAATGTTCTATAAGAGACGTGATTATACACGCATGGTCGGCGGACGCAATCCGATTATCGCCCACGAATTTCTCGGAGCATCTGTGGAGGGTAAGGACGTCATTATCCTGGACGATATGATTTCTTCCGGAGACAGTATCCTGGATGTTGCAAAGCAGTTAAAACAGCGCAAGGCAAAACGGATTTTTGCCGCCGCCACTTTTGGACTTTTCACAAACGGATTAGATAAATTCGACCAGGCATACGAAGAAGGACTGATTGACGCCATCCTGACTACCAACCTGATTTATCAGACCCCGGAGCTTCTTGAACGTCCTTACTATATCAGCTGTGATATGAGCAAATATATCGCACTTATGATTGACACGCTCAACCATGATGGTTCTATCAGCAGTATATTGAATCCAAGCGAGCGTATCCAGCAGGCTCTTTCAGAGTACAACAAAGCCAGAAACAGCTGAACTGTCTATTGCGAACTGATACTTCAGGCAGGAAATATTGTATAGTTTCACTTTCTTTCTCTGCCTTTCTATAGTATAATTAAAAAAAGAAATACTATGGGAGGATAACATGCCGAAAACACAACATGAATTGAAAAACTCATTGCTGTTTCGAGTTACCTTTGGCATTCTGGCGCCATTGACTTTGCTGGCAGGAATGTGGATTCTGTATCATTATGGGAATCCTTTCCCCTGTTTTTTCCACAAAATTACCGGTTTATACTGTCCCGGCTGTGGAAGCGGGCGCGCACTCTATGCCCTGGTACACGGAAATATTCTGACCGCCTTTCGGAATAACATCTTTTTATTATTTGCACTTCCGTTTGTAGGCTGGTATTTTTTCGGCAGATATTTGGAACTGGTATTTCACCGGAGCTTCATCAGAATGCCTGCTATATCCTTAAAAACCTATCATCTGATCATGGCTGGCATCCTGATATATTGGATTGCAAGAAACCTGCCCTGGTTTCCATTTACTCTGCTTGCTCCGATTTCCTAAATATTAAAAAAGAAAGGTTCCTGTGAAACTTACATAGGAAAAAGGTATGTAACATGAAAGTATGTCCATTTTGTAATTCTCAGTATTCGGATGATGTGAAATTCTGCCAGCAATGCGGGCATGAATTATCGTCTGTAAATCCAGATACTTCAAGTGCTCAGAACAGCTATGAAACAAGCACACAAAACAACTATAACGCTAACCAGCAGAACAACAGCTACAATACTAACCAGCAAAACAGCTACAATGCCAATCAGCAATATGACTACAATACCAATCCGCAGTACAACATGAATAACAATTACAATGAGCCGACTGCTTCTCTGGGCAGTATACAGCTGAACACAACAAAACTTACTGTATGGTCAATCGTCAATCTGATCTGCTGCTGTATGCCCCTTGGAATTGCAAGTTTAATTTTCTCGTTAACTGCTAAGAACAAACCGACTCCGGAAGAGCAGAACAAGGCTCTGAAGACCGCCCTCACTTTATGCCTGATTGGTACGATCGGCGGAGTAATTGTTGAGTTCTTATACGTCCTTTTGATGTTCTTTCTGGGATCTAGCGGTTATGGGTATATGATGTAATTTTCACGTTAAAAAGACCTGCTGCAACAGCAATACACAATGCAGCGGGTCTTTTTATGAATCCTCTAACGATATATTAGTTTAATTTTCGTATTCAAATCCACTCGGTTCACTCAGCGGCTGCTCCAGAAGCTTCGGATGTGCAAAAATATATTTTATCAGCTTCAGGCTTCTTGCAAAATAAAATCCATCCGCAATCCGTTCATCGAGCGTCGCACCGATATCGATCAAATCTCTGATCTCCTTGCGTCCATCCGGCATCAGTACTTCTTCTTTGTGCAATGTCCCAATTGTAATCATAATACTGTTTGTGCCGTAATTATTCAAATGATGATACACCGAAGGACATTTAATACTACCCAGATTGCTGCACAGAATCGTCGTATAGTTCGGATCTCCCTCCGTAATAAACTTCGGATTCATCCCCCAGAAATCCAGCCAGCGGATCATGCGGATCAGGAGCATCAGGATTGGGCGTGGAATTTTAGCAAAAGAGTCTAACAAACTATCCACTCCACCGGTCGAATGCTCACTTTTTCTTGTCTCCCGTACATCCCCGATAATCTTCTTGCTGATCTCATCCAGAGAATCTGTGTCCTTTGGAACCAGAACCATAAGCGCCTCCTCTGCATGGTCGGTAAACCGACGCTTGCAGACAAAACTCAGACTTATTTCATTACGCTCATAAATCCGACGTCCCTGAATAAACCGGTTCATAAGCGGACGTTCTCTGACCATTCGTGCCAGTCCGGTAATCGCACAGTGAAAAATCGTTGTCTTGTAGTCCGGATGCTCTGCATTCTTCTCTTCCAGATATTTCACAAGCTCTGTCGCATCAATGGTATCATTTAAATAAACCTCGCAATCCGTCCGGTTTGGCATCAAATGCGCCATTACCGTCTGAAGTCCGGGCGCGTTACGCACCCAGCGGCCATCACGCCTGTCTCCCCAGTGTCTTTTCTGCTTCTGTTCCTTCATAAACGGTTTCTCCTTTCCTGAGAGGTCTGCATGGAATATGGAATTCCTCCCACACATTCCGAACAAACCCCGAGACGTCAACCTCTCCGGTCAATGGCTCAAATGTATTATCATAATGATCTAACAATATTTTTTTCGGCTGAAGGCGTCTTACCAGGTTCAATGCATAAGTATCTGCATCGCTCCTGCCCTGCAGAGGAAGAATCAATAGATCTGCCCCGGTGGGATAGGATACATTTTGATCCAGATTCATACTTCCCATAATCTGCACACGCTTTCCTGCACAAATCACCTCATAAAACAAGATTTCTTTATTCTCCGGATATGTCATATTCAGATACAAGAGCCGGAGCAGATGCCCCGGATGCCGGAAAAACCTCCGGCTGCAAACGGTTCTCAGAATCAGCGGAAAATCAAATCTGCAATGCCTTCCCTGCAGGCATCGAACTGTAAATGGTCCGATTGCCACCTCTGTACCCGGCTGAATCTCTCGAAACTGCATCTCAGGCATCCCCCGGCGCAGCAACGTTTTCTTCGGAGTCTCTGTGCAATAAATAATCGGCCGCTCTTCATGCGAAGACTCTCCTTCCTGCCTTCTGTTCTTTGCATACAATCTGGGCAGGTGATAAATATGATCGAAATGCCCATGAGTAATAAAAATATTTCTCATGCATCTTAATTCTTTCTCATATGGCAATATTTCCGGTGGTTTTTTTAATTCCCCCGGACGAATCCCCATAAATGGATCGAATGCAAGACCGACGCCCTCTTCTTCCAGCATCAGGCTTGCCGTGCCGTACCAGATCAGTTTCAAGCTGACTCGCCTCCTGCCTCTTTCGCCGCATTTGCTTCTTCCTCCAGCAAACGATACGCCACCTTGCCTACCAGCGTCTTTGGAAGTTCTGCGCGGAATTCAATCTCTCTTGGCAGCGCATAGCGCGCTATATGCATACGCAGTTCCTTCATAATCAGCTCCTTGCGCTCTTCGTCCGGAACCACGCCATCCCTTAATACGATATAGGCTTTCACCCGATGCATCCTGCGGGGATCCTTCACGCCGATCACACAGCTGTAAGAAACCTCCGGAATCCGGTCGATCGCGTTTTCGATCTGACCCGGATATACATTGTAACCGTTCGTAATAATCAAACGCTTCATCCGCTGCCTGTAATAAACATATCCGTCCTCGCTCATATATCCCAGATCGCCGGTATAGAGCCACTTTTTTCCATCCGCAAATGTCCGGATCGTCTGCGCCGTCTCTTCCGGATTATCCAGATAACCCAACATAACCGTTGGACCGGTAAGGATAATTTCTCCCTCTTCCCCAAAAGGCAGAGCCTCCATTGTCCCCGGCTTTACAATCTGATACTCTGTATCCGGGAACGGAATTCCAATGCTTCCCTCGCGGTAAGTATCCCGCGGCGTCAGGCAGCTCGCCGTCACGCATTCCGTCAATCCATAGCCCTCCCGCACCTGAATAGAAGCTCCGTGCTCTTTCAAAAAAATATCAACCTTTTTCTTCAATTCTACAGAAAGCGAATCCCCTCCGCAGAACATCCCCCGCAGAAAATCAAGTGTTACTCCATCCAGTACCGGCATATGTAAAAGTGCTTCAAAAATCGTCGGCACACCCGCGATAAAATTCGGTTTCTTCTTCGCAAGCATTTTCGCATAGCTTTTATTATTAAACGTCGGCATCAAGATACAACAGGCGCCATGAATCAATACCGTATGCAGGTTGATACCCAGCCCGAATCCATGAAAACAGGGCATACAGCTCAGCATCTTCAGCCCCTTGCTGAATTCCTCTCCGATTGCTTCCCTCGCCTGCATCGCGCAGGCATTAAAATTCAGATCCGACAGACATATCCCCTTCGGCGTTCCGCTGGTACCTCCACTGTAAAGAATCACCGCTGTCTTCTCTGTATCAAACACCGGTTCCGGAAGCTCTGTCCTCTTGTCCGCCTGTTTTAAAAATTTTTTCCACAGCATCGCGTGATCTGTATTTGGAAATTTCAGATAATCCTTCCCTTTTTTCAAAATAAAAGCAGTTTTGAGCGCCGGTTTCAGTTCATCCTGGATTCGTGCCACCAGAACCATCACCGACTGTTCAACATTTTCCAATGCCTTTTCCACCTTTTCACAGAAAAGATCCACCGTCAGGATTGCTTTACTTTTGGATAAATTCAGATAAAAACTGATTTCATTTTGCGCAGAAAGCGGATGCACCATATTAGCAACCGCACCGATCCGGTTCAATCCATAGAAACAATCCAGCGCCTGAGGCATATTCGGCATACAGATTGTCACTACATCCCCGGCCGTAATGCCCATCTTCAGAAATGCGCGGGCGACCTGCTCAATGCGCCTGACAAACGACTGATAGCTTGTCTTTCTCCCATAAAACTCGTAAGCTGGTTCTCCCGGATATTCCCTGGCGATCCGCTCCACCATCTGAAACATAGTCAGAGCCGGATACTCCAGATGTTCTCGTTGTTTAAATGGTTCCATGTTTTTCCTCTTAACCTCTCATCCTCTGTAATATTCACAGGCAGACCGACAAAAGACGTCGTTTCTTTCGAACTGTCCTGATATATTATACGTAACCAGTTCAGCCCACGCCATTCGCAAAACGCGCCTGCGGCACTTCTTCGCTGCTACGCAGCTGTTTTTGCTCATAAACGGGCGTTCCGCTCATGCCCTGTAAGATGCGCATATCCATGCGAGCATGATGCGCGCATCTTACAGGGCATGGCTGAACTGGTTACTATTATACTACGAATAATGCAGATACCACAAGAGGGGAATGCTTATAAGTCAAAGCATTCCCCTCTTGTAGTATTCAAGATGGTTCTTATCTGGCCAGCAGCTCCAGTTCCCCGTCTCTCATCCTGTATGCCACATCTGCCGCTTCAGCGACCTCCATATCATGCGTTACAATAATCACACAGTATCCTTTCTCATGCGCAAGGGTACACAGGATCTCAATAATATTCTGTGTGTTCGCGCCGTCAAGGTTTCCAGTCGGCTCATCACCCAGTATAATCTTTGCATTGGATGCAAGACTCCTTGCAATTGCCACACGCTGCCGCTCCCCGCCTGACAGCTTTGACGGAAACCGCTTCATCTGCTCTTCTGTAATCCCCACGCTCTCAAGCAGCCCGGCTGCCCTCGGCTTTGCATCTTTAGGCGACACCCCGCACAGTTCCATAGGGAAGCAGACATTTTCCATAACCGTCAGCAGCGGAAAGAGATGGAATGCCTGAAAGATCATAGAAATACTTTCACGCCTGTAACGGTCAAGATTCAGTTCTGCCAGGCTCTCTCCTTCAAAAACAACCTCACCCTCCGCAGGCAGATCCAATCCCGCCAGCAAGGACAAAAGTGTAGACTTTCCGGAGCCGGAGGGTCCTACGATCGCATAGACCTTTCCCTCCTCGAACGTACAGGAAACTCCTGAAACAGCGGCTCTGTGTGCATTTTTATAAGTATACGTCACATTATCTAAAGTTAAAATCGGCATATGTTTTCTCCTTTCTACTTGCAGGCTATTCTCTCACCTGTAACAACTCTAACACCCTGTGTCTGGTCACTTCTATTGCCGCTGCAAATGCTCCGCAGAAATTTCCAAGGAAATACAGCATCCAGCACAAGGAAATGGTCTTTATACTTCTCATAAAAAGCCCCGGACTGAATATGGCAAGAATTCCCGCCACGAGAGCAATTCCAACAATACACAAAATAATCTGTTCAAATACAAGTATGCACCGGGTGCGTCTTTTTGTCACACCGAGAATCCGCAGAAATGCGGCTTCTTCGGCTAACTGCATGATAAGCAGCCACGGACCGAACAGACCAATCAGCACGGCTGCAGCCACAGCGATCGGGAACAACGACTCCAGCAGTTCACGAATGCGTGTTGCATTTTTCAAAACTTCCGAGTCAATATGAAAGTTCGCATTGTTTGAATACCTCATTCCTGCTTTTCTCAAGTCCTCCAGTAACCCCGTGACCTCCTTCACGTTTTTATTATCTGCCAGCGTAAATTCACAGTATCCAACCGGAAATACCTGTCCATATAGTGTCTGCGCCGCATCATTGATCGATGTAAAAATACCCGTTCCTTTTTCATCCGCGGTCTCCAGGATTCCTACTACCTTATACGGTTTTCCTGCCCGTTCAATCGCCATCTCAAGCTTATCCGCCGTGTACACCTGCGGCATAAACTGATATAGCATATCTGACATCAGCGTTATTTCGTCCCCTGCCTGAACGCCGAGTTTTTCCGCCAGTTTCTTTTCCACCAGACATACGCCGCCTGTACCTTTGAAGACGGAAGCATCATATCCTTCTGCATAGGTAATATGATAATCCTCTGTCAGATAACGCTCTAAATTATTTGTAAATGTGATGCCGCTGCGGGTTCCTATTCCATTCACACGCACATCCAGACAATTATAGTAGTAAATATCCTGAAGCAGCTTTGAATCTTCCAGTTTGCTGACAGAATCTGAAGTAAACTCCACAGCTCTCCCCTTCACCTCAGCCTCGCGAACGGCGTCACGGTAGGTAAGCCTTGCCATTGTAAATGTTCCGATTCCGGCAGACAGTACGATTGTAAGAATCAGCGATACTGCCGTTTTCCCAGGACCTCTTAGCATATGGCGCAAAATATAAGCCATCCCGTGATGAAGTGCATGATAGCTTCTATGTGTCGGCAAAAAGGCCTGCGAACAAAGCTTTTCCATATCTATTCCGGCAGGAACCGGCGCTGTATCTGCAATATCCGAAATTTTCTCTGCATGCGCAGATTTACCTGCAAAAATCCCCGGAGTCCTTATTCCCACAACATGGTCTGCTCCCTTGTGAAGCAGTTCAAGCGGCGACAACCTCTTCATCTTCCAGAGGAAGCTCCACGCCAAAAGGAAGATAAATACCAGTTCAAACAACAGGCAAAGGACCACAACACCTGCCGGAAGCGAAGCATCCAGAATATAGGAGTAACCTTCAGGCGCCGCACTGTCTGACATACCCGCCAGTGTTTCTGCCACTGTATAAGACGCGTAGAATAATCCCGCAATGCCGCCTGCCGATATCGCAAATACAGATAAGGTCATCAGCGGCAGCACAATCGATCTGCCTGCCTTTTTGCCGGGAACTCCCAGTGTCCGCATGATCGCATAGACCTGTCCGTTTCTTCCAATATAGAGGTATACGGCAAGAAACAGTGCAAGTGCGGCTCCAAGCACATAGAGAATGGTTGTCAGAAGCGAAGTGAGCGTTCCTGTCTCAATACTATCTTTCATATTGGACCATCCCCCGTCTGAAAACCGGAGCGCCAGCCCCATTTCGGAAGCCTTTTTCTCTGCCGCATCCCGGAACTCTTCTATGTCGTCCGGGTCTTCTACAAAGACGCTGTAATCTGCCATTGAGATTTCATAGTTATCCGGAACTGCAACCGGAAGAAGCGATTTGTTTACAAAAATCGTCCCCGGGCCATATCTCCACGGCCACTCGTTCATCCGCTCTTCCACCGGATTATTGAACCGGTACACACCTACGATTTCAAGTTCTGCGGAAGTCTTAAAGTCTGACATCGTTTCTGCATCCCTGGGACGCGTCCCCATGGCGCTTCCATGGCGCTTCACCCTGTCCCCCAGCTTTATATGAATCGTATCCCCAAGCGACAGCCCATACGTTTCTATAAATGTCTCACTCACCACGCAGCCTTCTGTATCCTTCACGGTCAGAGGCCGTCCCTGAGAGATAACCAGCTTCCGTTCATTCACATATGGGATCGCACGCATATCCGATACATACTCGACGTCATACGACATGATTCCCTGATTGATTGCTGCAATCGTTCCCTTGTACCAGGAAAATTCCTCTGTCTCCAGATAATCCGGTCCCAGCCCGTCCAGCTTTCGTATAATATCATAGGTATGTTCCCCGTCATCTCCGCCTCCTAAAGTAAAGGCCGTACCGGATCGTTCATAATAAAATCCACAGATCAGGTACCTGCTTCCCTTTTCCAGGGTATCGTAATACTCCCTCTTCTGCCTCACCTCATCAGCAATATTAAACGCTTTGCCGTCTTCAAACTGCACCTCTATCTTCATTGTCTTTACATCGTTATTTTCCCGGTTTTTTCCAAGACTTAAATCAAGATCGCCGGCATGTATTTTCACATCATCAAGTAACAAATATAATCTGGGCCACCTTGTATCCGCATCATATTCCTCATACCCGGTATAAGTACCTTCTACAATAAAATCATTTGTAAGAAAGGTACATTCCTGATCCAAAACGCGCTTATAATCCTCCACAAGCCCGTCTGTTGTATATCTGGTATCAGCCAGAGTAACTCCGGGCAGTGAAGAAAATTCCTCGAGCTGCTCATCGGTCGGCCAGGGTTTATCTTCCGGGGAAATATACATTTCCATATCGTATGCCAGGATTTCCGGCACACTGCAGTCAAGCGCCGCAACACCATAATAGAAGCTCTGCGCCCTTGCTGATTCCCTTGTGGTAACTGCATAATCCGTCACCCTGAAAAATAAGGCAAACGAAGCCGCAGCAATCAAAAGGAAAGTTAACATCATTTTGACCGGATCCCGCAAAAGCGACTTGAAAGCAATCGATCTCCTCATAAATTTCTACCTCCTGTCATTCTAAATTTTCCCAACATCTCCTACTCATTAAAATAAACATAATAGGTGTCATCACTGTGTTTTATATGATAAGCATTATCAGCTCCTGTCTTTGATGCATCCTCCCCCATCGTACCATGATTTTCCGCCGCTTCGTAATCCGGCTGGATTACAAACGAATAAGAAAGAAACAAAAACAGCCCAAACACCAGGAAGCATACACCCGAGAATACTTTTCCCTTTCTTTTGCATATATTTCCTGCTGAAACAATCCGGAAACGCTCCACAACTTCGGACTGCGAATTTCTCGTAACGAAGGCCGTCGCCCCGCAAAATAATTTTTCCTGTCTTTTCGCTTCTGCATTTTTCAGCATCCTGACAATCGTAGTCAGATATTCCGCCCTGTCTCTGCTTCCAAGCTTGTCTGTCACATCCAGGTCACATTTGATCTCCAAAATCTGGGATAAATCTCTTTTCAGCAGATACACCACCGGATTCCACCAGAAAACACATCCATAAATATGTATAAAAATCTTAATGATCAGATCCCGGTTCTGAAAATGTGTATATTCATGACGAAGAATATAATACAATTCTGAATCGCTGTATGTCTCTTCCGGAAGAATAATTGATTTCCGGAAAATACCGACCCCCATCGGAATTACAACATGACTGCTGCGTCGGACCGTAACCGACAGCTCTCTTCTGCTTTTATTCAATACACGGTTATAAACCCGCCTGCATTGCTCGTCCTCACATACAACATAGGATTCCACTTCCTTCAAGGCTTTCCGATACCGGAGAATAAACCGTATTAACAGCGCCACAGACACCGTCAGCCAGACGGCAGCCAGAACAGCCACAGACGATATCTGTGCCGCCCCTGTTTTGCCGGCAGAGGACTCTTTGTAAAAATAATTCAAAGCCCCACTGGGAGGAATCACTCTGGTAAAGGAAAACTTATAAGGAATCACCATCCGGAGTACGGAAGCCAGATATAAAAATAATATATTTGTAATTCCTATCTGTCTGATAAAAAATTGTTTTTTCCGGCAGAGATAATTAAATACCACCACTATACTGCTGCATATCACTGACATTAATAAAGAAAAAATTGTAATCTGCATACTTATTACTCCTTTAATTCTTTACTCTTTAGCTCTTCTATAATTTCCTCTAACTGCTCCACCAGCGCGTCACTGTCCTGTTCGCCGGCCTCATTCACCATCGCTACCGTTACTGCGGCAATCTCACTGCTCCCTATCCCCTTCGACATAACAAGCTTTGCCGCATACTGCTCTCTCGTAACTGCCGGAGTGAACTGCCTTGCGTACTGCGTGCCGCACTGCACGGTACCACATACCTTTATCATTCCCTTTTTAAGCAGCGAGCGCAGCATGATATGTACATAGTTTCCATTCCAGGATCGGTCCGCAGAAATGTCCAGGATTTCTACACTTGTCAAAGGTTCCTTACATTCCCAGAATATTTCCATTAAGTCTTCTTCACTGTTTGTTAAATACTTTGATTTTTTAGATATCATAATTGTTTTCTCCACATTTTTAATATTTACTACTAATATTTTTTTTTACTCTTAAAGTATAGTATAGAAATGTATGACTGTCAACAAAAAATCAACGTCTTAAAAATTGTATATAAAAAATCCGGGCAAAAAATCTGCCCGGATTCTTTAAGGCCTTTACACAAGTCTTTCGTATATTTTTTCAATGCTTCTGCAGCTATTCTCCACCCGGACCGTCTTTTCTCGGTCTGGATGATTCCGGAAGCGGTTCTGTCAGAGTAACTGCATTACTCTGGGAATCTCTGTGCGGATTTTGCTGTTCCCGTTCTTTCTGCCCACTCTTCTTTCCGGCACGCAGGGCGTCCGGGAATAAATCTGTCTTTATTTCGCCCATAGCATACTTTCCTCCTGATATAAATCATTAATAGATAGTATGTCCATGGCCTCTGGAAATATTCGTAATTGTATTTATTCTCTGCAGCCACGATTTCTCTCTTTCCCATGCCATAACATCCCGGCAAATATCACGATCCCGACAAGCGACAGCCATTTCCCAGGCCCGGCGCCCGGTGCATGATACCTGATTTCTACCTGATGTCCTCCTGCTTCTATTTCTGCTCCAAGAAATGCTGTGTTCACCTTTTCTTTCCGTACTTCCTTTCCATCTATACATACAACAAAATGCTTATCATACGGAATTGATGTAATAAAATGCCCCCGTTGTTTTACATAAATTTTTCCTGCAATGACATTTCCTTTTGTCTTCTCCTTATCCACCTGAAATTCCGACTGACAGAAAACAGAATCCGGAAGCTCTGCAAGAAAACTTTTTACATTTGACAGCTCATATTTGCCCTTTCCAAATTTGATTTCAATCTGCTCCTGACCGGCTTTCAAGGGCACTGCATAGGTAAAGGTCGTATTATCGTTATAATAAAAATGATTTTTACAAGCCAGTTTATTGCGAATCCCCTCCACCCAGACCGCAATATCCCGGGACGGCTTTTGATTTTCCACATCAAACTGCAGAAACAACACCCTGCTGCCGTCTGTCGCTTTGTGCTGTATCTCCGGCTGTTCTTCGCTTCCCATACGGGGAATTTTTATTTTACAGCTTTTATTTTCACGAGAATCGATTTCCGCCGGAAGCCCT
The DNA here is from genome assembly GCA_002492335.1 of Lachnospiraceae bacterium UBA7109. GTDB lineage: Bacteria > Bacillota > Clostridia > Lachnospirales > Lachnospiraceae > UBA7109. The sequence goes on from DKYD01000104.1 coordinate 69,753, forward strand.
ATCTTCACCGGATCCACCCGGCTGTTCCCGGGCACACCCCTTTCATCCGTCTCATGATCTGTCACCGAAGCTTCAAGCAGTACAAGCTGATTATAAGGAAATGGCAGTTTCTTATACTCCTCTTCGGATATCGTCCGGTTTGACGCATAGGCAATTGGCAGAGCATTTTCCTGTACATACATCGTGTCACCGGAAAAAATGTATTTTATTCCCATGAATCTCTGATATACCGGATTCTGTACCGGAGACTGCATAAGAAAATTACGGAAGGGCTGTTCAAGCTGAAAGGTACTCCTTCGAAATTCTAAGTATTCTTTATTATAAGAGGACGAATATATAGATGACACATATTGTCCCGTATCATGAATACGATTTAAATTTGCGGCATTTTCGTCATCCGTTCCCAACTGCTCTATCCGGTAAAATCCATCTTCCCTGTCAGCAATTTGTTTGATTTCGTTCTCGATACCCGAATCCGTTACTGTTTTATAAAATCCCGGATCCTCCGCCCGGTCCGCTTCTGTATTCATTACATAGCCATATCCCGACAGAAATATAACCGGAGGAATTAGCAGAAAAACGGCCTTTTTATGCAAAATCCGAAAGTATTTTATTTCTATAGAAGCATGAAATATAATATAACCTGCCGTCATTAACAGGCCATCGAGAAAAATGAGTCTCCACCAGCGTCCTGCGTCCCCCTGATTCCGCCCGGCATAGATAAGCGCCAGTGTTGCTATGTATGGCAACAGCTTCACTCCTGCACGCATCCATCCCCGGGCTCCAAAAACCCCCTGTCTTGCTTCTCCCCTCTCCATATCGCGCAGGTAATATGCAAGAATATAACAAAGCAACGGCAAAAAAGGAATCATCACCTTATCCCGGATATACAATCCTCCATTCAGAAGATATACGAACACCGGAACTGTCAGAAGAATCAGGCATCCCCACGCCAACACTCTCTCATGAAGCTTCCTGAAAAACAACATGGCGATGAGAGCCGTAACTGCAAGGGTCGTAAGCCCTATTCCATAAGGTGAATAGAAAAATTCATCCAGGGAAAACCGGGGTACAAAAAGTGTACTTATATCGGACTTTGCACCCGCGCCTCCTCTTCCGGTCAAAGCCATTGCTGTCGGGACAAGCAGAAAAGCGCTCATCAGCACTGCTGTAATAAAAGGAATGGAAAACCGCACTCCCTCCTTCAAAAAATTCGTAATTCTTTTTCCCAGAGTTTCTTTTTGACTCGTCTCTTCACATATTTCCAGATAACGGTGGATCCCGTACAAGATCAAAACAAGCATCCCGCCAATACTAAAATAAAAACTGGTCATAATCATCAGAAAAACACTAACCGTAAGAAGCCCTCTGTGTCTTTCAAAATAACGGTCCACACCAAGAAAACCCAGACACAAAAAGGGCATATAATTTACAAACATAATCTGATTGTAAGAATGATAGATCATTGGCCCCGCAAGAAGAAACAGAAGCGCTGTTCCAAAAGACAGACTTTTTAAAAATCCTCTTTTCACGAGCCAGTAATACAACAGCAGAACAGAGGCTGCAAGGCACAAAAACTGCGCCGCCATCATATAATCAGACATTTTCACAAAAGGAAACAGATACGACAGCAGGACAACCGGACTATACAGCCCATAATATGCAAAGTTGTAAATATTCTGTCCTCCCCCGATATGAAATGCAAATTCCGGGAAAAACTCCCCCGTCTCATAGAACAGCCTCCGAAAATAATCCGGCAGCACACTGTGCTGGCTGATCCAGTCCACCTTAGAACCAAATATCCTATGGTCAGGAATAAACACCCGGCAGAAGAAAATCGTAAACATGATTAAAACAAAATAAGGAAAATATCTTTGATATTTACAGAGAAACTTTTTCATATCATTTCCCTTCCTCATCTTCACTGGAATCTTTCAGTATAAAGATTGGCCTGTGTTTTGTCTCAAGGTAAGTTTTGGACAAATATTGTCCTACTATGCCTGTACAAAAGAGCTGGATACCACTCACAAAAAATATAATACATACCAGAGACGGCCATCCGGATACCGGGTCTCCCCAGATGAGCTTCCGGACGATAACAAAGAGAATAATAAAAAATGCAAGCAGGCAAAACCCGACGCCGACAACAGCCGCAAGAGACAAAGGCGCTACGGAGAAACCGGTAATTCCTTCCAGCGAATATAGAAATAATTTCTTCACCGACCATTTTGTCTGACCTGCCGAACGCTCTATATTCTGAAACTCCAGCCATTTTGTCCGAAAGCCTACCCACTCGAAAATCCCCTTCGAAAAACGGTTATACTCACTCATTTCCAGCACTGCATTTACCATTTTCCGCTTCATAAGCCGATAATCCCTGGCTCCGTTCACAATCTCTGTCTTCGATATCCGGTTTATAAACTTATAAAAATTTTCAGACAGAAAGGAACGCAGCTTTGGTTCTCCGGCTCTGGTGGAACGTCTCGTTGCCACGCTGTCATAATCTTCCTCCGTCAAAAGTCTGTACATTTCCGGCAAAAGTCCCGGAGGATCCTGCATATCCACATCCATAGTTGCCACATAATCCCCGGCCGCATTCTGGAGACCTGCATAAATAGCCGCTTCCTTCCCAAAGTTTCTGGAAAAAGAAAAATATTCACACCTGGCATCTGTTTCATGAAATCCCTTTAAGATTTCAAGTGTCCGGTCTGAAGAACCGTCATCTATAAATAAAAGCTCAAATTCCACCTCCGGCATCTGCTTCATAATCTTACACATTTCCCGGTAATATACAGGAAGTGCCTCCTCCTCATTAAAGCAGGGAACTACAACACTTATTTTGTTCATCTGTCACACCTCCGCTTTGCCCTTTCTGTCTATTTTTTCCTTTGTATCCATATTTTAATCGACAGTTCTTAAGAAACCGGCTAATTAATTCTTAAGAATTATTAACATATCCTTATCTTTTCTAAAAATACGTTATAATATGAGATAAAGGAAAACAGACACAAAACGGAGCTCATTTATTGGGCCGCTCACAAGATAATAACCGAAACTAACGGATAGCGAAAGGAACCATTCCATAAATGACAGAACATTCACACATCCTTATTGTCGATGACAATCAGGAAATCCGGGAAATTATACGCATATTACTGGAAGGAGAAAGTTTTCTTATTACAGAAGCCGGAAACGGCCGGGAAGCATTAGAAATAATAAAAGTCGAACATTTTGACTTAATTATCCTTGATGTCATGATGCCGGGGCTGAACGGATACCAGACCTGTCTGGAAATAAGAAAAGCAAGCAACGCACCCATTCTTTTTTTAACCGCCCGTACAAAAGACAGTGACAAAACTCTGGGATTTTCCAGCGGAGGGGACGACTATCTGAGCAAACCCTTCTCTTATAATGAATTAATCAGCCGAAGCAAGGCGCTGATTCGAAGATATCAGATCTATAAGGGGAAAGATAATGCCGAAGCCAAAAACTCTGAAAACAGTATGCATATTCCTCTCAGGGGAAAGTTTCGCTATCATCATCTGGAAATTGACGAAGCTCAGGAAATTGTCCGAATAAATGAGAAAGCTCTCGATCTCACCTATATCGAATATACCATACTTCTTCTCCTGATAAAAAACCGCCGGCAGATTTTCTCCACCCAGCGGCTCTATGAAGCAGTATGGGGCGAACCTTACTATTACGGTGCAAACAACACGGTAACCGTCCACATCCGCAACTTGCGCCTGAAAATAGAAGAAGACCCAAAAAATCCTGTCATTATAAAAACTGTCTGGGGAAAGGGGTACCGCTGTGATTAAAAAAATATCCATAAAAATAAAATCCATGAAAATCCGTAATCAATTCGCTCTTCTGATTGTATGTGCAGGGTTACTCGCATTTTTATTATTTGAACTTCTCTGGCTGAATAAATGGCCCATTTCCTCAAAGCTTATGGGCACAGATTTTTATCATACACAGTTAGACAACCTTGTTTTCCTGAATAAATTTTATGAAAAAGCAAAGGAACTGGATCTTCCTGAAAATGAGAACGACACCGAAGCTGCCGCCCTTCTGAAGCCGCTCTTTAACCTGGCGGACGAATATACCTCCATCTATCTTTATGACAGCAAAAGCGGCCTGTACTTAGCAGGAGAATATGCTTCTGTTATGAAAGAAAAAGATCTGTTTCCCCGTTTTTTTGCTATTGGATACCGACTGACTGATGGAGAAGGCGAATATATGCGCTTTTTCCCACTGGACTTTCATAATGGTACAGCGATGGTTATGATGATCAACTATCACCGTTCTTTATTCCTGTATCCTTATTTATGCGGCTGCCTCTTCCTCTCTCTGCTTCTCTTTTTCCTGATTGTTTTATTTTTCATCAGCAGAAAAATAAAGTCTATTGTAACGCTTGAGAAAGAAGTTCTCACCATGGCGTCCGGTGATTTGACACACCCTCTGCCCGATCTTGGGGAAGATGAAATCGGCATTCTGTCTCAGCAGCTAAATCACCTGAGAGAAACGCTGAACGAAAATATTATAAAAGAACAGGAAAGCCGAAAAGCCAATCAGGATCTGATTACTGCCTTATCCCATGATCTGCGCACTCCACTCACGATTTTAACGGGATATCTGGAAGTATTGAAACACAGACGAACTCCTGACAGGCAAGAAGAATATCTGGAAAAATGTCTTCAGAAAACAGAAGATATCAAAGAACTTACCGACCGGATGTTTGAATACTCCCTTGTCTCCGAAGAAAACGAAACACCGGAACTCATCTGGATTTCTACCAATTTTATCCGGCAAACGCTGCATGAAAACTGCGACTTTATCAGGCTTGCCGGCTTTCATCCTGCATTCTCTATGTCTGAAAGCTCCTGCGTATTAAAAAGTGATAAAATAATGCTGAAACGCATTTTCACAAATCTTTTTTCCAATATTTTAAAATACGGTGATAAAAAAAAGCAGGTACTCATATCCGGTACATTTCATAAAGGAACTTTAACTGTAACAATATCAAACACAATTAAAAATGAAAATGCCCAAACCCTCAGCAACAATATCGGTCTCAAAAATGTACAGAAAATGTTATATCTGCTTGGCGGAGAAATGGCTGTCAGCAGGAACTCAGATTCTTTTACTGTTAAACTAAAATTTTACACACTCTGACTGTCGACGGCATTTCCAGACAGCAGCCGCCAGCTGCTTAATTCTGTCTTTCCATAAGGAATCCCCAGATTCTTAAGCATTTCTTCTTCCCGCTTCTGGCAGGTAAAGAGAAGCACCTGCCTCTTATTTCTGTAAAGCCACTCAAGCGTCTGCTCCAGACGCACATCGTCGTAATACGCGAACGTATCATCCAGAATAACCGGAAATTCTTCACCCATCATCTCTCCTACCGCCATACGGAGAGCAAAATAAACCTGCTCAACACTTCCTCTGCTCACCTGCCGGATAGAAATCCTGCGTCCTTCCGACAATAAATAAGGCGTCAGTCCATCCTCTATCACAAGCCGGTTGTATTTCCCACCGGTAATATCCCCTATAATTTCTGAAGCCCTTGCATTCAGATCTACCCGGAGTTTCTTCTGCAAATGTTCCGATAATGTCTGAATTCTGTCAATCGCCATCTGAATCGCGGCCTTCTGCCGGTCATATTCCAGATATGTATCGGACACTTCATCAAGCTCCATCAGCTCCTCCTGGATATTTTCATATCGAACCTGCTTACCTTTGCGTTCTTCTTCTCCCCGCTCCCATGCCCAGATAAGCCGCTCGAGAGATATCTTTTCTTCTGTCGGTGTAATTTCCTCCAGAATACGTTCAGGCTCAGTCTTTTCCTGCTTTTTCCCGACCTTCATACGGTTCCACACATAGATAAGAAAGCTCAGAAACAAAACAATCGTAACAAGGAAATTCCATGGTCTCGGAATAACTGCAAAAGCTCCGACAAGAATCAGTAGAAAAATTAGTATTTCTAACGGATGTATCCTCCATTTTTCCGGACGGATTTCATCAATCACCCGCTGCTTCTGTTCCGGATTTTCCCCAATTTCTTCTTCCCGTTTCCTCCTGTCTGCAATCTCTTCTTTCAGTTTTTCCTGTTCCTCTGTAATGCGGTGAATATCACGCCATATATAAGAAGCCTCCTGTTCCAGCCTGTCCCGCTGCGTCTTTTTTTCGGACACACAGGCCTGCGCCGCTTTCTCCACTTCCTTTTTCTTTCCTTTCAGCACAGATACCGCCGCATCAATATCCAGACTGTCATCCCCTGAAGCATAGTAACTATTCGCATAATTCTCCAGCTCCGAAGCCAGGGAACCACCAGGAGCCGCCTTCAGCTGAGCAATCGAAACAGTATTGTCATAGACGGACGGGGTAAGCCCATTAAGAAGCATCTCAAGATCTCCGTCTTCTGCCGAAAGCTCCTCACCGTCTTCTTCACAGACAATTGTCGTTTTCTTTGTATACTTATCAAAATTACGCTCGATAAAAAAATGCTTTCCTCCTGCCTCGATTCTCATTTTCCCCGAATAAAAATTCGGATTCTCCCACGGTTCATACATAGAAAATGTATCATTTATTGCAGCACGTCCCCGGCCGCGCTCCATACCAAACAGCATCGCTCTTATGAACATATGGATCGTCGACTTTCCGGATTCATTTTCACCGTACAGAAGATTGATTCCCTCCGAAAGCGTAATCTTTTTATTTAGAAATTTCCCAAAACTACCAAGCAGTAAACTACAAATCTTCATACTATCCTCTTCTTGTCTCCATCAATGCATGGACGCCTTCGCATAATGCACGATGTTCTATACTTCCCTCTTCATTTCCCTCAAAGCTTTCAATAAACTGTGAAAGAAGATTGTCACGATTTTGTTTCTTCAGTTTTTCAAACTGATAAGACGGTACGGTATCATCCACAATCTCTATCACATTTCCCAGATCATCCCTGTCATTTACATCAAAAAGAATATCCGCATCTCTTTCTCCTGTAAGGATGATTTTATAAATATGTTCCTCTCCCTTTTCGGCAATCTTTTCCCGTATCAGAGTCCTCACCGCATGTCCTGTCATATCCGCCCGGACAGGAACCTCCATGTGCACATATTCCCTTGATGCGGCAGGAACAAATTTCGTCCGGCAGCCCTTTGTCGTCAGCTCACCTGATATATACCCATGGATACCTGTATCATTTTTGTCGATCGGCTCCAGCGCCCCGGCATATGCAATCTTCCCCGGACAGATCTGCTGCGGCTTGTGAATATGTCCAAGGGCAATATAATCATATCCCAGACCAAGCAGATCCTCCTTCTTCATCGGAATATGCTTCTCGTCACCACCGTGGGCAAGGAGAATCTCATAAGCCTGCCGTCTCTGTGGAAATGCCCGTGCATAAAGCTCCTCCGTAATCTCCCTTGTATAATAGCTGAGTCCGTAGACCGCGAGAGAATACTCCGGGAATTCCACACAGGAAATCTCCCCGGATAGAAGCATGTGTACATGATCTGCCCACACAAAGGTTCTGTAATAAGAATCCTTCCCCACATAATCATGATTTCCTGCAATCATCACTACCTGTGTATGAGAAAGAGACGAAAATAAATAATTCAGCTCCTTTAATTCCCTCTTCAGCGGCTGCCTGTGAAACAGATCTCCTGCAATCAGCAGCAAATCTATCCGCTGTGCCTCACAGATCCTGATGACCTTTTCGAGACTGCTCCATATTTCTTTTGCCCGTTTTTCCCTGTGTACGCTTCCAATTTGCGGTTCTGCCCCCAAATGAACGTCTGCGATGTGTATGAATTTCATCTTCTGCTTCCTTTTCCTTCTCCTTTGACGGCAGCAATACGATAAACTGCGTCTTTCGCTCGTCACTCTTTGCCCGGATCTTCCCACCATGCTTCTCCACAATTACCTTTGCAATGGCAAGCCCCAGACCGGCCCCTCCTGTTCCGCTGGACCTTGAATTATCTACCCGGTAAAATTTTTCAAATATCGTCTGAAGCATATCTCCCGGAATTTTATTTCCTTCATTGGTAAATGTAATCTCTACGCCGTCCCGTTTCATCCGCGCCGCTATCTCAATCCTTGTATTTTCATAACAATACGCGATCGCATTCCGCAAAATATTATCAAATACCCTGGCAAGCTTATCCGGGTCTCCATAAACAACCAGATTTTCCTCCACATCCACTTTACAAGACAGCTTCTTTTCCTGCAGCACACCGTACAGCTCGTCCGCAATCTGCTCCAGCATCATAGAAAGGTTAATCTCCACCGGACTCAGCTCTATATTCTGAAGATTATAACGGGTGATATCAAAAAATTCGTTAATAAGCTCCCCCAGACGAAGTGATTTCTCCAGCGCAATATGGGTATACTTTTCCCGTTCCTCCTCCGGCATATCCGGATGACCGTCCAGCATACTTAAGTATGCCACAATAGAAGTAAGCGGTGTTTTTAAATCATGGGCAAGAAAAAGCACCAGATCATTCTTCTTCTTTTCACTTTCCGCCGACTGTATTTCCTGCCGTTTCAAAGTCGCCTTAATCTCATTCAAACGAATTTCAAAGGGCTTCAATTCCGTGATCAGATGAATCGGCTCTGTTGATTCCGAGACAATATTCTCAATTCCCTCTTCCAGATCATCCAGATACTTTGTCATTTTTGACAGCGCCACATAGAAAAACAATGCAAATAAAAGAAGGAAGCCGACAATAATATAAAAATCTTTATTATCACCCAGAATCCTCCAGTAAAGCTCGATCGCCCGTTCCTCTTCCACGTGAAACTCTTTCAGTACATCTACAAATGTCTTTGCGAAACTGTCATTATATATCCCATCAATAACATAATTCAGCAAAAAACCGCCGACAAGTACCGTAAGCGCCGTCACCAGCACTGTCTGCAGTAAAATGCTGAATTTTAGTTTACGATAATTATTCTTCAACCTTATAACCTACTCCCCATACCGTCTTAATAAAATCAGATTTACCTGTAGGAATACTCATCTTCTCACGGAGATGGCGGATATGTACCATAACTGTATTATTGCTGTTTTTGTAGTATTTCTCATTCCATACCTGCTCAAACAGCTCTTCTGAACTCATAACCTTTCCCCTGTTTTCACACAGCAGCCACAAGATTTCAAATTCAATCGGCGTTAGTGTCAGCGGAACCTCATTGTAAACACATTCATGCGAACTCCGGTTGAGAAACAGCCCGCCAAAGTCAATAATATCGCCTTCTTCTTTTGTATTTTCATTATACTGTGTATACCGCCTGAGCTGTGCCTTTACCCGGGCCATAAGCTCCAGAGGATTAAACGGTTTGGGAATGTAATCATCCGCTCCCAGTGTAAGTCCTGTAATCTTATCGATATATTCCGTCTTTGCCGTCAGCATAATCACCGGAAATGTATATTTTTCCCGGATACGCTTCAATATATGAAATCCGTCTACATCAGGAAGCATAATATCCAAAAGCGCCAGATCGATCTTCGTGTTCTCGATACATGCAAGCGCTTCTTCTCCGGTATAAAATTTAAATACATGATATTGATCATTTTGAAGATACAGCTCAACGACATCTGCAATTTCCTTCTCATCATCAACAACTAAAATATTCATAGAACTCCTTCTCTTTTCTCCTGCTCTTACAATTCACAGTTATTTACAGTTCTTGGGAAAGGCAGCACATCTCGGATGTTGCCCATTCCTGTAAGATACATAATGCATCTTTCGAATCCCAGGCCAAACCCGGAATGTCTCGTAGAGCCGTATTTTCTGAGATCCATATAGAAGCTGTAATCTTCTTCCTTTAATCCCAGTTCCTTCATTCTCGCCGCCAGTTTTTCAAAATTATCCTCTCTCTGGCTTCCGCCGATAATCTCACCAATTCCCGGAACAAGACAGTCTACTGCCGCAACCGTCTTTCCGTCATCATTTTGTTTCATATAAAACGCTTTTATTTCTTTCGGGTAATCTGTTACAAATACCGGACGTTTATAAATCTGCTCTGTCAGATATCTCTCATGCTCTGTCTGCAAGTCTGTACCCCAGGATACCTTATACTCAAAGTTATCATTATTCTTCTCCAGAAGCTCCACTGCCTCTGTATAAGTCACTCTTGCAAATTCAGATGACACTACATTATTCAGTCTGTCAAGAAGTCCCTTGTCCACAAAGGAATTAAAAAAGTGCATCTCTTCCGGAGCATTCTCCAGCACATAGTTGATCACATATTTTAACATAGCTTCTGCAAGATCCATATCATCTTCCAGATCTGCAAATGCCATCTCCGGCTCAATCATCCAGAACTCCGCCGCATGTCTCGTCGTATTGGAATTCTCTGCACGGAAAGTCGGTCCAAACGTATAGACGTCTTTAAATGCCTGCGCATAAGTCTCCGCATTCAGCTGTCCGCTTACCGTAAGGCTTGTCTCCTTGCCAAAGAAGTCTTTGGAATAGTCAACTTCCCCATCTTCTGTAAGTGGAATATCCGCCGGGTTCATTGTCGTTACACGGAACATTTCCCCCGCACCCTCACAGTCACTTCCTGTGATAATCGGTGTGTGCACATATACAAAGCCTCTCTCCTGAAAGAATTTGTGAAGCGCATATGCCGTCAGAGAACGCACACGGAATACCGCCTGGAAGGTATTAGTCCTCGGACGCAGATGTGCGATCGTGCGCAGATATTCAAAACTGTGGCGCTTCTTCTGAAGCGGATAATCCGGTGCGGAAGCCCCCTCAACCACAACCTCATCCGCCTGTATCTCAAATGGTTGCTTTGCCTGCGGCGTTGCAACAAGCATACCTTTTATAATAATTGCCGCGCCTACATTTAACCGGGATATCTCATCAAAATTATCCATCTTGTCATGGTATACAACCTGAAGCGGTTCAAAAAAAGTACCGTCATTTACAACAATAAAACCAAATGATTTGGAGCCGCGAATACTGCGGACCCACCCTCCAACAGTAATTTCTTTATCAAGATAATCCTCTTTGTGTCTGTATAAGTCTTTAATCCTAATCAAATCCATACCAATAACTCCTTCTTGTCTTTTTCGTCATGTAGCCATTATAGCATACCCTTTTCTATTTTAAAAGGTGGGATACTGCTACATTTTGCAAAACCATTTAAAAAAAGGGGCTGTCGCACTAAGTAAT
>DKYD01000086.1 GCA_002492335.1 Lachnospiraceae bacterium UBA7109
CATGATGCAGGTCATGAGCAGAACGCCTTTTTATGAGCAAAGTTAGCTGCGTTAGCAGCGAGAAAGCGTCGCAGACGTCTTTGCGAATGGCGTGAGCTGAACTGTTACAATATCATGATAAAGTAAATAAAAATCACTTGTGTCCTATGCCTAAATGTGCTATATTAAACGCTGAAAAAGGGAAAGCCATAGAAGCGGCTCCCCCTCACAAAACAAGCTAAAACATTTTACAATGTTCAGCCGTCAGCCATATTTTCTATAATTGATATTTTTCAACAAATCTCTGAATCATCGCAGCACATTCCGCACGTGCTGTATCTCCCTGCGGGTCGAGCTTTGTTCCTTCAGCCTTACCGGTAATAATTCCTTCTGCAACTGCCCACTGCACGGCGTCCTTTGCAAAATCACTTACAGACGCTGCGTCTTCAAACTGGTCAAGTTCTGCTCTCTTTGTTGTATCATATTCTTTATAATCTGCATAGCGATACATGACAGTTGCCAGTTGTTCGCGGGTAATGCTATCAACTGTTCCCCAATAGTCAGAATTTGAATAACCTGTCATAATTTTATTCTGGAATCCCCAGTATATCGCATTTATATACCAGTCGTCGTCAACATCCATCCAGTGATTCTTTGGAAACATTGTCGCTTCCGGTTCTCCTTCCATACGGTGCAGGATTACCATGAACTGAGCGCGGGCAAGAGGAGCACTCGGAGCAAAAGTTTGACTATCTAATCCAGTCATAATATCACGCTTATGCATAGTATATACATAAGGATAAAACCAGTCCGCCACAGAAACATCATCATATGCAAGATCAAATTGATATGCATAACATGTACCGAATATTTTTGCTATCTCCTCCATATCCACTCTTATGAAGATATTGGAGTCAAAAGATGCCATATGGGTGGGTCCCCAGGTCATTCATCCACCTTCGTGCAAGCACGATGTGGATTCAGACCTTTTGACCATGACATCTTATAAATAATATACCCCAGCAAAGCGACTGCAGCTTCCGTAATCGGGTAGGTAAGCCATATGCCTTTCATTCCATATATGGCTGATAACAGGAACGCCGCAGGAATAATCAAAACAAAGCCTCTAAGTATAGAAAGGATGTGCGCGGACAGTGATTCTTCCACAGAGGTAAAAAAAGTTGCCAGGACAATATTGTATCCAACAAATGCAGATGATGTAAAATATATTTTCAGGCCATCTACTGCAATCCCCTGTAATTCCAAGTTGTTTTCGCTGTTAAAGACAGAGGCGATCGGCTGCGCAAAAATAACGATGAGAAGATATATCAAAAGCGAAATCACCAATATTGTCTGTATGGAATAACGCAGCATAACCTTCACCTGCTTCTTATCATTTTTACCATAAAAATGGCTGATAAGCGGTTGTACTCCCTGTGCAACCCCCGTATATACTGCAACAACTACAAGAGATATATTTGCAATAACACCGTAAGCGGCAACGCCCATATTTCCCTCTAATTTCAATATGAGCGCATTGAATATAATCATTACAATTCCCGAAGAAAGCTGCGCAATGAAAGAAGGAAATCCCAGTGACAGCTCCTGCGAAACAATATAAGCTTTCATCCTTGTCCTGCATAGGTGAAACGTATTTTTCCTTTTTATCCAGTGTGAAAGCATAATTACAATGCTGATAACAGGAGACAGTCCGGTAGCAAAAACCGCGCCGAACATCCCCATTTTCATAGGAAATATGAAAACATAGTCCAATAATATATTTGAAAAGCTTCCTATCATCATTGCTGTCATGGCCAGGCGGGGGCTGTCATCATTCCTGACAAAACAGAGCAGCACAGAATTTAAAACAAACGCAGGAGAAAACAAAAACAGCCAAAACAGGTATGTATTTGTCATCTCCCGGATATTTTTATCCGCCCCCAGAAGAAGTGTTAACCTCTCCCCGAACAAAAGACCAGCCAACACAAATATGACAGAAAACAAAACCACCAGATAAATCGTATTTGTGTAAACCTGATTAACTTCCTCTTTTCTGCCCTGGCTTTTACAGATACAAAATCTTGTAGCCCCTCCCATTCCAAGCATCAGACCAGTTCCATAAATAAAATTATAAACAGGAATGGCCAGATTTAAGGCGGCAAGCCCGTTTGTCCCCAACCCTTTTGAGACAAAAAATGTATCTGCTAAAATATAACAGGATACCCCTAATGTACCCAGCACACTTAAAGTTGTATATTGAAAAAAATCGCGAAAACTTTCTCTTTGTTCCATAATCTCACTACTCCTAAACAAAAATAACGCCAGAACCTTCTATCTCCAAAGGCCTAACGATAGAAAGCCTGACGCTTAACTCCTTACCCGGCGGCAAAAAGTGTCCTTAAATTATTTTATTATTATCAGAAATTGACTCAACCAGGCTCGTGAACTATGATATGATACCTTGCCGAGTGCTTATATTGTACCAGATTACATGAGGAATGTAAACTCTGAATTATTACAATCAATATAATATGTAACTCTTGACTTGAAACCAGTATCAGGTTGTATAATAGATTTTACATGAAAGGTAAGAACAATAACTATTCAAAAGTAGTATCCTCCAGCCGTCAGTATGCCTGAAAACGGCATCTGCTCCATAAATTAATTGAAAGGAAATCACTTACATGAAATCACTTGTTTTAGCAGAAAAGCCTTCCGTCGCCCGTGACATTGCACGTGTTTTAAAATGCCACAGGAATCTTCCGGGCGCCATCGAAGGAAATCAATATATTGTAACCTGGGCGCTCGGCCATCTTGTAACTTTGGCTGACCCGGAAGAATACGACAAAAAATACAAAGAATGGAACATGGCAAGTCTTCCCATGATTCCGGAAAAATGGAGTCTGGTTGTCATCAGGCAGACTTCCAAACAGTATAATCACGTAAAAACACAACTATTCCGGAAGGATGTATCCGAGATTATTATTGCCACCGATGCCGGAAGAGAAGGGGAACTGGTTGCAAGATGGATCCTTGACAAATCCGGCTGCCACAAACCGATCAAACGACTCTGGATATCCTCTGTAACAGACAAAGCAATCCGTGAAGGATTCGCACATTTAAAGGACGGCAGGCAATATAATGATCTTTATATGGCTGCGGGCGCCCGTGCAGAAGCCGACTGGCTGGTTGGAATCAACGCCACCCGCGCGCTCACCTGTAAATACAACGCCCAGCTTTCCTGTGGGCGTGTCCAGACACCGACTCTTGCCATTATTGCCCGCCGCGAAGAAGAGATCCGTGCCTTTAAACCCAAAGATTACTATGGCTTAAAATGCACCGTAAAAGCAGCCTCTTCCACAGTAACATGGACATGGCAAAATGAAAAAAACGGCAGTCTGAGCTCTTTTGACAAGGAATTCTTCACCAATCTGGAGACACAATTAAAAAAGGCAGAGCTCTCCGTAAAAGACATTCATACCGCTGCCAGGAAGACCCCCTCCCCGGGGCTTTATGATTTAACAGAATTACAGCGGGATGCAAACCGGCGCTTTGGCTTTTCCGCAAAAGAAACACTTAATATCATGCAACGCCTGTATGAAACTCATAAGGTACTGACTTATCCCCGTACCGACTCCCGTTACATCGGTGCAGATATTGTCCCCACGATCAAAGAACGGCTTCGTGCATGTAATACCGGTCCTTATAAAAAATACATTCCGGCGCTTTTAAAGGCTCCCATTCACACAAGCAAATCCTTTGTGGATGACAAAAAAGTAAGCGACCACCATGCCATTATTCCGACTGAGGAATACGTACAGTTAGAACATATGACAAATGAAGAGAGGAAAATCTATGATCTGGTCGTACGAAGATTTATCAGTGTTCTTTATCCGCCATTCGAATATGAACAGACAACCATGAAGGCCTCTGCCTGCGGGCAGACCTTTATTGCAAGGGGAAAAATCATAACCCACGCCGGATGGCGTCAGATATATGAGACATGGGATGATGAGCATACGGACGAGGAGCACACGCCTGCCGACCAGCCGCTGCCCAAGCTGAAAAAAGGACAATCTCTGCCCATTCACGCAGTGACGATAACTTCCGGCAAGACAAAGCCTCCGGCAAGATTTACAGAAGCCACACTTCTGTCCGCCATGGAAAATCCGGTAAAATATATGGAGTCTTCGGATGCAAGAGCCCGGAAAACACTCGGAGAGACCGGAGGACTTGGGACGGTTGCCACCAGAGCTGATATTATTGAAAAGCTGTTCCATTCCTTCCTGATTGAAAAGAAGGGGAATGAACTATTCGTCACCTCTAAAGGAAAGCAGCTGCTTGAACTTGTCCCGGAAGATTTGAAAAAGCCGGAGCTGACTGCCTCCTGGGAAATGCAGTTGGCAGACATTTCCAAAGGAAAGCGTAAAAAGTCAGGCTTTATCAGAGAAATAGAAGGATACACGAAAGAATTGATCAGCGAAATCCGCACTGCGGACGGTACTTTCCGCCACGATAACCTTACGAATAACAAATGTCCCCGCTGTGGAAAACGGATGCTTGCCGTGAATGGAAAAAATGCCCGTCTTCTCGTCTGCCAGGACAGAGAATGCGGCTACCGCGAGACCATTGCACGTCTGAGCAACGCACGCTGTCCAAACTGCCACAAAAAAATGGAAATTATCAAAAAAGGGGATGAAGAGACCTTCGTATGCTCCTGCGGGCACAAGGAAAAAATGTCCGCCTTTAAAGCACGCCGGGAAAAAGAAGGCGCCGGCGTCTCCAAAAAGGACGTCCGGAACTATTTGAAAAAGCAGAAAAACGAAGCGGTAAACACCTCATTTGCAGATGCACTTGCAAATATTAAATTATAAACCTTTTCTTCTTCTGACAAATGAAAACTAAGGGGCGTAGTAAAATTTAGAATACTACGCCCCTGTTACTTTTTTAATTATCTTTATTTCTCATATTTCTCCATAAATCTCTGGATAATTGTGGCACATTCTGCTCGTACTGCACTTCCCTGCGGGTCAAGCATCAGCTGTCCATCGATGGTCTTACCTGTAATGATTCCATTGCTTACCGCCCATTTCATGGCCTCTTTTGCAAATTCCTGTACATTTCCTGCATCCGGGAATGAATTATAATCCCCATCTGCCGTTACCTCGTACCCCTTGTAATCTTTTGCATAACGGTACATCATCGTTGCCATCTGCTCACGAGTTACGTTATCATTCGGTCCAAACATTCCTATTCCAGTATAACCCGTTACAATCTTTTTCTCAGACGCCCACAGTACAGAGTTTGCAAACCAGTCGTTTGCCATCACATCTGGAAATGTAGTTTCAAATGTTACATTCGGTTTTTTATTCATCTTATACAGCACTTCTGTAAACTGTGCTCTCACCAGAGTCTCTGCAGGTGCAAAGTGTTCCGCATCTTTACCGGTCATCGTTTCTGCATAGTAGTTATATGCCACTGCATCATAGTACCATGCATCTTTTGCTACATCCACATATGGTAATTCCGGCTGTGGCTGCGGTTCCTGTTCTTCTGTCACTTCTACCGTTGCTGTTACCGTAATCTCTGTAGAGCTGTATAACTGCTTATCCTCTGCGAGGTAGCTGGTGGAATTATTCTTTCCTACCCACTGGTTCTTATTTGCTCCGATTGACTGTACCACACCTGTCACTTCATATGTTCCCGGCTTTGTCGTATCTACTGCAGATGTATCCCACTCTACCGGAAGACTGGACACGCCTCTTCCATATGCAAGATTTACTTCTGCTTTTTCCGGAAGCGCTTTTACAACATCTTCTGCGTTCTGTCCTTTTTCCACCTTAACAGTTCCAAGTTCCTCTTCGACTGCAGAAACCGCATCCGCATCTCTAAGTGTGTCATACTGCGCTTTTGTAAGAGAAATTACTCCGCCGTGCTTTGTCATAGACGTCAGGAAATAATTCTCACTGTCGAGATATTCCCATCCTTTATCAGGATCATTTGTATACATCGGCTGATAACCCGGCTGCGGAAGGTCATCTACAAACAAATAGAAGCTGTTCTCGTTGCTGTGGTCTACAAATACAGCCGGTCCTTCTACCGCGCCATATCGGCTCTGTCCGATATTTGTCTGAACAGTTGTCCACTGCGTACCCGGCTCCCACCATCTCTTCGCCGTTGTAGACTGCATGAAAAGTTCCTTACCTTTTGCATTATCTTTTGTAATATGGTATGTCTTATCTCCTGCCTGAAGAATTGTCGTATCAATTACTGTATGTCCCGGATCAAGGAATACTCCGCCAAATTTATAAGTATCCTGTGTGAAGTCCTTTGTAGCTCCCCACATGATCTTACTGTAACCGGAAGAAGTCATAGAAGACCAGTATACAACGAATGCACCGTCATTTTCTCCATAATAATCCGGTACCCAGGTTGCCTCCGGCGCCCACATCATGCCCATGTATTCTGCTTCTTTCTCTCCGTCTGCATTCAATGCGACATCATATTGACGCACATCACTCCAGTGAATCAGATCCTTTGATTCCCATACGTTCATCTTGGTGCTGTAATGATCCTGCCATGCACCCCAGCCGCCATTATCTCCGCCAAACACACGAAGATCCGTTGCGATAATGTAGTAAGTCTCATTCTCTGGGTTGTATGTGATAAATGGATCTCTGGATCCACTCGTTCCGAGATTAGAAGCTGTAATCGGCTGTCTTCCGTTCAGCGGATCCCACTGCTGCGGATTATCTCCTCTGGAAATGTCCAGATAAATCTTCTCCTGATATCCTGCGGAATCTTCCACAAAATGAACCATCAAGTATCCATATGGGTCATCTGCATTCACAGCAGGTTCAATCGTTACCGGAACCTTTACTTCTCTTGTCTCTCCAAACAATGTGATCACAGCAGTCAGTTCGCCCTTTAATGCTGCT
>DKYD01000011.1 GCA_002492335.1 Lachnospiraceae bacterium UBA7109
ATTTTAGACAAAGATTATTTCGATATAATAAATAAACTTGTCTTATTTATAGAATTAGTATATAATTCAATTTAAGAACTATTCTTTAAATATTCCTTAACTTAAGAAGGGGGAAAACCTATGACAAGTGAACAATTACTGAGAGAAGCCGGCAAGTACGAAGAGAAGCTCTTAAAAGACCGCCGTTATCTTCATGCACATCCGGAAACAGGCTTTGACCTATCCGAGACGCTTGCTTATGTAAGAAAGGAATTAACGGCAATGGGCTATGAACCGCAGGAATGTGGAAAAGCAGGTCTTACCGTAACTGTTGGAGGCAAAAAGCCCGGAAAGGTCTTTCTGATCCGGGGTGATATGGATGCACTTCCCATCCAGGAGGAATCCGGCGTCGAGTTTGCATCTGACAACGGAAAAATGCATGCCTGCGGACATGATNNACAAGTGCAGAATCACTGTGTTTCGCAATTGCCTAACAACATTTACTGGAAAGGAGCACAAAATGTCACCCAAAGAACTATTAACAGAATCAAGAAAAATGCAAGAAACCATCGTATCCTACAGAAGATATCTGCACTCCCATCCGGGAACAGGATTTGAAATTGAAGATACCTTATCCTTTGTAAAGTCAAAATTGACCGAAATGGGATATGCTCCCGCCAAATGCGGCAAAGCCGGTCTCGTTGCCTGCGTCGGCGGAAAAAGAAAGGGAAGAGTATTCCTGCTCCGTGCCGACATGGATGCGCTTCCCATCGCGGAACAGTCCGGTCTTGATTTTGCTGCTGAAAACGGCAGGATGCATGCCTGCGGACATGATATGCATGCAACAATGCTGCTTGGAGCAGCCAGGCTTCTAAAAGATCACGAAGATGAGATTGACGGAACCGTAAAGCTGATGTTCCAGCCGGCAGAGGAAATTTTTGCAGGCTCCAAGGATATGATCGACGCCGGTGTTCTTAAAAATCCTGATGTAGATGCAGCTCTTATGATTCATGTTATGGCCGGACTTCCTTTGCCTGCAGGAACCGTTGTTGTCTGTGACGGCGGCGTCAGCGCACCAGGTGCTGATTATTTTGAAATCAAAATTCAAGGCAAAGGCTGCCACGGTTCTATGCCGAATGCAGGAGTTGATCCGGTGACGGTTGCCGCACACATTATTACTGCACTCCAGGAGATTCATGCAAGAGAGCTCTCTCTGATGGATGAAGCTGTTCTGACAATCGGTACAATCCATGCAGGACTTGCAGCTAATGTAATTCCGGACACTGTAGAAATGAGCGGAACAATCCGTACCTATGACGAGGATGTAAGAGCATTTATCAAAAAACGTATGGAGGAAATTGTAAAGAGTATCGGAACAGCTTTCCGGGCAGATGCAACGGTGATTCATGGAAAGGGATGCCCCGTACTTGAAAACGATGCCGACCTGTCTGCATGTACCGTCCGTTATCTGCAGGAGATGTTAGGACCTCAGAAAGCCTTTTCCCAGGGACAGCTTACTGCCATGGCTGGAGGAAAAGCTCCAAAAACTTCTGGTTCTGAGGATTTCGCATACGTAAGTCAGGAAGTGCCTTCCATTATGCTGGCACTTGCAGCCGGACATCCTGATAAAGGATATTGCTTCCCACAGCATCATCCCAAAGTAAAGTTTGATGAAGAGGTACTCGCACCGGGAAGTGCAGTTTATGCTTATACGGCTATGCGTTGGCTTGAGGAACACAAATAACTTAGATTTACCAATCGAAAGGAATGATGAATTATGAAGGAAATTATTAACAGCCCATTGTTAACAGGTATGATCATCGTCGGACTTCTCTATATTGCCGGATTTGCACTGTTGTATTTAAAAAAGGCATATGCGCATTGTCTGGAGCTGGGGATCAGCAAGGAAAAGCTTAAAACCGTAATCAAATCCAGCCTTGTATTTTCTATTGTGCCAAGTCTTTCTATTGTAGTAGGACTTTTTGTTCTGATTCCGGTTCTGGGAACCGTATGGTCATGGTGGAGACTTTCTGTAATCGGTTCTCTTTCCTATGAAACCATGATCTCCAGCAGCGTTGCATCTGCAATCGGATTCGAGTCCAGTGTTCAGATGTTAGAACAGGCAAGTGCACAGCAATTCGGTGTTGTTATGATTCTTATGAGTGTCGGAATGCTAAGCGGATTCTTTGTATTGATCCCACTCGGTAAAAAGCTCTGTATGAGTGTTCAGAAGACGGAAAACGCCAGCACATGGAAATACGTTTTAAGCGGTGTTTTCATGCTGTGTCTTTTCTCTGTATATGTACCAGTTCTTTTGATCGGCGACACGGTTCAGGCATTGGTTATGCTTACAGGTCTTGTTATTGCAGTAGTACTTGGTATCTTAGCATCAAAGCCCAAATTGAAATGGCTGAATGATTTTATCATGGCATTTTCTATGATCGGCGGTATGGTGTCATCACTTCTCTGGGTTAAATTATTTTCATAAGGGGGTTTTATCATGAGTAAAAATAAAAATAACGGAACTATGGATTCCTTCCAGAAATGGTCTCACAGCTGGGGCCGTATCGGAACTGTAATTGCTTTGATTTATATGGTTGCAATCCCCTTTGTTGTACTGGGAACCTTTGATGCCATTCCATCCTTTGGAGAAGTATTTAATGTAGCAACTTTCAGTATATTATTAATCTATATTCCTGTAGGGATTTCAGAAGCTATCAGTTATACGCCGATTATGGGAAGTTCTGCGTACCTGGGATTTATTACGGGAAATATTATGAACTTAAAGCTTCCTTGTGCTATCAATGCGATTAAGCTGGCTGATACAGATCAGAACACTCCGGAAGGTGATGCTGTCGCATCTGTTGCAATCGCAGTATCCTCTATTATGACGGTTATTATCCTGGCGATTGCAGCACTTTTAAGTACCAGAATCAGCTTTTTCTTCGAAATCCCACAGGTTAAAACCGCTTCCAACTATATCATTCCGGCTCTGTTCGGATGTATGACACTTGGTCTTTTCTCCAGCACAAGTTCCGGAGACAAGGTTGTAAAGGGCGGCGTAAAGGGCGTACTCCCGGTTATCGTTATTATCTCTGCCATTTCCTTATTTGTACGTATTACAAGCGGCGGTTCCTTATTCGGAATGGTAGGTTTCCTCATCATCGGTTCACTGCCAATCGGAATCATCACCTCACGTATCCTCTGGAAAAAGGGTATCATTACTGTGGAGGATAATCCGCAGGTTAAAAAAAGTAAGTAACAGCTTCCTATTTTCTATTCTTTTAAGAGAGTAAGTCAGGAAACAGACAGACCTAAACAGGGGCAGATGTGATTCATACGAATTCACGTCTGCCCCTGAAATTTCATTTCTTACTATTTTGTAAATAAGATATCATGATTTACAGTCCGGTAAAAAGCCTCCTGAATCGTTCTATGATCCATTTCCGGAAGCGTCATCAGCCACATCATTTTGGTAATCGTTGCTTCCAGAGTCATGTCATATGCTTCAATCAGATTAAAATCCTTCTTCACCTTCTGACCTACCTCATATACCTCCATGTTGCTGCCTTCATTGGCCACCTGTGTTGCCATAACTACGTATTTTCCCTTTTCCTGCCATGCTTTCATCTGGCGGTAGAATTCTTCTACGATACTGGCCGGAATCCCGCCTACACCAAAGCTTTCCAGTACAATACAGTCATAATTTTCAAATAAATATGTCAGAAATTCCGGTTTGACTCCCGGTATCATCTTCATTACACAGATGCTGTCCTTCATTTCATGGAAGAACTGTACGCGCTTTTTATATGATATCGTAGGAATGTATCGGATCACCCGATGGTCCTGTATCACTGCCGGATAGGGAAAATTGATGCTGGAAAATGCATTATAGCTCTTTGCACGTTCCTTCTTCGCCCTCGTGCCAACAATAACCTTTCCATCGAATACAATATTCACATCCTGTGAATCTTCATCTGACGCATAAATAAAACTATCCAGCAGATTCGTCTTTGCATCCGTTACGTCCATGTTGATTGGTTTCTGCGCTCCGGTGACTACAATCGGTTTTGCAGAATTCTGAATCATATAAGACAGCGCTGCTGCCGTATACGCAAGTGTATCCGTTCCATGGCAGATCACAAACCCGTCATAACTATAATAATTCTGCTCAA
Organism: Lachnospiraceae bacterium UBA7109; assembly: GCA_002492335.1. Classification (GTDB taxonomy): domain Bacteria; phylum Bacillota; class Clostridia; order Lachnospirales; family Lachnospiraceae; genus UBA7109. The sequence continues at coordinate 4,155 of DKYD01000011.1, forward strand.
TTGTCTCCACCATCAGTCTCCAGTGTTCCGGTGTAATATTCGTACTGTCCACATTCAGGATCTGTATTGCATGAACCTCGCAGACCTTTACCACCTCCGGAATGTAGGACAACAGATCCTCTGTTGTAAGCCCCGGCGCCAGTCCCTGTTCTGTCTGTCTGGATGCAATCGTCCCTCCGGTTCCAATCATCAGTATTTTTTTCATGGTTCTTTCTCCCTGTCAAAATGTATTGTACAGTCCCACAATCTTCTGTCCTATAAAGTATAACAAAAAAGAAAATGGCTTTCAACCGCCGGTGCTTTTTTCAGACAGGTTTACCATACCACTTTCTTTATAGGGGATATAATTTTCTTATTATGAGTTGCCTGGTACTTTCATTACAAAAATCATATTTACTCTCCAAAGTTCTTCTCTACCAGCCTGCAGTATTCCATATAGGCCGGAACTCCATTGAACTCCTTCTTCAAAGCATCTCTTATTCCCTTGTAATACCAGCCGATGATCTTCTTATCCTTCATCCGGAACCGTTCCCAAAGCTGCTCTCCATACATAGGATAGTCTCTGTCAATATCCCGCATATTAGAAAGCTTATCCGCCAATCCGATCATCTGAAGCTCCCTCGGCGCTTTTCCTATCTTTTCGATCGTAGCACTTTTTCGTTCCATCCATGTCTTCGACTTGTCTTCACTCTCTCCTGCCACAAACCGGCTGACCCGTTCTCCGAATTCCTGCCGTAATACTTCTTCTGTAATTCCTTCACAGTCTTCAATCGTGTCATGCAGGATCGCCGCACTGATAATTTCCTCATCCTGCGTCATAGAAGACACGATATCGCCGACCTCTATCGGATGTACAATATACGGCCGCTTGGTTCCTTTCCGGAACTGTCCGGCATGGGCTTTGGTTGCAAATTCAATGGCTCTGTTAATCATCTGCTTAACTCCTTGTCTTTTTTCCTCTGCCCCACTGGCCGATTACCTCGCTCACCATGGAAACGGTAATAAATGCTTTCGGATCTACTTCATGAATATAATTCATCAGTTCTCCATATTCCGGGCGTGTCAGAATCGTCTGAAGCTCCACCTTTTCCCGATTATCATATCCGCCCCATGCCTGGTAAAGTGTTACGCCCCGATGCATTTTCTGCATAATGAACTTCTGAATCTCCGGATAATGTTCCGACAGAATACAGACACGTTTTCGGACATGAAATCCATCGATAAAATGATCCAGCACTATTCCATTAAAATAGGTCGCCAGAATACTGATAATCAGAGTTTTCTTATCATATACGAAAATAGAAGATATCGCCGTGCACATACCTGCTATGGTCATAGCTTTTCCCAATTCAATGTGAAAATATTTATTCAAAAGCTTTGCAATAATGTCGAGGCCTCCGGAAGACGCATTTACATTAAACAGCATTGCAAGTCCGACACTGACTACCAGTACATAGCACAACGTTTCCAGAATGATATCTTCCGTCAGGGATGGCTGATTCGGAAATATAATTTCGAACATTCCCAGGAATGCCGGAAGCAGAATCGAAGTATAAATCGTTTTCGCACCGAATTCCCGCCCGATAAAAATGAAACCAATTATCAGAAGTACTGCATTTAACACAAACGTCATTACAGATATAGGAAGCGGAATAAAGTTAGATAACACCAGCACCAGACCCGACAGGCTTCCTACAACAATTTTTCCGGGAATCATAAAGAAATATACCGCCGCAGCTGTAATCAAAACACCTACTGTAATGATCAAATATTCCCTCACATCAAACTTCTTGTCCATTTTTCTGCTCCTTCACCTGACTGTGCCGTCCCGGCACAGCAATACTATTCTTGTAAATTATAACATTTTTTCCCGGTCCCGGCAAGAAATATGCTATAATTACAAAATACGCAGGTAAGATACCTGCTGATTGATGACTGGAGGAAATTATGCATCAGAAAACTATTTTAATTACCGGAGCTTCCCGTGGAATCGGACGGGCGGCAGCCATCTGTTTTGCGGAGCATGGATATCATGTATTTCTCAATGCCGCCCATTCTGTCCGTGCGCTTTCCGAAACCGCACATCAGATCCAGACACTTGGATCCGGATCCTGCGAGCTCGTTCCGGGGGATGTAGGGAATCCTGTGGAGGTTCGAAAAATCTTCAGCCAGATCCAGGACTCCCGGAAGGGACTGGACGTACTCATTAACAATGCCGGCATTTCCTACATCGGACTGCTCACCGATATGACAGATGACGAATGGAATCGTATCCTGTCTGTCAATCTGTCCTCTGCCTTCTACTGCTGCCGCAGTGCCATCCCCTACATGGTTTCCAGAAAATCAGGGAAAATTATCAATGTATCTTCTATGTGGGGAACCTCCGGCGCCTCCTGTGAAGCAGCCTATTCCGCTTCCAAGGCCGGTCTCCACGGACTCACCAAAGCACTGGCAAAAGAGCTGGCTCCAAGTGGTATTCAGGTCAATGCTGCTGCCTTTGGCGTTATCGATACTTCCATGAATGTACGTCTCGACCCGGAGGAACGCGCAGCGCTTGCCGATGAAATTCCGGCAGGTTACTTTGCCAGTGCAAAAGAAGCCGCCGAATTTCTCTATCAGATGGCCGGAATGCCGG
>DKYD01000059.1 GCA_002492335.1 Lachnospiraceae bacterium UBA7109
GCTGGCTTAATATCAGATACAGCGGCTTTGAGAGGCTGGCAGCAGTGGCAGCCTTAAAACTGCGCCCATTCCAGCAAAAGGGAGTTTACAAGGCGGGCGCACTCTGGTATAGTGAGGGTAGCACATCTGCTGTATTTCATTCTGTATAGTTAAATTCTACAAAATACCCACTACATTCCAATTAGTAAATATGCCGAAAGTGAAAAATTGTTCAAAAAAAGGTTGAAATTTTTAATCTCTGAGGAGGTGGATGAAGATGTTTGACTTCCATGTGCCAATTTGGTATAATGAATAATCTGAACAACTGGAAGCAGGAGACGGATGCAGGGAAATCATGAAAAAAGCAAAGAAACTGACAAAAGAGATAATAGATATATTTGTGGAGACGGGAAATCATCATGTGGGCGCCTATGCAGCGCAGTCTGCATATTTTTTTATACTTTGTATGATTCCGATTATCCTGATTCTGCTTACGATGGTAAAATATACACCGATTACAAAGGCAGACATTATGACAGCGGTCATTCAGGTTTTCCCGACAACTGTTGATGATACGATGACTTCTATCATAAATGAGGTATATAATCACTCTGTAGGAATTCTTTCGATTACAGTTGTAGTGGCATTATGGTCAGCAGGAAAAGGTGTGCTTTCCTTAAGTACCGGACTGAACTGTGTGTATAAATGCCAGGAGACACGTAATTATCTGTATCTCCGGCTGCGGGCGACTCTTTATACAGTACTGTTTATACTTGTGATCGTACTGCTTCTGGTGTTGTCCGTATTTGGCAATAGTCTGAGTATATTTATCGAAAGACATATTCCGATTGTTTCAGGTGTGGCCAATAGCCTGATGGAAGCGAGGACGATTATTACACCGGCGGTTCTGGTTCTGTTCTGGCTGCTTGTGTATAAGTTTCTTCCTAACCGGAAGGTGAAAATGATAAAGCAGCTTCCGGGCGCTGTGTTTGCGACAGTAGGATGGATGGCTGTTTCCTGGGTGTTTTCTGTATATCTGGATATTTTTGAAGGCTTTAGCAGTATGTATGGAAGCCTGACAACGATCGTACTTATTATGTTGTGGCTGTATTTCTGTATGTATAGTGTTCTGCTGGGGGCAGAGGTAAATGTCCTGGCTTATGATAAGATTTTTGCAGGAGGGAAAGAAATATGAAAAAGGTAAAATGTGGAATGGCATTATTTCTGGCAACGCTGTTGTTAACTTCGGCATTTCAGCCGCTGGAGGTATCGGCAAAGGAGTATGGAGACTATATCTATACTGTGTTTTCAGGGGACACAGTAGGGATCTATAATTATACAGGCTCTGAGAAGAATCTTGTCATTCCGTCAGAGATCGAAGGTAAAAAGGTAACTCTTATTGAAGATTTGCTGATGAAGGCGGCAGGAGAAGGACAGCTCATCGTTGGAAGTGATAATTTAGAATCTGTGGAGATTCCAGATAGTGTTGAAACAGTTAGAAGTGGGTGCTTTGAGAACTGCCCGAACCTAAAGCGTGTATACCTGTCAGCGAATTTAAAATCTATTCAGTGTGATGTGTTTAAAAAATGCACTTCCCTGAATGATATCAATACAGAAAATATTACGGTGGTAGATTATAATGCTTTTGAAGACTGTATGAGCTTGACAGATCTGAATCTTGAGAGTGTGGGAGTGATTGGTGTTGGTGCATTTCGTAATTGTGTAAATCTGGAAAGAGTGGTATTGGGAAATCATACGGAGATAGATGAGGATGCTTTTACAAATTGCCCGAAACTCAAGAAACTGTATTTTTTGAAAGGATTGGAGTTTATTGATGACAAGCTTCCGGATGAGTGCAGCAATCTGACAGATATTTATTTTGAGGGAACACAAGAGGAATGGAATAAGGTCATATCAACTCAGACGGCAGAAAAATTAAAAGGGGTGACCGTACATTATAATCATCCTGCTTTTTATGATGTAAATGAAACAGACTGGTTTTATCATTCCGTACAATATGTGAATGATAAGAGCCTGATGACCGGATTAAACCGTACAACGTTTGGAGCCGGACAGCCGCTTGCCCGGGCACAGTTTGCAGTGATTCTTCACCGTATCAATGGTGAACCAAAGATGGAATATATGGACAGATTTAAGGATGTGCCGAAAGGAGAATGGTATACAGATGCAGTTCTGTGGGCGGCAAGCAACGGGATTGTAAATGGATACGATGATACAGGTCTGTTTGGAACGGCAGATAATATTAACCGGGAGCAGATGGCAGTGATGATGTACCGGTATGCGAAGTATAAAGGATATGATATCAGCAAGCAGGCAGATTTCAGCAGATTTACAGATGCAGCATCCGTAAGCGGTTTTGCGTCAGATGCGATGAAGTGGGCGGTCGGAAATGAGATCATTACCGGAAAGGACGGGACGATGCTTGACCCACAGGGAGATGCAGTACGTGCAGAATGTGCAACGATTATCATGAGATTTGTTGAGAAATATGAGTAGTATATGAGTGACAAAAAGGGGCTGTCGCACTGAGTGATTAGTGCGACAGCCCCTTTTTATAAAACTTATGAAATATTAAATTTTTCTGCACCAAAACAGACATGTAATTCGTCTAATAAGTGTAAAGCAAAATATAAGAGAAGGAGGTGAGGTGTATTGGATGTGTTTTTGGTAAAAAGAGCAAAACAGGGAGATGGAGAAGCGTTTATTTCTCTCATAGAAAAGTACAAAAATGCGCTTTATAAAGTGGCAAAAGGGTATTTTAGAGATGAGGAAGATGTTGCAGATGTTATGCAGGATACGATTCTTTCAGCATATGAGCATATAGGAGAGCTGAAAACGGTATCGTATTTTAAGACGTGGATAACCAGAATTCTCATAAACCACTGCAATGATTTATTAAAAGAAAAGAGACGTTTAAAATTTGTAAGCAGTATACCAGAACAGGAGGCAGAGCCAGAGGACAACATGAGAGAATTTTATGAACTTTTAGAAGGACTTCCGGAGGGAGACCGTATCATATTTCTGTTGTATTATGGAGAAGGATTTAATACAAGAGAGATAGGGGATATTCTGGAACTGAATGAAAATACCGTGAAGAGCAGGCTGAGAAGAGGAAGAAAGAAGCTGGAGCAGGCAATCTGTTGTTAAGGAGGAAAATATATGATGTTATATGAAAAACATATAAAAAACATTTTAAAACAAAAGATAGAAATATCAGATATTGTAAGTAGGAGAATAGGTGATACTTATCATATAGTAAGAGAAGATTCGAATACTGTGGAAAGACCGGTGAAGCGCAGAAAAGTCTCATATGCAGCAGCTGTACTTGCGGCGGTTCTTTGTATTGGTATTCCCGGAGGCGTCTATGCGGCTGTAGAAATGGATTTCTTTGAAAATATGTTTGGAAACGGAACAAAGCAGTCGGTTGATGCGAGTGTGCAAACCATTTCTAATGGTAAAGGGCAAAATGTAGAAGTAACATTACCAGCGCATGAATATGTTACGGTTGATAAGTCAAGAGCAGAAGAACTGATTGGCAAATATGTTATGGATACACCGATTGTAAAGAAGATGGGGGAGCATACACTGTGTGTCGAGGGAGTTGCTTATGACAGAAATGGCATGCTTATGTCATTTACAATAGAAAGAGAGGGCGGTGTCACCGCGCTGGCTGGAGATAATGAAACAAACCGTACGAAAGGTGCATATTTTACTGAAAATTCAGATTTTTATTTCCATGTGGAAAGTAAAGCAGGCATCGCAGGTTATGAAAATATTTATGTTGATACACAAAAGAGTACGGATGAAAAATGGTACTGCTATAGTTATATCCTCTGGGAAGAAACACTTTCTGATGCAGATGTACCGCAGCTGATTATTGATAACTATCCGGTTGTTCGTAAAGATCTGAAGGAAGATTCTGATATACGGACCGAGACTCTGGAGTTGGGAGTAAAGGGACAGATTCCGGTTCAGAGGATTGATATGGGAGAACAGGGATATCTGGAATATTCACCAATTTCTCTCAGGGTAGATATGGCAAAAGGAATGGGACTTTCTCAAACAGAGGCACAGGATCCATATTATCTGGAAAGGATAGAGATAAAATACAAAGATGGAAGCAGTTATATTGTTGCGGACAAAGAGAATCATATTGAGAGCAGCGGTTATGTGTGCGGAATAGATACATGGTATAAAGTGGCGTTTGACCGACTGGTGGATACGGATGAGATAAAAGAGATTGTTGTAAACGGAGTGACATTCCGTAAGTAAAAGTGAGAGAAAACAGGCATACTATAATGAGTAGTATATGAGTGATCATATGGGCTTTCGAAATTTTTCGGAAGCCCTTTATGATTATATGGAATAGCTATGAGCGTAGTTATGAGGTGTTTTCAGATTATACTTGTCAAGACAACTACAATGTGTTAGCATATTAAGCAAATCATACAGTTCAGCCCACGCCATTCGCAAAACGCACCTGCGGTGCTTCTTCGCTGCTACGCAGCTATTTTTGCTCATAAACGGGCGTTCCGCTCATGCCCCATAAGATGCGCTCATTCATGCAAGCATGATGCGCTCATCTTACAGACCGTTTTTTGTTTGATGAAGTAGTGGAGGACTTGCAGGTACATCAGGATATACTCAGTATTATATTCAGTCGGGAGATTCCATTGCTTACGAAGAACGAGACGGAAAAGGAATTGAGAGTGTCGCCGCAGGTTCGTTCTATTCGGATGGACGTCTTTTCCATGGATGAAGAGCAGACGATCTATAATACGGAGATGCAGGATAAAAAGAGAGATGACCTGGCAAAGAGAAGCCGGTATTATCAGGCATTGCTGGATACGAACCTGCTGGAGCCGGGGATACCGGATTATAATCTGCTGAATACAACGTATATTATTCTGATTACCACCTTTGATTTGTTTGGTTATGGAAGATATCAGTATACGTTTGAAGCAAGATGCAAGGAAGAACCGGAGTGCGTGCTGGAGGATAAGGCGGTAAGGGTTTTCCTGAACACCAAAGGAAAGAATGATGGTGAAGTGTCAGAAGAACTGGTGAATTTTCTGCATTATGTAGAGCATACAACTGATGTGGCAGCAGAGAATTCAGGAAGTGAACGGATTCAGCGTATACATAGCCGGGTACGTAAGGTGAAAGCGAGCGAAGAAGTGGGAGTGAAGTATATGCAGGCATGGGAAGAGAAGTACTATGAGCGTGAAGAAGGAAGAGAAGAGGGAATAAAACAAGGAAGAGAGGAAGGGGAAAGAACAGGACGAACAAAAGGAATCCTTCTTGCAAAGAAAGTTTTCAGGCTTGCGTCAGAAGGCGTTCAGGCAGAGAAAATTGCAGAAGAATGTGGTGTGACAGAGGAGCAGGTGTTAGAAATATTGAGATAAATGTTTCAAAAGGTTCAACGATTGAGTAGCTAAGTTTTATAAGAAGTGCTTTGCTTTTTCAAGATGTCCGTTTGGAAGCTTTGTGAAATAACCCTGTCGTGTGGGATTTTTATACTTGACAAGGAATCTGATTGTGTTAGAATGGTTAGGAATAAGTGAATAAATAAAAGCAATGACCGTGTAAGTAGAGAGTCATTTTCCGACAGAGAGAGGAAATCCCCGGCTGTAAGTTTCCTCAGGTTCAGATGGCAATTGAATTTCCCACGCGAGCTGCATTTCCGAACAGATAGTAAGAGATGTCGTATGTGCACGTTACGCAGACATGAGTGCCCACATAGATTAAGATAAATTGGTGCGGGAATCAGGGTGGTACCGCGGGTGATAACCTCGTCCCTATAATTATAGGGATGGGGATTTTTTATTATATAGGAGATTTTGTTTTTTATATAATAAAAAATTTTCGAGAGGATGTTTATTCTCTCTTATATTGATGTCGGGGTCAAAAGATGCCATACGGA
>DKYD01000016.1 GCA_002492335.1 Lachnospiraceae bacterium UBA7109
AAAGAAGGCATGGTGGCAGAAATTCGTACAGGAGTCTCCATATAATGTCGGTGTGGATTGTGCGATTCTGATGAATCCTCAGACATGGATTGCCAGCGGACATCTTGGCGGATTCAGCGACCCTCTGATGGATTGTAAAGAATGTCATGAACGCTTCCGTGCAGACAAGCTGATTGAAGATTATGCAAAAGAAAATGGGATAGATATCGGGGAAAGCATTGACGGCTGGAGCCATGAGCAGATGGAAGCTTTTATAAAAGAGCATGAGATTCCATGCCCGACATGTGGGAAACATAACTTTACAGAGATCCGTGAATTTAACCTGATGTTCAAGACATTCCAGGGTGTTACCGAAGATGCAAAGAATACAGTTTATTTAAGACCGGAGACAGCGCAGGGGATTTTTGTAAACTTTAAAAATGTTCAGCGTACTTCAAGAAAGAAAATTCCATTTGGAATCTGCCAGATTGGTAAATCCTTCCGTAATGAAATTACACCGGGTAACTTTACGTTCCGTACAAGGGAATTCGAACAGATGGAGCTGGAATTCTTCTGTGAGCCGGACACAGATCTGGAATGGTTTGCATACTGGAAACAGTTTTGCCTTGACTGGCTGCATACACTTGGCCTGAAGGATGAAGAAGTCCGCTACCGTGATCATGATAAAGAAGAACTTTCTTTTTACAGCAAGGCAACAACTGATGTGGAATTCTTATTCCCGTTCGGATGGGGCGAGCTGTGGGGAATTGCAGACAGAACGAATTACGATCTGACGCAGCATATGAATGTGTCCAAGCAGGATCTGAGTTACTTTGATGACGAAAAGAAAGAAAAATACATACCATATGTTATTGAGCCTTCACTTGGAGCAGACCGTATGGTACTTGCGTTCCTGTGCAGCGCATATGACGAAGAAGAACTGGAGGGCGGAGATGTAAGAACAGTTCTCCATTTCCATCCTGCACTTGCTCCGGTTAAGATTGGTGTGCTTCCGCTTTCAAAGAAATTGAATGAAGGCGCCCGGAAGGTATATGCACAGCTTTCAAAGAAATACAATTGTGAATTTGACGATCGTGGCAATATCGGAAAACGTTACCGCCGTCAGGATGAAATCGGAACTCCTTTCTGCGTAACTTATGATTTCGATTCCGGGGAAGACGGTGCGGTAACCGTTCGAGACCGTGATACGATGGAGCAGGAAAGAATCAAGATAGAAGATCTGCCTGCATATTTTGAGAAAAAATTTGAATGGTAAAAATCTGACAGATATGAAATAATAACCGGGGACGTAGTAAAATGAAAGAATACTACGTCCTTAGTATGTGTTATACTAAGGTAGTGAAAACTTTATACTGATATAACATATATAGCAGAAGGAGACGATCTTATGGATAGAGAAAATGTATGGAAATCTTATGACAGTGCGGCGCTTAAGGAGCTGGAAAAAATCAATGATAAGTATAAATACTGTCTGGATGAAGGAAAAACAGAAAGAGAATGTATCCGGCTTACGGTAAAGATGATAGAAGCCGCCGGTTATAAAAATCTTGAGGATATAAAAAAATCTTTGAAAAAGATAAACGCCGGTGATAAAATCTATGCAGTATGTATGGATAAAAGCATTGTAATGTTCCAGATGGGTGAGGAACCTCTTGAAGCGGGTATGAATATTCTGGGAGCCCATATTGATTCACCGCGTATTGACGTGAAGCAGAATCCGCTTTATGAAAACGAGGAACTGGTTTACCTTGACACACATTATTACGGAGGAATCAAAAAGTACCAGTGGGTAACAATTCCACTCGCTCTTCATGGCGTTGTTGCGAAGAAGGACGGTACGGTTGTAGAAGTAAAAATCGGGGAAAAGGAAGAAGAACCTGTATTTGTGGTGACAGATCTTCTGGTCCATCTCGCTTCGAAGCAGATGGAGAAAAAGGCGAGTCTTGTCATTGAAGGCGAGAAGCTGGATCTGTTATTCGGCAGCCGTCCATATATGGAAGAGACAGAGGAAGAAACAAAAGAAAAAGAACTGGTAAAAGCAAATATTCTTCGTCTTTTGAAAGAATATTACGATATAGAGGAAGAAGATTTTGTTTCGGCGGAGCTGGAAATTGTCCCGGCTGGAAAAGCAAGAGATCTGGGTCTGGATAAGAGCATGATTCTTTCTTATGGTCAGGATGACAGAGTATGTGCGTTTACTTCCCTTTTTGCCATGCTGGACGTGGAAAATCCAAAAAGAACCGCTGCATGTATTCTGGTAGATAAGGAAGAGATTGGAAGCGTCGGTGCAACCGGAATGCATTCCCGGTTTTTTGAAAATGTAGTAGCTGAACTGATGGCGCTTACCGGAGAGGAGTCTGAACTGAAAGTGAGAAGGGCGCTCCAGAATTCAGATATGCTGTCTTCTGATGTAAGTGCAGCTTACGATCCGATGTATGCAGAAGCATTTGAAAAAAGAAGCGCCGCATTTTTTGCAAAAGGCCTGGTATTTAATAAATTTACGGGGAGTCGTGGAAAGAGCGGATCAAATGATGCGAATGCCGAGTATCTTGCAAAGATCCGTCAGGTAATGGACGGGGGAAATGTGGCTTATCAGTTTGCCGAGCTTGGAAAAGTGGACGCCGGCGGCGGCGGAACGATTGCATACATTATGGCAAATTATGGGATGAATGTGATTGACAGCGGCGTGGCGGTTCTCAGTATGCATGCGCCATGGGAAGCAACGAGTAAGGCAGATGTATATGAGGCATATAAAGGATACAAGGCATTTCTGGAGAAATAAGTTGAGGTTGTCTTGACGAACACTGGCAAAAATAGTAAAATATAGGCGCGACTTAGAAAATATTTTTTAGGAGGTCATGATAAAATGGCAAAATGGGTTTATTTGTTTAGTGAAGGTAACGCAAATATGCGTGAACTTCTTGGGGGTAAAGGCGCCAACCTTGCAGAGATGACAAGTCTTGGACTCCCGGTACCGCAGGGATTTACGATTACAACAGAAGCTTGTACACAGTATTATGAAGATGGAAGAGAGATCAATGATGAGATTCAGGCTCAGATTAATGAGTACATTGTAAAGATGGAAGAGATTACCGGTAAGAAATTCGGTGACAGCGAGAATCCGCTTCTTGTTTCTGTACGTTCCGGTGCAAGAGCTTCCATGCCGGGTATG
>DKYD01000005.1 GCA_002492335.1 Lachnospiraceae bacterium UBA7109
ACCTTCATTTCCAGGTGGAGGTAAACGGAGTGGCAGTGAACCCAAGAAATTATCTGTAAGGAGAATCGTGATGAAATTTATAAAAGGGGCGCTTTGCGGCGCCCTTGCTATATTATTTATAACAGGGCTTGTGTCCTGCGGATTGAAGGTAAAGGATGAAGGAAAGGCCGGGGAAGCCCTTGGGCGTGAGACGGAGGAAAAGCTGGAAAAACTGGGCAATCTGATTGACCGGAATTATCTTGGCGAGGTTGACAGCGAGTCTCTTCAGTCCGGAATTTATGAAGGATACTTAAGTGGACTTGACGACCCGTATTCTGTATATTATGATGAAGAAAATACAAAAAAACTGCTGGAAAGTACATCCGGAGAATATGAAGGTATTGGGACGCTGTTATCCCAGGATAAGGAGACCGGGGTGATTGTATTAAGCAGGGTATATGAAGGTTCTCCGGCGGAAAAGGCCGGGCTGAAGGATGGAGATATTCTTTATAAAGTGGCAGGAAAGGATGTGTCCGGAAGAGATCTGAATGAGATTGTAACGGATGTAAAAGGTAAGCATGGAACCGGGGTAGATATAACGGTGCTCCGGGGAGAGCATTCAGAGGAGATTACAGTTACGGTTATCCGGGAAAAGATAGAGTATCCGACTGTGGAGTCCAGAATGCTTGAAAACGGACTTGGCTATATACAGATTCTTGAATTTGATGCGGTGACTTATGATCAGTATAGGAAGGCTTATGAAGAACTGAAAGGCCAGGGAATGAAGGGAATGGTTGTAGATTTAAGAAATAATCCCGGCGGAAGCCTTAGCATCGTCTGCCAGATTCTGGATACGATTCTCCCGGAAGGCCTGATTGTCTACACGGAGGATAAAAATGGGGAGCGTCAGGAGATAAAATCGGACGGTGAACATAAGCTTGATATCCCTCTTACGGTGCTGGTAAACGAATACAGCGCAAGCGCCTCGGAAATCTTTGCAGGAGCAGTTCAGGATTATGGACAGGGAAAAATTGTCGGTATGAAAACTTATGGAAAAGGGGTCGTACAGCAGTTGTTTGATTTGAAGGATGGTACTTGTGTGAAGCTTACGATTTCTGAGTATTTTACGCCGAAGGGAAGACAGATTAATGGAAAAGGCGTGACGCCGGATGTGGAAGTGCAATATGAGCAGAATCCATCTGACCCGGAGGCGGACAATCAGCTGGATAAAGCGATAGAAGTGTTGGAAGAAGCATGTGACTAGCAGAAATCAGTGACAGAAAGGATACGGCAAAATGAAAATTTTAATTCAAAATGGGCATGTAGTTGATCCGTTGACGGGAAAAGACGGAAAAAGTGATGTGCTGATTGAAGGTGACAGAATTAAAAGGGTGGAAGAGCAGATTGCGGAGCAGGCAGACAAAGTGATCGATGCGGCGGGCTGTTATGTGATGCCGGGATTTATTGATCTGCATGTACATTTCCGGGATCCGGGACTGGAATATAAAGAGACGTTGGAAACCGGGGGGAAGGCAGCTGTAAAGGGTGGTGTGACCACAGTATGTGCGATGCCGAATACAAAGCCGGTTATTGATACGAAAGAGAAGGTTCTATCTGTTCATGAGAGGCAGGAAAAGGAGTCTCTTACAAATGTTATCCAGCTTGGGGCTGTGACAAAAGGACAGCTTGGAGAGGAGCTGGCAGACATCCGGGGGATGGCGCAGGCAGGATGCCATGCGGTCAGCGAGGACGGAAAGTCTGTGATGAACGCATCTCTTTACAGAAAAGGAATGAAGGCGGCAAAGGAATGTGGGATTGCCGTATTTGCCCATTGTGAAGATATTACGATGGTGGAAGGCGGAGTCATGAATGCGGATGAAAATGCAGAGCGGATGGGCCTTAAGGGAATCACGAATTCGGTGGAGGATGTGATCGTGGCAAGAGATATCCTGCTTGCAAAGGAGACGGGAGTGAGACTTCATCTGTGTCATTGTTCTACCAAAGACAGTGTAAGGATGGTAAAGCTTGCTAAAGAAGAGGGTCTGCCTGTGACGGCGGAGGTGTGTCCCCACCATTTTATTTTATCGTCGGATGATATACCGGAAGATGATGGAAATTACAAGATGAACCCGCCTCTTAGAAGTAAAGCAGATGTGGAGGCTTTGAGGCAGGGGCTTGGGAGTGGGATTATGGATGTGATTTCAACTGACCACGCGCCGCATGCTGCGGAGGAGAAAAATAAATCTATGGGACAGGCGGCGTTCGGCATTGTAGGACTTGAGACTTCTGCAGCTCTTACTTACACAGCTCTTGTAAAGCCTGGAATCTTAAGTGTTATGGACATGGCGGAAAAGATGAGTTATAACCCGGCAAAAATTCTGGGACTTGAAGAAAAAGGATCTGTGTCGGAAGGAAAGATTGCCGATCTTGTCATTTTTGACCCGGCCAGAGAATATAACATTGATAAGGATACATTTGCATCGAAGGGAAGGAATACTCCTTTTGACGGATATAAAGTGAGTGGTGAAGTGGCGTATACGCTTGTATCCGGAAAAGTAGTATACGAAAGATAGACAAGAGAACAGGAGGATGAGAGAAGTGATTAACAAGTTGGTTGAAAAAATCAAAAAAACAGGTGCGCCGATTGTTGTTGGCCTGGACCCGATGCTGGATTATATTCCGGAGCAGGTGCAGAAGAAGGCTCTTGCGGAATATGGAGAGACACTGGAAGGCGCTGCGGAAGCTGTCTGGCAGTTCAATAAAGAAATTGTAGACAAGACCTGTGATTTGATACCGGCGGTAAAGCCCCAGATTGCCATGTATGAGCAGTT
>DKYD01000056.1 GCA_002492335.1 Lachnospiraceae bacterium UBA7109
ATTACTTAGTGCGACAGCCCCTCTCTGAATTTTTATTTTTTACTTCTCAAATTTTCCCTTAAATCTCTGGATAATCGTTGCACATTCTGCACGAGTTGCATTTCCCTGTGGATCGATCGTCTCCGGTGTTCCATTATAATCCAGATCTTTGCCGGTAATAATTCCATTTCCTACTGCCCACTTCATGGCGTCAACCGCATATTCACTTACCTTTGACGCATCGTCAAACTTACCGAAATCAGCTTTATTGCTTCTGTCGTAGCCCTTGTAATCCGCATAACGGTACATCATCACCGCCATCTGTTCACGCAGGATATTGTCTCCCCATCCGAATCTATGGCTTCCATCTGTATATCCGGTTACGACGCCTTTACTTGCCGCCCAGAGAATCGCATCTGTATACCACTCATTCGCAGCAACATCTGCAAATGTATTGGTATATTCCATTTTTGGTGTGTTATTCATACGGTGAAGAATAATCGCAAATTGTGCTCTTGCCAGGTTCTCATCTGGTGCGAAATGTTTCGGATTAATACCAGTCATCGTCTCTTCAAAGTAATTATAATATACTGCGTTATAATACCATGCGTCTTCTGCAACGTCCACATATGGCAGTCCGCCACGTTCCTTTACAACAACCTTCATTGTTACTTCTTTCAGATCATCCGCCAGTTCCTGTTCTGACGTCATATTGAAGATTGGGAATCCATCTGCTCCAAAATGAATATTTGCCGCGTATGCATGACGTCCCGGATCTTCCAGGCCATACTTCGTATACTGGCTTCCTTTTGTATAATCATCAGCCCAGTCGCGTGCATGATAGATAATAACCGGATTTCCATTCTGATCTACGGTCAGAGAGTTATGTCCGGGACCAAACGTTCCTTCATAAGAACCATCTTTTGCATTTGCAAAGTCAGGCTCCTGAATGGTTGTTGTCAGATCCGGTGTAGATAATACCGGATATGGATACTTTGTCCAGCTCGCCGGATCCATAATATCATCATCCAGATCTGCATACAAAAGACCTACTGCATAATTCATATCTACTGTGGAAGCTGCATAAGTAATATAAATCTTGCCATCATGGATCATTACAGCGGAACCTTCTTCAATATCCTGTTTTGTCGTGATATTGTATTCCCACGCATATGTTGGCGTGCTGATTGCAATCAGCGGTCCTGTTGGTTTCAGCGGGTTCGTCGGATCTACCGTAACAATATGGATATTTCCACCTGCAGGTGATACATAATAAGACTTTCCTTCATATTCAAAATATGTGGTATCAAATGCTCCAAGAGCCATACCATTTGTCGCATTCTCTACAACGCCTGTGTACTCCCAGTGATCCGGATTCATCACATCGCCGCCTGTGCAGGTGAAAATAGTCATTCTCCATTGATTATTTATGGTAGATAATGCAATAATTCTCCAGTATCCACCCATGTAATGGAATTCCGGCGCCCAGTAATATGGCTGCGGGGTTCCTTTAGAACCGTCCCAGATCGTCACTTCCTCTGCATTTGTCAGATCATTCAAAGTTTTTGCTCTTCTCAGAATCAGTTTCGCATATGGATTCTTAAGATCTGACTGCATATAAGAAGATGTAAAATAATACATTCCATCCTGTTCATTATAAATTACATATGGATCTGCACGGCACGGTGCAATCGGACTGTTATATACTTCCTGTTTTACAGTTCCTTTGACGGTATATGTACCTTCTTTTGGATTGTCAAGATCAAGTCCTGAACCTTTCACATCCCAGTCCACACCCATACTCTTCTTAGAACCATCGTTATATACAACATCAACTTTATCACTCAGTGTAATCTTTTCACCCGGCTGCGCCTGAACATCCTTCGTTTCTACATCTACACTGTAAATCTCACCATACTTTTTCTCAATGCGCTCTTTTTCTGTCGCTGTCAGTTCAAATACGGATGCTTCCTCCGTACTTGCATAGATTGGAAGCTTACCTGAAACATTCTCTTTCCTGTACTGCGTTTGCTCTGCCGCTTCAAAAGACAGCAGATCTGCTGAACGGCTCACATAAGATTTTCCATTGCCGCCTTCCCAGTATACTTCATATTTACCTGCTGCATTATCATATTTCACTGTAGGATTCTTTACCGCAACTCCCTGATTATTTAAAGTTATCGTACGCTGATTCTCAAAGAAAATCAAATCCTCCGAATCCCAGATCATAACCTGTGGCTGCGTATTATTAACAGAAGCAATCGCTCCATATGTTCCATCTGCTTTTCTAAACAGTGACGGCGAACCCATCTGAAGTTTCCCCTTCGGGTACAGAACTGCTTTGTCACTGTTTAACGCTTTGTATTCCTTACCATCATCGGAAATTCCATAAAACATTACATCTGTACGCACATTATCACTGTACCGACTGTAATCATATTGACCAAGCGGTGTAAAACCTTCGTATTTATGCGCCGGAAATTCTGCAAATTCCGGTCCTACATTGTGTTCATACTTAGCAACATAAGAAGCAAGATAACCTGCTGTCTTGCCTGCAACAGTAACCACATATTCTTTTTCTACGGCAATTCCCTGCATTGTAAATCTGGCCTTCAAAGTAACCTGTGTATCTTTCTCCGGACGAGTCACCTTTCCATCTTTTGAAATCCATTCATTGCCTGTCCACTCAATAGAAGCTCCTTCGCTCTCTGTTGCAAGCGTAATATCTTCTGTCACATAACTGATGCCAGGATCAAACTGCTTTGCAATATACTCCAGTTTTCCCTCATCTCCACCGGTAACTACTTCAATTTGGAAATCCTTTTCTGCAATCACCCCGGTAGCATTGTCCTTAATCGTAGCTGTAAGTGTCACGCTATCTGCCCCCGGAGTTTGCTTCATAATTTTTCCAGCAGAAGAAAGAACCGATTCATCCGAAGAACTCCATGTAACAGAAGAACCACTTGCACCTCTTTCTGTAAGCGCAAGATCATTCATAGTATATGCAGGAAGTGTAAGATCCGCAGCATCTGCCTGAAGCACTTTCAGCACTTCCATCTTATCGTAATTGCTCTTTACATCATTTGCGCTTAAAGTCTCATTATAAATTTTAAAATCAGTAACATCCGCATCACAATAAGGATCATTCCAGTTGGATTTTGCCAGATAACCTAATACTCCATTTTTTCCCGCAAAAATAGTATCCAGATTATGTGTATGGTCCAAAGTACCAATCTCATTTCCATTTACGTAAAGCTTCAGCGTATTTCCACTGGACGTCACTGTCACAAGACTATATCCTGTCGTATCAAGCACAACATCCTGTGCGCCCGGAATCGCATTCTCCTGTCCAACGCCGTCCGTCTTAATTGCAAGATTCATATTTTTCTTCTCACCACCCAGACGTGGGTTGAAGAACAGATAATCGGTCTGGTAACCCGTTCCGATTGTCCATAAAAACTGGAACTGCGCTGTGT
This sequence comes from Lachnospiraceae bacterium UBA7109, assembly GCA_002492335.1. GTDB lineage: Bacteria > Bacillota > Clostridia > Lachnospirales > Lachnospiraceae > UBA7109. Next base: position 3,456 of record DKYD01000056.1, read on the forward strand.
TCGGCTTCAAAGTCATCTCAATTGTAAATGCATCTTTATAATTCAAATGATCCTTAATGGAAGCCGGAAGCTCTGCATACGCTCCATCTGTTCCCGGGAATTTTAATACTGCATCACCATATTCTTCCCGAAAATCTCCATCATCGATTCGATACATTTTCGCATTGTTTCCATTACCTGAGACATCCTTCAGATAATCTCCTTCATGTGTCATGTCATAATGCACAGCCAGATTACTCTGTACATGTTCTTCTGCCGCTTTTGCCGGAACAGCAAGTCCGGAAACCGTAAGCGCCGCCGCAAGCAGCAGAGAACCAATTTTCTTTCCTAACATAATCTGTCTCCCTTCTATAATGATCATTTTTATACATAAATACAAATCTATGCCATTATTATAATATCATAAATTTTTCATAATTAAATTGGACTTTTTTACGTAAATAGTTAGGTTTTTTTAAGCATAACAAAAAAACCCCTGTAAACATTACTGCTTACAGGGGTCTCCTAACTCCCCGAGTTGGGTTTGAACCAACGACCCTTCGGTTAACAGCCGAATGCTCTACCGCTGAGCTATCGAGGATTATATATACCTTCAAAACTGCATACAAGAAATCTTTATCCGCTTCTCTTTCCTATCCACCTTCTGCTTCGATTGCGTCTCTTACGTGCGGTCATCTCGAAAACTCCGTTTTCTCGATGAATTCGCTCCGCGAATCCCACATCCAGTCTTCCTTCCAATCTCGAAATGCAAGCATTTCTCCCTCCTCCGGAAGCCTGTCTGTGCCGCTCTCTCCACTCTTGGTCATGCCCTCGACCGATTAGTAACAGTCAGCTCCATGCATTACTGCACTTCCACCTCTGCCCTATCTACCTCGT
>DKYD01000025.1:0-2669 GCA_002492335.1 Lachnospiraceae bacterium UBA7109
ATCCATTCTGCATCTTTTACATCCGTTTTTCTGCCCGGAACAGCCTTCATATGGCTGGCATTAACTACCATAGCGTTCAGGTCAGAAGATTCAAGGATGTTATACAGAGGCTTCCAGTAAGAGGCTGTGCTTTCCATAGCGACCATTTTACAATCGCTTTCCTTAAGCCAGTCAGCCAGTGTGAGAAGTTCTCTGGTTGTTGCACCAAACTCACGTATCTCATTCTTGTTGCCCTTTCTTAAGCATGCGACGATGAGTTTTTTGTGCACATCAATACCACAACAAATATCGTAAACTCTATCCATAACAATACCTCCTGGAAAAATTTACGGTACGGCACCCTCCCGGCTATTATTTTACTGTACGTCCTTCTGCCGTAATCGGCTGGACAGATGGTGGTTCAAATGAGAATGCCTTCAATCAGTTTGCTTGACGGGCTACAGGCCCAAAATTTAAACGATCTCTACCGTTATTATCAGTATAGAAGGTTCTATTGTGTACGGCAATATATAAATCAATTACTTCCGCTTTCGAGGTTTCATTCATGGCGGTGCCAAGCGAGCGGGCATGTGGGTTTGCTTGCAAATATTTGATTATTGTCCTTAGGAAGTGTCATTTCTACTATTGCATCTTTCTTATCCTTGCAGATAATAATTCCAACTGTTGGGTTTTCATCACCCAGTTTTACTTTACGGTCATAATAATTAGCATACATCTGCATTTGCCCTATATCCTGATGTTTCAACTGTCCAATTTTCAAATCAAACAATACAAAACATCGAAGCAAACGATTATAGAACACCAGATCTACCCGAAAATGTTCTTCTTCAAACGTAAACCTTACCTGCCTTCCAACAAAAGTAAAACCCCTTCCTAATTCCAACAAAAATTTTTGCAAATTATCTATGATTTTATTTTCCAGCTCGCTTTCCGAATATGTCACTAATTCCGGAAGCCCTGTAAACTCTAAGACATATGGGTCCTTAAATATATCTTTAGGATTCTCAATGGCTTGTCCTTCTATTGCGAGTCGCATTACCTCTTCTCTATTTCTACTCAGAGCCAATCGTTCATACAAAGAACTTCCATATTGTCGTGCTAACTCACCTTTACTCCATCCATTTCTATAAGCTTCTATCTCATAGAAATGTCTCTCATCTATATCAGAAATTCTCATTAAAATAATATAATGCGACCAGCCAAGATAAAATTTCCTTCCCTCTTTTGTAACTGGTAATTTTTCCAATTGGGGAAATGCTGTTTCCCCAATTGAATCCTTGGAATATACCAAATAGAATTTTCTCATTAATTTCAAATTATCATAAGAAAAACCTCGTCCCAAAACCCTCGTCAATCTTTCTGATAATTCTCTCAAAATATATTTTCCATATTCAGCGCGCTCTTTTCCATGCTGTTCTTCTTCAACAATCATCCGCCCCGCTTCATAATAAGAATATACCATCGTTACATTAACTGCTGTTGACAAATTCTTTTTCGCATTTTCAAATAATTCTATAAACTGTTGATAAAAACTTTCTCTTTGTATATTCCCCATATTGTCACCTCATATTCTTCTTCAACAATGCCTCAACAAAAAAACCATGCTATCATTTTCCTCTTAGTCTATCACTACTCATTCGTAAAAAGCTATTTTGATAATATGTCCATCCATCTACTTCCATCTCCATTTCTAAATACTATTCCATCCATTACACAGATCCAAGTCACAAACTCCACCCGTCCGCCTAGTGTTATTTCGTCCATAATCCCCTACCTTGTCCACAAAATACGATGCAATCAGCACCAAATAACACTAAATAATGCGGTTTTTACCCTGTTCCCAAATCAGGAGACAAAATACCTCACTACATTATTCGGAAAAAACTCTTTAAATTCACCATAGAGCTGGGCAGCTAAGGTCTTATTATGAGCGATTATAAGAGTTGGTTTATTTAATTGTTGAATGACATTGGCCATTGTGAAGGTCTTATCGGAGCCAGTGACACCGAGAAGGGTCTGGCACTGGTTGCCTTCTTTAAATCCTTTCACTAATTGTTCAATCGCCTGTTGGGGCGTATTGTAATATTAATTCGAAATGATCCATGTAGTTTCCTCCTGCCATCTATTCCCACATCCCATTAATATTTAAATCTATACTTTGTGCAAAGGCTTCTATCATCCAATCTGCTGACCCCCATCCTATATCTGCTTCAACAATTATATCGTTTTTCAATGGGACTTTATACAACCTCAACTTCCGTGCCCGTTCCTCAGAATCAATAAAAAATGGAGAATCAACTTCGCCAAACAAGTAAAAAGCTCCTTGTATCACCTTACAATTGGAACAATGATTTGCTAAATATGAACTTTGGATTGTCTTAGAGTATGATTCGTAATATCCATATTTATCCTTTAAATAATTTAACAATTTCTCTGATAAAGGATAAATGTGTGAGGCAATATGTATTTCATCATCTTCAAAACTCCATGCTTTCTCATCTCCATATAGTTCTGGATTACAGACATCAAAATACTTTTTTACTCCATATCCAATGACCCGGGTCGATCTTCTACATTTAAAACATGTATGAAATCCTTCTACAATATAGAAATAATCACACAAAATATAAACTTGCTCTTTATCGCCAAGAATCCATTTTATAAATTTG
>DKYD01000025.1:3024-3190 GCA_002492335.1 Lachnospiraceae bacterium UBA7109
TAATTGTGGATTCCATTTTGCACCTAAAGCTTTAGCCTCATCTTTTTCCCCATAAGGTACTTGTAAAATTAATGCCATTTTTGTATGCCTCCCTAATGAATCAGCAAATCACGAACAAACATCTTTTAATCTTTTATTTCACTATGATATAAAATAATTTTTTTAT
>DKYD01000025.1:3500-24987 GCA_002492335.1 Lachnospiraceae bacterium UBA7109
ATAAAATAATTTTTTTATTATTCACCTTACAAATATTTTTCTACTTTCCGATCAAACTCCGAAATATATTTTGACGTAAACATTTTCGGAAAGCTTAAAGAATTATAAAAATTCTTCAAAGATTATTTTTTTCTGCAAATATAAATTCAAAACATTAATTTGAATTTCAATTATATCATATACATCAAAAAAAGTACAGAGCAATCCGAACTTTTGTTCTGTATTTTAGTTGTTGACTTTTCAACATTTTTATAATACAATCCATTATGTTGATTTTTCAACAACTAAAGAAATAAGGAGTAAATACCTATGGTTGACCGATTTGAAAAATTTTCTTTCGCAATTTCAGAGATGTCCCATTACTGGCATAAAATTGCCGCAGATGAAATGAAAAAATATGAACTAAAGGGACCATATGTCGTATATTTTACAACCCTGTATCGTTTCCCTGAGGGAATTACTGCGGCAAAGCTCGGCGAATTATGTTCCAGGGACAAATCCGACGTATCCCGAGCCATTTCTATTTTAGAGAAAAAGGGACTTATAACAAAAGAATGTGTAAATAAAAATCTTTACCGTGCGCTTATAAAATTGAACGAAGAGGGCATGGAACTGGCAAAACATATCAATGAAAAGGCAAAAGCGGCTGTAGAATACAGCAGTCAGGGAATCAGCGAAGAGCATCGGGAAATATTCTATGATACACTCGAGCTTATTTGCAAGAATCTACAGGCTTTAAGCCGGAAAGGACTATAACGAACCATGAATCCACTCAGAAAAATATACTGCAGAATGTTTCAAACCGCATTTCATATAGCGCTTCCCTTTTTACCTTACAGGGAACCTGAACAGCTTGAAAGCATCTCTGCTCTGCCAGACTTATTAAAAAAGAAGCAGATCCACTCAGTCCTGCTCGTTACAGATCAGTTTTTAAGAACAAGTGGTGCGACAAACGCATTAGAATATATATTATGTACAAACAACATTTCCTGTACCGTGTATGACAAAACCTGTGCCAATCCTACCGTGGACAATGCAGAAGAGGCGGCCGGAATTTACTTAAAGGAACATTGCGAAGCACTCATTGCTTTTGGCGGCGGTTCATCCATAGACTGTGCAAAAGCAGCAGGTGCAAAAATTACATATGCAAATAAATCTTTTGAACAATTAAAAGGCTTATTAAAAGTATTAAAGAAAATCCCGCCATTAATTGCCATTCCGACAACTGCGGGAACAGGCAGTGAAGTAACCCTTACTGCTGTTATCACAGACAGCCGAAAAAAGCACAAGTATACAATGAATGATTTTACCCTTATTCCCCATTATGCTGTGCTTGACCCAAAAGTCACCTACTCTTTACCGCCCCATTTAACTGCTACAACCGGCATGGACGCATTAACCCACGCAGTTGAAGCATATATTGGCAACTCCACAAGCAAAGAAACCCGATCACTGGCTCTGGATGCGGTGAAACTGATTTTTGAAAATATTGAAACCGCCTGTCAGGACAGCAAAAATGCTGCCGCAAGAAAAAACATGCTGGATGCCGCGTACAAAGCAGGTATTGCATTTTCAAAATCCTATGTAGGTTACATCCATGCCGTTGCTCATTCTCTGGGAGGACAGTATAATATCCCTCACGGTTTTGCAAATGCAGTCCTGATGCCGATTGTACTTCCCGAATATGGAAAATATGCATATAAAAAACTACATCAGCTCGGCGTTGCTGCCGGAGTGTCATCAAACAACGATACCGATAAACTGGGAGCACAAAAATTTATTACAGCCATAAAAAACCTGAATCGACGAATAAATATCCCGGAAACCATATCCGGCATCAAAAAAGAGGACATTTCTCAAATGGCACGGCATGCCGATAAAGAGGCAAACCCGCTTTACCCTGTACCCAGACTGATGGATGCCAGTGAACTTGAAAAAATTTATTACAAAGCTGCAGATTGGAGTAACTTATGAATATCGACAAGATCTTAGAAAAACAGAAACAATATTATATCAGCGGCGCTACGCTTCCGGTTGATTTTCGCATCCGTATGTTAAAAAAACTGCGTTCCGTAATTAAAAATTATGAACCGGAAATTGCTTCCGCCTTGAAAAGTGACCTGGGAAAAAGTGAGTTTGAAAGTTTTATGTGTGAAACCGGTCTCGTATTAAGCGAAATCAGCTATATGATAAAGCACACCCGGAAATTTGCGTCAAAGCATCATGTATCTACACCACTTGCGCAATTTGCCTCTCATAGTTATAAAAAACCTTCCCCTTACGGAAATGTGTTGATTATGAGTCCATGGAATTATCCATTTCTGCTCACGATGGATCCTCTGGCAGATGCTATCGCCGCAGGCAACACTGCTGTTGTAAAGCCAAGCGCCTACTCTCCTGCAACAAGTGCTGTCATAGAAAAAATCATATCCGGATGTTTTCCACCGGAATACGTTACTGTTGTAACAGGCGGCAGGAAAGAAAATTCTGCGCTTCTGGAAAAGAAATTCGATTTTATATTTTTTACAGGCAGTCAGAATGTAGGAAAAGAGGTGCTTCGTCATACTGCGGAAACCCTTACGCCTGTTGTGTTGGAGCTTGGAGGAAAAAGTCCCTGTATCGTGGATGACACAGCAAAACTAAAGCTCGCCGCGAAAAGAATTGTATTTGGCAAATTTCTAAACTGCGGACAGACTTGTGTTGCACCTGATTATATTCTCTGTAAAAAAAGCATAAAAGACAAACTAATCGAAGAAATCTGCCGACAGATCAAAAAACAGTTTGGCGATACTCCCCTTTCAAATCCGGATTATGGAAGAATTGTTAATGAGAAACATTTTTCACGGATCTGCAAAATGATCGACAACCGGAAAGTCGTTACAGGTGGAGTGTTTAACCCTGAAACACTGCAAATCACACCCACCATTATGAACCATGTGACCTGGGAAGATGCTGTCATGGGTGAAGAAATTTTTGGTCCTGTCCTGCCGGTCTTAACATTTGACGAATTTGAAGATGTTTTCACGCTGCTTGCCGGGAAACCCAAACCACTTGCACTCTACTTATTTTCCGAAAACAGACGACATATAAAAGCAGTAACAGAACGCCTTTCCTATGGCGGCGGATGTATCAACGATACCGTTATACATCTTGCGACAAGCGAAATGGGATTTGGCGGCGTGGGTGAAAGCGGCATGGGAGCTTACCACGGGAAAGAAGGCTTTCTTGCATTTTCACATACAAAAAGCATTCTGGATAAAAAGACCTGGATGGATCTGCCAATGCGTTATCAACCATATAACAGAAAACTTTACAGCAAACTGCTGCACATGTTTTTAAAATAATTTCAAAAAGAAAGGATTTTACATTTATGGCAATTCAATTTATTATTGACTCTTCTTCCGACGTCTCACCGAAGGAAGCAAAGGAACTTGGTATAACTCTTCTCCCTCTTACAGTTCGTTTCGGAACTGAAGAATTTGAAGATTCTGTTACACTGACACATCAGGAATTTTATGAGAGATTAATTGAAAGCGATGAACTTCCCTCCACCTCCCAGCTCACTCCGATTACCTATTCGGACGTATTTGAGCAAGTCATCCTGGCGGGTGACACTGCGATTGTCATCACACTTTCATCCAGACTCTCCGGCACTTATCAGAGCGCCATTATCGCAGCACAGGACTATGAAGATAAGATTTTCATTGTAGACAGCGAAAATGTATGCGTCGGCGAACGAATTCTGATTCAAAGAGCACTTGCGCTGCGCGAGGAAGGACTTTCGGAAAAGGAAATTGTCAGCCGCCTCAATGAAGAGAAAAAACACATCCATGTGCTTGCTCTGCTCGACACATTAGAATATTTAAAAAAAGGCGGGCGGATTTCATCCGCAACAGCTTTCGCCGGCGGAGTTTTATCTATCAAGCCGGTTGTCTCCGTCACAAACGGCGAAGTTTCCCTTATCGGAAAAGCCCGTGGCTCTAAAAACGGAAACAATCTACTGCGGGAACTTGTCACAAAAAGCGGCGGAATTAATTTTGATAAGCCATTTGCATTAGCATACAGCGGTCTGACTGACACGCTGCTGAAAAAATATATCAAAGACAGCGCAGAACTCTGGCAGGGAAAAGCAGACGTCCTTCCCATTTCTACCGTAGGCTGCGTCATTGGAACCCATGTCGGCCCCGGCGCAATTGCAATTGCCTTCTTTGAAAAGTAAAATAAATCGACAGCCGCCTTTTTTGGCGGCTGTCCTCATCTATATATCATGTTCATGTCATTTCAAGAAATTTTCCTTTGTCAATATGCATCATAGAAATCTGATTCTGATATCTGCGGAATCCATACACACTGTCCACATTACGGATTAACGACTGCAGTCTTTCATCCGGCACACAGACAATCAGCTGCAGTTCCAGCTCCCTTGCATAACGCAGACACACCTCGCTTCGCTCCTTGTCCATCTTGGAAAATGCCTCGTCCAAAAGCACAAGACGAATCTTCGAATCCCGGCTGCCCTGCTGCATATAGAGCATGGCAAACCCGGCAAGAAGCGCCACATATTTTGGATTCTGCCCCTCACCTCCGGAATCTCTTCCTGCCATATCATCGACTGCATTTTTCTTTACGTTGCCCTTCTCATCTTCTACCTGCTCATACATGCTGAAGGTAAGATAATTCCGGTAATCTGCATACTTCTCCATTTCCTGTTTATGAAGTGTCCTTTTCTGTCCGTCCTCATCCTTTGGCGGCATAAATTTCTCTGTAAGCCTCTGGATCTGCTGTTCATATTTCTGATAAAATTCATCTTCTCCGATGCTCAGCTGTCCATCAAACCCATCATTATCCAACACCTTGCTGTCAAGCTCCTGTGCCATCAACATTTCATAAAACTGTCCATTTTCATTATCTGCAGGAAGAATGTCAATCTGGTATGTGCTGTCTGAAAACCGGATTTTCGACAACATCCGGTTGATTTCTCTTTTATGACGGTAAGCTGCCTTAATTTCACCGTGGATCGTTGCAATTACATTTTCCCGGAGAGAATGATACACGAGACGATACTGCTTCTCAAACTCGTCTCTGTACTTTGGCTGGAAATCCTTCTTAAGCTGCTCCAGCAGCTTATCATAAACATCGTTTTCACGCTCCACTCCGGTAAAACCATATGCCGGATATTCCCGGTTAAACTGACTGCGTGCAAGTGCTCTCGCCCCTTCTGCCTCTTCCTCCTGTTTCCCAAGTACTTCCAGAAGTTGACTCTGCTTCCTGCGGTAAGAGGCCTCTGTCTGTACCTTCAGATTCTCCTTCACCTCCGCAAGCAAATCTGCATTTACAACAAATCCTTCCTGCAGGTACTGAAGCTTCTCCCGGAAATCACGCAGCTCCTTTTCTGCGCCTCTCTTATCACCTTCTCGCCGGATGCGCTCCCGGTTCACCTTTTCCAGGTCTTCTTCCAGCCCCCGGAGTGCATCTTCCAATGTTCTCCTTCGTTCTTTTAACTGCGCTGTAAGCGTTCCGTCCTCCAGCTCCTTCAGTTCCCGTCGAAGCTGCCCCTGCCTTTCCAGATATTCCTCCAGTTCTCCAGCTGACCGTGACAGCTTCACAAGCTGTTCCGGATCCTGATTTAACTGCTCAAATTTCTGTGCCTGATTCAACGTACTGTACAGCTGCTCATCAGAAATCTTCATTTCCTGCAGCCTGTATATTTCATCCTCCAGCTCTTTCAGCTGTGCCTTGGACACCTTTGTTCCAATACATGCATAACGGTTATAATCATTTTCACGCAAGTGCCGGAAAATATAACTGCTGTAAGAATAACAGTCGGGAGTCACCCCATCCCGGAATTCATGAAGTTCTTCCACGGTACCACACTTATATATCCTCCCAAGATACCGTTTCAGGCACAAATCCACGTATGGCTCTGCCGCAGCGACACACTCATACAGTGTTCCTGCTTCTGCGCGTGGATTGTCCCGCTTTATCGCCGCAGTATTGATTAATTCTACCTCTTCATAATCTTTACGCTTCATCCGGCGGAATATTTTCGCTGCATCCAGTGCATATTCCGGAGCCGTAATCAGGCTGTGTTTAATCCGGCCAAGCCTGCCCTCAATGGCATTTTTCCATTTTTCATCTATAATATCAAATAAATCTGCAAAAATCTCCACGTGGATCGTTCTTCCATACTGGCTGCTCAGCTCACTCTGAAGCTGTGCTCTTGCACTTTTCAGTTCTTTCCGATACGGCTTGCGGTCATTTTTCAAATCCTCTGCCATATCCTGTTTCTCTGCCAGTTCTGCCGTCACCTTACGAATATGCGCTTCCAGTTCCCGCCGTTCTTCCTCAATACTTCTCATCGCATTCTGAATTCCACGTTTCAATTTCCCCAGAGTTTCCTGAGACACCTGTCCTTCCAGCACTTCTTCCAGACACTGCAGGGTCGGATTGCTGACATATCCACTGATTTCATCATCATCCTCCCACTTTCTCAGGCCATTTAAAATCTCCCGCCACTGTCTGGAATTATCCGCCAAAAGTCCCGCCGTCGCCGATAACTCTTCCAGCTCTTTTTTCTTTCTGCCATAATCACTGCTTCCAAGCTCCACCTTCACCTGAATCAAATCATTCGTTTTCTCCTGCCTGCCCGCCTCTAAGCTATTCCATTTTATTTTCAGTTCATCAATTCTCGCACAAATCCCTGTCAGATCCTCTTCCTTTGACTGAATTCTTGTCTTGCAGTCCTCAATGTCTATCATTTTCAGAACAGTTTCAGCATACACCTTATCCGCCCGTATATTTGTCAGCCTCTGATTAAACTTTTGAATCTCATCCAGAATCTGAATCCGTTTTTCCAAATCGTCTACACGCTCTTTGATCTCCCTGTAAGCGCCAAGCTGGTCACTGATTGCAGATATAGTATCCTCCTCACTTTTCGGAAACATATAGTCCTTTATAAACTGTCCCGTTCCGCTGCTCATCCGAAGGGCAATCGCACTTTTTTCCATTGTCATAAAACGTCCCGCATGAATATATCCGAAAATTATTTCATAAAGCGTATTCAGATACGCTTCTTTGGACGGATAAATGCGGTTCACATCTACACGTCCCCGGTTATCCTCCGACTGTTTCCGCACTTCAATCAGATCTTTTAGTTTTCTCATTGTGTATGGGGTATCATCCTCTGTCAGATATTCGTCCTCCGGCATCTGCCCGCAATGACTGAAAAAACAATATTTATTCAAATTTGAATCGTTTTTTCCGACCTCAAACAATGCCCCGATGCAAGTTGTAAGCCCGGTTCCCGTATCTGCAATTTCCAGTACGATCTGGGAACAGAAATCCTGATTTTCCCGGTTGCAGGAGCCATCCTTCTGGGCGCCCCGCAGATAACTCAGCACACTTCGCTTATTTCTTGTATCGTCCGCCGCACGGTTAAGGAATGCAGATGCTACGCTTCCATAAAGAATAACCTGGATTGCATCCATCACCGTAGATTTCCCCGAACCGCTCTTTCCACTGAACAGATTCACATACTCATGGAATACCATCATTTTATGGCTGATGCCTCCCCAGTTGTTAATCAGCATCCGTGAAAAAATTTTCTTGGGCTGTTTCATTTTCCTGCGTCTCCTCTCCGTATTCTTCCAGCAATTCATTTATATCCGAAGCACTCACATAGAGATTAATCGTACTATACAGATAAATGGGTGTTTGATCCTCCACATCCCGCACAGCCTGCGGCAATTCAATCATCTGATGTTTTACCATAAGATACAGGGCTTCCCGCCATTCCGACACGGTAAGCTTCCGGGAAAGAAGATTTGTATTTTTCCCATAAGCTCTGATTTCCTCCAGGTTCGTCACTGTCGCATTTAATCCTTCTCCCAGAATCTTGTCCCGGTAAATCATTTTTACCAGCAAAACAATAATCGTCGTTGTCACACTCATTTTTTCTGTTTCCACGCTCTCTCCTGTCAGGCGGAAAATATGCTCCTGGGAATCATGAATAAGTTCACATCCAAGAACCGAGAGATAATCTTCGATAAACCCTTTATGTCTCAGACAGATCTCATAATCCGGATTATCCCGCGGCGCCAGGGTGACCGGGTCATACTTAAGCTGCACAATACAAGTCTGCCGGAATAATTTTGAAATTGTCTTTTTCAGATTTTCCGTCTCTGTTACGGATAATCCTTCCATATATGCAACCATTGCTCTGCTCCTTTTTCTATTCCTCTATTGTAAGTTCTGAAAAATAAAATCCTTCTTTACTTTCTAACTCTCTTCCCACAGAAATCACTTTCCCATTATCTGCAATCTCCGTTGCCTCCTGCCATACAAAAAACAGCTTTTCCAGATCTTCCATGGATTTTACAGTATCTTCTGTCACATGGAATCTGCCATCCTGCACATTTTTCCTGTAAAATTCTGTAATTTCCTGCTTTGTATAAAGAGGCTTTAACACAAATTCTTCCAGCTCTTCCGGATTCCCGCCGTCTTCCCGGACAATCCGCTGCGGCGCAAACGCTTCTTTTTCTGTCTCCCGGTGACGGAACAGACTTTGCTCTGTTATCACATGAAACCGCTCTGTAAGCTGCATTTTTTCCGACAGTCTTTTCAATATTTCCTCTTTCTTTCTACTCTGGTTCAAAAGATTTGCCAGAACAGCCGTCCGATCCTCTTCAGTAGCTCCTTCCAGCAGAATATAACGGATTCTCGCTGCCGCCCGGCTGGCAAATATCGTCTTCTGTTCAATCAGTTTATTATACCTCCGCTCAATAGCTTCAAACTCTCGCTCGATAAGATAAATCATATCCTCCGCCTCTTCACACAACGCTGGATTCTGCTGTCTTCTATTCTCATTCTCTCTCAAATTCTGGTCTATCAGTTCCCTGACCGCTTCCTTATACCGGTAAAAACTATCCGTTGTTGTAAGAATCGCATACTTTTTACTGTCATTATTATTCATTTCCCTTATCAGAACTTCCTGAATTCCCAGAAAGCTTTTCTGTCTGGACAGCTCATCAAAATATTCCCGCATTCCCTCCTGCATATCGGAAAGCATCTGCCTGAGCGACCGTGAAGCCGAAAGCGCGCTTTTCAAAATCTCATTATTTTTCTCTCTGTCTGCACTGTATGTGTACAAATAACTGTATATTGCCAGCACACTTTCTCTCTCTTTTGTACTTTCCCTACTGCATAAATGCTGAAACAGTTCCACATACAGGCGGCTGTATTCTGGAAAAGAAACTACATAACTATCCAGTGTTTCATCATAGTCACGTCTAAGCCAGCCCCAGTCTTCGAGATTTTTCAGGCATACAGACGCCATATTTGTCCTTGTCAGAAGCTCTCCCCCTTCATCAAACTGCTCCTCGCTCCAGTCCAGCATCTCTGCCGCTATCCGTTCGTTCATAATCATGTGACATTCCCGCTCCGTCAGTCCAAGCAGCGAATATGACTTTCCGGATTCCTGATAGATTGCCACAAGAAACTGCTGATAGTAATTCAGATATTTACTTGCAAAAAGCTTATAAAAGGCTTTGGGAATTTTACTGATTAAATTCATATGTATCTCCTTAAAAGATGGATATCCCTCCATTTTTCATACACGAAATTTCTGTCGCTGTTATTCATCCTGCCTTCGCAGGCTCATAATGCCCTCAACCAAAATCTTCACATCCACCAGTATATAATCAAATGCACCGGCTTTATATAGATTTATTACGATCAGCCCTACCGGCACTGCGAAAATCATTCCGAATACACCGCCGATTTTATAACCAATATACAGGAGTACCAGTGTAACAAGCGGATTAAGCCCCATACTGTCCCCTACAAGTTTCGGCTGGATAACCTGACGAACAAGCTGTGTGACTCCATACAGAATGATCAGACCAGCCATCATTTTATAGTCTCCGACCATAAATTTATAAGCTGCCCACGGAATCAAGGCCGTCCCGGTTCCAAAAAACGGAAGAAAATCCAAAAATGCAATTAATAACGCAAAAACAAAACTAAAGTGTACCCCGAGAATCAAAAAGGCAACTGTCAATATCAGGAACACAACTGCCATAATCTTTAACTGTGCTTTAAAATATCCACCCACTGCATATTTCAGATTATCCATAACCATCGTCATACGCTTAACAATTGGATCCGGTGCAGCTTTTTTTGCCCATTCCAACACTTCCTCACGCTCTGCGATAAAGAAATAAGAAGAAATAATCGTAACAATTGTGGAAATCAGCATTGACGGAATCCCCTTCGCGGCTCTCCCTGCCACATTGATAGTCGGCTCACTGATTTTACCGATCAGCTTTCCCACCGTCTGATCCAGATTGTCTACCAGCGTATGCCATCCTTCCTGAATTCCGGAAGGAAGCATCGCGAAAATCCCCGCCATATTTTTTCCAATCTCATCTAAACCACGCTCAATTTCCTCATACATTTCCGGCAAATTCTCAAGCAGGGACTTCATTTCTCTCCATAATCTGCTTCCCGCAAAATAAAAAAGAAAAATCAATGCCGCAAGCACTCCGATTACAATCAGGACCGAACCAAGCTTTTTGGTTATTTTCAGCCGTTTCTCCAGCCAGTTTACTACCGGACTTGCAATGGCTGAAATCAGCCATCCGATTACAAACGGCATAAAGAAAACAAGAAATTTAAATCCTACAACCAGGAAAAGCACTGTTGCCAGCAGACTGAATATCAGACTTACAATGACCTTCCAATATGGCCTGTTGTCCTGAACCATCACTTTATAATTCTGTTCCATCCTGCATACCTTCTTTCTTCTCCAGATACTCTGTTTCAATCAACTCCCAGATTTCATCCCTTCCCTGTTTGGTAACTGACGAGAATGGAATTATCGTTGTGCCCGGCAAAACCCCCAGACCCTGCCGCACCGCCTTTAACTGTTTTATTGTCTGGCTTCTCTTGATCTTGTCCAGTTTTGTAGCTATAATAACCGGTTGATATCCTTGTGCTGTAATCCATTCATACATCATACGGTCATTTGCAGACGGGTCATGACGGATATCAATTAAAAGGAATACTGCCTTCAGCTGTCCGGAGCCGTGAAGGTATCTTTCGATCAGCTTTCCCCACTCCTTTTTTTCTTTTTCTGATACTTTGGCATAACCATATCCCGGCAAATCCACCAGATACATTTCCTCATTAATATTATAAAAATTAATTGTCTGCGTTTTACCCGGAGTCGCTGAAATACGGGCATATGACTTCCGATTCATAAGCGCATTGATCAGAGAAGACTTTCCTACATTTGATTTTCCGGCAAATGCAATCTCTGCAAGCTTATTGTCCGGCAGTTTACTTGTAATCCCACATACAGTTTCCAAATTAATATTTTTAATAATCATGTCTCTTCCCTGCCTGTTTTCTTATTTTATTATTTACTCTTCTTTTACCAGTGCAACAGCAAGCACTTCTTCCATATGTGATACCGGTATAATTTCTAATCCCTTTGTAATCTCTGCGGACATCTCTTTTACATCTGCTTCATTTTCTTTCGGGATAATGACTGTACGGATACCATCATTTTTAGCCGCCAAAAGCTTCTCCTTCAGTCCGCCGATTGGAAGCACCCTTCCTCTCAAAGTAACCTCACCGGTCATTGCCACATCCGCACGCACCTTTCTTCCGGAAGCTGCCGAAAGAATTGCTGTCGCCATCGTAATTCCTGCAGAAGGTCCGTCCTTTGGAATTGCTCCTTCCGGTATATGGATATGTACATCATGCTTTTTAAAAAATGCTTCTTCTATCTGATATTCTCTGCCAATAGAACAGATATAACTAATGCCGACTCTTGCTGATTCTTTCATTACATCTCCCAGCTGGCCTGTCATAAGGATTTCTCCCTCTCCCGGCATTACATTAACTTCGATCTGCAGGGTATCTCCACCGACGCTGGTCCACGCAAGTCCACATACAATTCCAACCGCATCTTTTTTATCAGAAGACTGGTATGTATAAATTTCTCTTCCGAGATAATGTTTCAGATTCCGCTCTGTAACAGAAATCTTTTCCTTTCCTTCTTCCAGTATCTCTCTCGCAGCTTTCCGGCAAACATCAGCAATCTTTCTTTCCAGCCTTCTGACTCCGGCCTCTTTTGTATAACTACGTATCATTTTCCATACTGCTTTCTTGGTAATTGTTATTTTGCCATCCTCTAATCCATGCCGCCTGAACTGTTTCGGCATCAGATGTTCCAATGCAATATGAAATTTCTCATTTTCGGTATAACTGTTAATTTCTATCACTTCCATGCGGTCAAGAAGCGGCGCCGGTATCGTCTGAAGCGTATTTGCCGTGGTGATAAATAAAACCTGCGAAAGATCTACCGCAACTTCCAGATAATGGTCTCTGAATTTCCGGTTCTGTTCACTGTCAAGGACCTCCAGAAGGGCGGAAAAAACGTCTCCTTTATAATCGGTGCTTACTTTATCAATTTCATCTAACAGCATTAATGGATTCTTTACTTTTGCATCTCTTAATCCTGCCGCTATCCGTCCCGGCATTGCCCCTACATAGGTCTTTCTATGACCTCTTATCTCAGCCTCATCGCGTACTCCGCCCAGTGAGACCCGGACATATGGCCTCTCCAGGGCTCCGGCAAGTGATCTGGCAATCGAAGTCTTCCCTGTCCCCGGCGGCCCGTAAAGACATAAAATCGGTGTCTCACTTTTCCTGGTCAATATTCGTACAGCCAGATACTCAAGAATTCTCTCCTTTACCTTTTCAAGTCCATAATGCTCCTGATTCAATACCTTTTCTGCATACTTTATATCCTGTCTCTCTTCACAGGCTTTATCCCAGGGCATTTCTAACATAGTCTCAATATAAGTACGCAAAACGCCTGCTTCCGCCGGACTGTTCATAGAACTACGAAATCTTTTAATTTCTTTAAAAAGCTTTTCCTTTACTTCCAGGGGACATACAAGTAATTCTGCCTCTTTTTCAAATTCATCTGCATCAGATTGTACACTGTCATCTCCGAGTTCCTCACGGATCATCCGGATTTCCTCACGGAGAATGTATTCCCTTTGGTTTTTATCTACTTTTTCTTTCAATCTTGCCTGAAGCTCATTTTTAATTCCAAGCACCTGTATCTCATTGACAATCTTTAACGATACCATCTCATACCGTCTCTGCAGATCTGTCTGCTCCAGCATCTCCTGCGCTTCCTCCTGCTTCATTGGAAGACTTGCGGCAATCGTATCCACCAGCTTTTTCAAAGACTGAATTTCTTCTATCTGAACCGACATTTCTTTCGCCAGCTTCGGATTTTTCCCCATATATTCTTTAAAAAGATCTTTCAGGTTACTTACCATAGCCGTCCGGCTCACTTCCTGCTCCTCCCCGGAAGTATAACAGACGTCCGGAATAACTCTGACATTCCCTCGAAAATACTCTGTCTCCGGCTCCATCTCTTCAATCCGCGCGCGTTCCTCACCAACAACTAAAATCCGAAGAACTTTTTTCGGCAGCTTTACAATCTGTTTTATGGCTGCGATACAGCCGACAGACTGTATATCCTCAATTCCCGGCTCTTCTATATCAATTTCTTTCTGTGCAGTCAGAAATATTTTCTGTTCCTCCTTCATTGCCTGCTCAATTGCACAGACGGATTTCTCCCTGCTCACGTCAAAATGTACTACTTCCTCCGGAAGAACAATCATACCCCGGAGCGCCAGTACCGGCAGGCTTTTTCCCATATTTTCCATATATTGATCCTCCTGTATTTAAAATAAGGTGGGTACAACTACTTCTTGCACCCACCCTTTTCTACTACGCACTCTCTGTCTCAACAGATAATCGTTCACACTCTGGTTCTGACTCGCCTTTTACATGTTCTGCCGTAATCCGGCATACCCGCGAAGATTCATCGGAAGGAGCATGATACATAATATCCATCATTGTCTTCTCCATAATTGCACGGAGTCCCCTTGCACCGGTCTTACGTTTTAAAGAAATATCCGCAATTTCATTCAATGCGCTTTCCTCAAATATAAGCTCCACATGATCCAGCTCCAACATCTTCTGATACTGTTTTGTAAGCGCATTTTTCGGCTCTGTAAGAATACGGATCAAAGCTTCCTTGTCAAGCATCTCTAACGCTACTGTTACCGGGACACGCCCTACAAGCTCCGGAATCAAACCAAATTTGATCAAATCCTGCGGTAAAATCTGACTGAGAAGCTTATCCACATCATCTTCATGCTTCTCTGCTATCACCGCATTGAATCCAATAGATTTCTGGTCGATCCGCTTTTCAATAATCTTCTCAATTCCTTCAAACGCACCGCCGCAAATAAACAAAATATTCGTTGTGTCGATCTGGATCATTTCCTGATGAGGATGCTTTCTTCCTCCCTGTGGCGGAACACTTGCAATTGTTCCTTCTATAATCTTAAGAAGCGCCTGCTGCACACCTTCTCCGGACACATCACGGGTAATTGATGGATTCTCGGATTTTCTTGTAATCTTATCAATCTCATCAATATAAATAATTCCATATTCCGCGCGCTCAATATCTCCATCTGCTGCCTGGATAATTTTAAGAAGAATGTTTTCCACATCTTCTCCCACATAACCAGCCTCCGTCAGAGCAGTTGCATCTGCAATCGCAAACGGTACATTTAATATTTTCGCAAGAGACTGGGCAAGCAGTGTTTTCCCACATCCGGTAGGTCCAAGCATTAAAATATTACTCTTCTGAAGCTCTACACCCAGATCTCTGGCTGCCATAATCCGCTTATAATGATTATAAACAGCAACAGAAAGAACTTTTTTGGCTTCCTCCTGTCCAATTACATAATCATCCAGAAACTCCTTGATTTCTACCGGTTTCAACAAATTGATATCAGCAAACGGATTCCAGTCGCTCTCATCCTCATATGCAAATTCTTCCTCTATAATCTCTGCACACACATCTACACATTCATCACAGATATAAGTCCCATTTGGACCTGCAATCAGTTTTCGAACCTGTGACTGCGGCTTATTGCAGAACGAACACCTCACCTGTTCGTCAAATCTTCCTGCCATACACTCACCTCTTCAATTCATTTCCGCATCTGCTCAGCGTCTTGTAATGACTTCATCAATCAATCCATACGCCTTCGCTTCTTCCGCGGACATAAAATTATCGCGGTCTGTGTCACGCTCAATCACTTCTATCGGCTGTCCTGTATTTTCTGCCAGGATTCGATTTAACTTATCTTTTGTTTTCTGAATATGTTCTGCAACAATCTGGATCTCGGTTGCCTGCCCCTGCGCCCCACCTGACGGCTGATGAATCATAATCTCCGCATTCGGAAGAGCAAGTCTCTTTCCTTTTGTCCCTCCGGATAAAAGGAAGGAGCCCATACTTGCAGCCATACCGATACAAATCGTCTCGATATCACACTTAATATACTGCATTGTATCATAAATTGCCATACCTGCCGTAACAGAACCTCCCGGACTGTTAATATAAAGATGTATATCCTTTTCCGGATCCTCTGCCTCCAAAAACAGAAGCTGTGCAACAATCACGCTTGCAGATACATCTGTCACTTCTTCACCCAGGAAAATAATTCTGTCCTTTAACAGTCTGGAATAAATATCATAGGAGCGTTCTCCACGACTCGTCTGTTCAATGACATAAGGTACTAAGCTCATGTTTATACCTCCACATTCTATAAAAACTATTTTTCCACAGCATTCTCAGCAAGAAATGTAACTGCTTCCTGAACAGCCATATCTTCTTTGATCTGCTCTTTCTCTCTTTCGCTCATAAATTCTTTCAGTTTTTCTACTTCCATATTATAAGCTTCTGCCATCTTAGCAAGTTCTTCATCTACTTTTTCATCAGAAATTTCAATATTTTCCGCTTTTGCAACTGCTTCCAGGACAAGACGTGTCTGAATGCGCTTTTCTGCCTGCGGTCTTAATTCTTCCAACATCTTATCTGTAGTCATTCCCGTAAACTGGAAATACTGCTCCATAGTAAGCCCCTGTGACTTAAGTCTCTGCACAAAATCATCTGCCATCTGGCGCACCTGCGTGTCGATCATTGGCTCCGGAAGTTCCATCTGAGCATTTGCAACCGCCTGCTCTACAGCCTGGTCTTCTTTCTTTGCCTTTCCTTCAGACGCCTTCTGTTCTTTAATTTTTGCCTTTACATCTGCTTTATATTCTTCTAATGTATCAAATTCAGATACCTCAGCTGCAAATTCATCGTCGATTTCCGGCAGTTCTTTTGTCTTGATCTCATGAACTGTACACTTGAACACAGCCTCTTTTCCCTTCAGATCCTCTGCATGATAATCCTTCGGGAAAGTAACATTTACTTCCACTTCTTTTTCTGCCTCAGCGCCAATTAGCTGGTCTTCGAATCCTGGAATAAAAGAACCAGAACCAATTGTCAACGGATAGTTCTCACCTTTTCCACCCTCAAACGGAACACCGTCAACAAAGCCCTCAAAGTCGAGAACGACTTCATCTTTATCCTGGACAGGACGACCTTCTACAACAACGGTTCTCGCATTCTTTTCAGCTTCCTCCTGAATCTTTGTATCTACTTCCTTCTGCGTCACACGCGTAGAAACCTTATCTACCTTAAGCCCTTTGTATTCTCCAAGTATTACTTCCGGCTTTGTAGCTACTTCCGCCGTAAAAATAAACGGTTTCCCCTTTTCAATCTGTACAACATCAATGGATGGCTGTGAAACAATCTCAAGCCCACATTCATCATATGCGTCGGAATATGCTTTTGGAATCAATTCATTTGTAGCATCCTCATAAAAAATCTCTGCACCATATGTTTTTTCAATAATCTGACGCGGCACCTTGCCTTTTCGGAATCCCGGCATACTGATCTTGTTTTTCTGCTTCATATATGCACTCTGAAGTGCTTTTTCCAACTCATCGGCAGATACTTCAATTGTAAGCTTCGCCATGTTCTTTTCTAACTTTTCTACCTGTAAACTCATTTATCATTTCCTCCTGTTTCTATCCCATCCTTTTGTATCTGCGTAAAATGGGCAATTGCATTCATTGAAAGAGTATAACATAAAACTTCTCAAATATCTAGTCCTACATTTCATTTAGACAAAGTATTCTTTCTTTATTAATAAACAATTGAATCTGCTATCTCCTGTGCCTTTGCTTTTCCTGCAAGAACATCAATTAATTTCAGTGCAAATTCAATTGCTGTTCCGACTCCCTGGCTCGTAATAATATTACCATCCACAACCACCGGAAGTCCTGTAAGAACAGCGCCCTGTATTTCCTTTTCCATTGCCGGATAACAGGTAACATGCTTCCCTTTCAAAAGTCCCAGAGTTCCAAGTATTGTAGGCGCTGCACAGATCGCCGCCACGTATTTTCCTTCCTGCGCAAAATCTGTAACTACTCTCCTGACTCCGCTGTGTTCATTCAGATTTGTAGTTCCCGGCATACCGCCTGGAAGGACGATCATATCAAACTCTACAAAATTCACTTCATCAAATAAATCTTCTGTCTGCACGGGGATACCGTGAGAGCCACGTACAATATATTCCTCATTCATCGATACCGTATCAACATAAATCTGTGCCCTTCTGAGTAAATCCACGACAGTCAAAGCTTCGATTTCCTCAAAACCATCTGCCAATAATACACTTACCTTTTTCATTCTACATCCTCCCTGCTTTCAAGATTTCCATACTTTTTCATATTAACACCGTTTACTTTTTCTGTAAACCCACTTATACTATGATAAGTATAAGGAGGGCTCCATATGGAAATTGAACGCAAATATTTAATCTCTGAACTACCAAAAAATCTCTCATCTTATCCCTTCCGGGACATTGAACAGGGCTATCTTAACACAGCTCCGGTCATCCGGATACGAAAAGACAACCAAAAATATGAACTCACTTACAAATCCCAGGGACTTCTGGCAAGAGAGGAATATAATCTTCCACTCACCAGAGAAGCTTATGAACATCTCCTTCCGAAAACGGATGGACGCATCATCCGCAAACGGCGTTATATGATTCCACTCGAAAACAATCTTACCGTGGAACTGGACCTCTTCGAGGATGATCTTGCACCCCTGGTACTTGCTGAGGTTGAATTTCCGGATAAAGAATCTGCCATGTCGTTTACACCACCTGACTGGTTTGACACAGACGTTACATTTTCAAAAGAATATCATAATAGCTATCTTTGTCTGAAAACAGATTTATAAAATGCAACATTTTGTTGCATTTTATATTTTTGCCACGTTTTCGCGCATATCCACCTATTTATTGGGCAAATTGATATACTAGATTTGTAAATGAATCTGACGGAGGTTGTATCGTATGCCTAATATACAGTTGGCCAGGAATCTGCGCTATTTACGAAAGCAGAATAATCTGACCCAGGAAGCTATCAGCGACATATTAAATATATCAAGACAGGCATACTCGAATTATGAAACATGTAAACGTGTACCTGATCTGGACACGTTACTTCGTCTGTCACAATACTATCAGATCAGCATAGATGACCTGATTCTCGATAGCCTTCCTTCTTCTTATTCCAGTTTGATGAAGGAGGCAAAGACATCCTACTATACACTCTCAGAATGTAAAAGTACCGGTAATTCTATTTACCTTACAGATGAAGAACTGAAACTTATTACAGACTTTCGTTCTCTTTCTGATTCAAATAAACAGATTATTACCGGTTTTCTTTCAAATGCTAAATTAAAATAGTATTTCTTTTAATCGTTATTCCTCTTCCTGGAGCAGATGGCTGAGAAGCCTGTATCCCTCCGGCCAGTTATTTTTGCCTGGAGAGGCTGTCTTCTCATTATAACACTCAGCCCCTTCTACATTATGAGTACTGTCATAAAGCAGGTATGGAATTGGTTCACCTGTATGTGTCCGCGCTTCAATCGGAGTCGGATGATCCGGAAGAAGGAGGATCCGGAACGGCTCTTTCGCTTCTTTAAGTCCATCCACAATATTTCCCAAAACCTTTTTATCTACATTTTCGATCGCAGTAATCTTATCCTTTGCATTGCCCTGATGTCCCATTTCATCCGGCGCTTCTACATGCACATAGGCAAAGTCATACCCATCTTCTGTAAGAGCCTTTACCGCAGCCTTTGCTTTTCCCTCATAATTCGTATGCAGGCCGCCATTTGCCCCTTCCACGATCACACAGTCCATACCGGCGCCGACTGCAATTCCTTTTAACAAATCAACTGCTGATATCATCACGCCTTTTTTTCCGGTTCTTTCTTCAAAAGAAGTCAGCGCAGGCTTCTTTCCTGCCCCCCAGAACCATGCAGAATTTGCAGGTCTTAACCCCATCTCTCTGCGCTTTACATTAATCGGATGGTTTTCAAGTATTTCATAGCTTTTCTCCATCATTTCCCGTAATACCGGATCCTCTGGAAGATACTCGCCGATCTTCTTTGTCAATATGTCATGCGGCGGAGTCAGTTCTACAACACAGCCATTTTTCCAGATAAGAAGATGCCTGTAGCTGGTTCCTGTATAGAATTCATATCCTTCCTTCTTCAGTCCTTCTTTTAACGCTTCAATCAGAACAGCTGCATCCTCCGTACTGATTTCGTCAGAGCTGTGATCTAGAATCGTTCTTTCCTCATAGGCACATTCTTCTTCACTCAATGTTACGATATTACATCTGAAAGAAACATCTGTATCTTCCATATCCACACCGATGCTCAGAGCCTCAAGCGGAGATCGTCCTGTATAATAAAGCCTTGGGTCATATCCCATAACTGCCAGATTCGCTGTATCACTTCCAGGCGCCATTCCCTTCGGAACCATAGACGCCGTACCGATTTCTGACACTGGTGCAAGGCTGTCGGAAACCGGAGTCTGCGCTGCCTCAAGCGTTGTTCGCCCTCCAAGTTCCTGAAGCGGTCTTCCGGCCATCCCATCGCTTAATACTACCACATATTTCATTCTTCCCATCTCCTTATCCCTGTTAGCCTTCTATACGTATCATATGCAAAATACTGTCTTTATAGCTCTTCGCTCTGGTATCGTAATCTCCTTCCATCATAACCGGTGTTACGAATCCAAATTCTCCCTCCAGTCCTTCTACATGGATGATCTCAATATCACCAAAAGAATACTGGAGATCTGCAAGCATTTCCTCTGCATTTCCCTTCATACGGATAAAGAAACGTCTTTTTGCATCTGCCTTATCTTCGATCTGAAGCTTCTCCTGCTTCCACATTGTCATAATATTGCGGTTCAAATGCTTCGCCGCATCCACAACATCCGCCACAACAGCGCTGGCTGTCGGAAGCTTCCCTGCTCCGCTTCCATAAAACATCGCATCCCCAAGGACATTGCCATGTACAAAAATAGCATTAAAAACTCCATTTACATTATACAGAGGATGCTCCGGATAAAGCATACACGGAGCAACAATCGCATAAAGACGGTCACCATGACGCTTACTGGAAGCAAGCAGCTTAATTGTTGTTCCCATTGCCTTCGCATACTTCATATCTTCTACAGTAATTTCTGTAATTCCTTCACAATAGATATCTTCGAAGTCTACCTGCTGTCCGGATATCAGAGAGGATAAAATTGCAATTTTTCTGCAGGCATCATAGCCTTCTACATCCGCCTCCGGATTACGTTCTGCAAATCCGTTATCCTGCGCTTCTTTAAGCACTGCATCGTAGTCAGCTCCTTCATAAAACATCTTTGTAAGCATATAATTGGTCGTACCGTTTAAGATACCTGTAATTTCCTCAATCTCATCTGCTGTAAGAGAAGAATTAAGCGGCCGGATAATCGGAATACCTCCGCCGACACTTGCCTCAAACAGGAAATTGATATTCTTTTCCTTTGCGATGGAAAGAAGCTCTGCGCCATGTTTTGCCACAAGCGCTTTGTTCGATGTCGCAACGCTTTTCCCAGCCTGCAGGCTTCTCTTTACAAATGTGTAAGCCGGTTCGATTCCTCCCATTACTTCTACAACAATCTTAATATCCTCATCCTGAATGATCGTCTCAAAATCATGGATTATTTTTTCCTGTATCGGGTCTCCCGGAAAATCTCTTAAATCCAATACATATTTTACATTCAGTTCGTCTCCGATTCTCTGGTTGATACGCGCACCATTTGTCTCAATTACCTCTACCACACCAGATCCTACTGTTCCGTAGCCCATTACTGCTATATTTACCATTTTCTTCCTCCCTTTAATTCCTCACGGTCTGTTTGAGGTATGCATTGATAAATAAATCGATGCTTCCATCCATAACAGCCGTCACATTACTGTTTTCTGTATTTGTCCTGTGATCTTTTACCATCGTGTATGGCTGCATCACATAAGAACGAATCTGATTGCCAAATCCAATCTCTTTTATCTCGCCTCTGATATCAGATACCTTTTCAGCCTGCTCCTGCTCCTTCAAAAGCTTCAGCTTTGCTTTCAGCATCTGCATTGCTTT
>DKYD01000025.1:25231-34638 GCA_002492335.1 Lachnospiraceae bacterium UBA7109
TGCTTTCAGCATCTGCATTGCTTTGTCTTTATTGGAATGCTGGGAACGCTCATTCTGACATTGTACAACAATACCTGTCGGCAGATGCGTAATACGCACTGCCGAAGATGTTTTATTAATATGCTGTCCTCCTGCGCCGCTTGAGCGGTACGTATCAATCCGAAGATCATCTTCATCAATATCAATATCGATTTCTTCTTCAATATCAGGCAGTACATCACAGGATGCAAACGACGTCTGCCTTTTACCGGCCGCGTTAAACGGCGATATCCGTACCAGACGGTGTACTCCCTTTTCTGATTTCAAATAACCATAAGCATTTTCGCCATTTACTTCAAATGTAACCGTCTTAATACCCGCGACATCTCCATCCAGAAAATCCAGTACCTGTATTGTAAATCCTTTTTTCTCTGCCCATCTGTTATACATACGGTACAGCATGCTTGCCCAGTCACAGGATTCCGTACCTCCTGCCCCTGCATGAAGAGTCACAATCGCATTGCAGGAATCATACTCGCCGGATAAAAGGGTCTCCATCCTCAGGCTTTCGAATTCTTCTTCAAATTCCCGAATTTCACTTTCAATATCAGGAAGCACAGAGGCATCATTCTCCTCATATCCCATTTCAATCAACACCTGGATATCCTCATATGCGGTTTCCAGGCCATGTATCGATTTCACCTGTCCCTGCAGTCTGTTCAGTTCCTTCATAATAACCTGGGATTCTTCGGGGCTGTCCCAAAACCCGGGTTCTTCTATCTTTCGCTCCAGTTCTTCAATTCTCTGTTCCTTGCCGGCAACGTCAAAGTGAATCCCTCATTTCAGCAAGAGGATCCTCGTAAGAACTCATCAATGTTTTAAATTGATCTAATTCGACCATCTTCTGCCACCTCTTTTCATTATTTTCTTTCCATTCATACAGCCTGATACAGCGGTTTTACTTGCGCCCGCAGCACTGCTTATATTTCTTCCCGCTTCCACATGGACACGGGTCATTCGGATAAATCTTCTTTTCCGCACGTTTCTTTGGTCCGCGCACTGCACTGTCATCCTTATTGGTGCCTGTTACCTTCGCCACCTCTTCCCTCTCAGCTTTCTGTTCAATTCTCACATGGAACAAAATACGGACGGTATCCTCCGTAATGGCTCTTGTCATTTCTCCAAACATATCATATCCGAGCATCTTATATTCGATTTTTGGATCGCGGTTTCCATATGCCTGCAGACCGATTCCCTGGCGAAGCTGATCCATATCATCAATATGTCCCATCCATTTGCTGTCTATTACTTTAAGGAGTACTACCCGCTCCAGCTCACGAAGGTGCTCCGGCTCCGGAAATTCTGCTTCTTTTGCCTCATAAGCCTTCGCTGCACGCTCCTTTAATATATGTTTCAGCTCTTTTTGCTTCATTCCCTTTACTTCCTCTGCCGTTATCGGCCGCATCGGAATGACATTGAAAACGGTTCTGTTAAGAGCAGCAAGATCCCAGTCTTCATAATCCTGATCTGCAGAAATTTCTGCATCAACCACATTTTCCAGATAATCGTTAATCATGTGGAAAATGGAATCTCTCATGTTTTCCCCGTCAAGGACACGTTTTCTCTCTTCATATATAATTTCTCTTTGTTCATTCATAACCTGGTCATATTCTAACAGGTTTTTACGAATACTGAAGTTATTACCTTCAATTCTTTCCTGTGCTTTTTCTATCGCATTGGAAAGCATTTTATGCTGAATCTGTTCTCCTTCTTCTACACCGAGGGTTTCAAAGACAGACATCAGTTTTTCAGAACCAAACAGACGCATCAGGTCATCCTCCAGAGAAATATAGAATCTGGATTCTCCCGGATCTCCCTGACGTCCGGAACGTCCACGGAGCTGATTATCAATACGTCTGGACTCATGTCTCTCTGTACCGATAATCTTAAGTCCGCCTGCTGCCCTTGCCTCTTCGTCAAGCTTAATATCCGTACCACGCCCGGCCATGTTGGTCGCAATCGTAACGGCATCATGAATGCCGGCCTCTGCCACAATTTCAGCCTCCATCTCATGGAACTTCGCATTCAGGACATTATGTTTAATTCCCCTCCTCTTCAGCATTCCGCTGAGAAGCTCAGATGTCTCAATCGTAATCGTACCTACAAGAACCGGCTGATGCTTCGCGTGTGCCACCTCAATTTCATCGCATACTGCCTTGAATTTTTCTTTCTTTGTTTTATAAACAACATCATCCAGGTCTTTTCTGATGACCGGCTTGTTCGTAGGAATCTCTATTACATCCATTCCGTAAATCTCACGGAACTCCTTTTCCTCAGTAAGAGCAGTACCTGTCATACCTGCTTTTTTATCGAATTTATTAAACAAATTCTGGAACGTAATCGTTGCCAGCGTTTTGCTTTCTCTCTTTACCTTTACATGCTCTTTTGCTTCGATTGCCTGGTGCAGACCGTCTGAATAACGGCGTCCCGGCATAATACGTCCGGTAAATTCATCTACGATCAGCACTTCATCGTCTTTGACCACATAATTCTGATCCCGGAACATCAGGTTGTGCGCACGCAGAGCCAGAATAATATTATGCTGGATTTCCAGATTCTCTGCATCTGCAAGATTCTCAATATGGAAGAACTGTTCAACCTTTTTCACGCCATCCTCGGTAAGATTGATCGTCTTCTCCTTCTCACTTACAATGAAATCTCCGGTCTCCTCGATATCCTCTCCCAGAATCGCATTCATCTTGGTAAATTCGCCGCTTGCCTCGCCACGCTCCATCTGACGTGCAAGGATATCGCATGCTTCATAAAGCTTTGTGGATTTACCACTCTGACCAGATATAATCAGCGGTGTTCTCGCCTCATCGATCAGAACCGAATCCACCTCATCGATAATGGCATATTTCAGGCCTCTCTGCACAAGCCTTTCTTTATAAATAACCATGTTATCTCTCAGATAATCAAATCCCAGTTCATTATTCGTTACATATGTGATGTCACAATTATATGCTTCCCGTCTCTCGTCATTATCCATGCTGTTTAACACGACGCCGACCGTCAGTCCCAGAAATTCATGGATCTGTCCCATCCACTCCGCATCACGTTTCGCCAGATAATCATTAACTGTTACGATGTGGACGCCTTCTCCGGTAAGCCCGTTCAGATAAGCCGGCAGTGTAGATACAAGAGTCTTTCCTTCACCAGTTCTCATTTCTGCAATACGTCCCTGGTGAAGAATAATACCGCCAATCAATTGCACACGGTAATGCCGCATGCCAAGCACCCGGCTGGCCGCTTCTCTTACCGTGGCAAATGCCTCCGGCAAAAGATCATCCAGAGTCTCTCCTTCTTTTAATCTGGCTCTGAATTCCCTTGTTTTATTTTTCAGTTCACTGTCGGAAAGCTTCTGCATCTCCGGTTCCAGAGCTTCTATGGCATCCGCAATCGGATAAATTCGTTTCAATTCGTTTTCACTGTGTGTTCCAAATATTTTCTGTAATAAACCCATCTTGATAAGATACTCCTTACTCGTAAATTTACTCAGTCTTCATTCTAACACTATCACTCCGTCAATTCAACAAATTTATTAACTGTTAATGAAGTGTTTGCAAAGTGTTCACATTATGTTCTTCACTTTCTCATAAGCAAGTTTACCTCCGAAAAGATCCAGGGCGCTTCCTATCGTAAAATCTATTTTCCCTCCGGAAACCTTCCGGAAATTCTCGATCTCTTCATATGTGCCGATCCCTCCGGCATATGTGACCGGGCATCCTTCAAAGCTCCCCAGAAGCTTTGCAAGCGCTTCATCAATCCCTGATGATCTCCCTTCCACATCTACTCCATGTACCAGAAATTCATCACAATATTCCGCAATTTCTTCTAATACCTGTACACTCAATTTCACATTGGTAAAATTCTGCCAGCGGTCTGTAACAATATAATAGTCTTCCCCTTTTTTCCGGCAGCTCAGATCTATCACGATATGCTTCTTTCCTACTGCCTTTTTCAAAGCATCCATGTTCTCCCAGCGTATCTGCCCGCCTGCGAACACATAAGACGTCACGATTACGTGGCTCGCTCCTTCATCTAAGTATTCTTCCGCATTCTCCGCCGTAATTCCGCCGCCTGCCTGAAGCCCCTTCGGATATGCATGAAGCGCCCTGAGCGCCTGCTCCTTCGTCTTTTCAAAATACGCGGAGGACGCCGGGTTAAGCAGGATGACATGTCCGCCTACAAGTCCGTCCCTTTTATATAAATCCGCATAATATTCCGCCCCGTGGGACGCCGCAAAATTCTCCTGTGCAAAGTCTCCGCTGTCTGCAAGACTTCCGCCTACAATCTGTTTTACCTGTCCATTATGTATATCAATACACGGTCTGAATCGCATAAATCCACCTCCACATCCATCTTAGCATATCTTTCCGCTTATGAAAAGAGCGTGCCCTGCCGGAATCGGGAAATCCATTCCTTCTACACAGGAAAGAGGAATTGAAAACAGGTATAAACCTTCAATTCCTCTAAAAATAAAGCTGTTATTCAATTCTTAAATTTCTTCATGAAACAACTCTGATACCAGCGCACCCCGCTGCTATTGTTTATTTGTATCATTCACACTGTTATCCCGGTCATTATTCCCTTTCATGCTGTCTCCGATATCTTCGGCCCCTTCTTTCAAATCATCTCCGATTTCATCCACGGTTCCTTCTGCATTACCGGTATCTTTACCATCTGTCACATCATTCGTGTCTCCGTCTTCCATTCCATCTGTCACATCATTGGTATCTTTTGTGTCCAGATTATTCTTTTCATCATCCATTACTGAATTTTCCTTTGAGACATTATCCTTTGCATCATTACTGCTTCCACAGGCAGTAACACTTAACATTGCTCCCAGACACAGAAGCATTACCAATAATCTTTTTAACTGTTTCATGTTTCAATCTTCCTTTCATGTATATTGATCTATTTATCAAGTAGTTCTACTTGTTAACAGTAATATTTGCAAAACATGAAAATATATACATATTGGAAGTTGGAACTTTTTTCTATAATTTTTCGGCAATGCGTCCGCTTCTGTATGCGGCAAGAAGCATTTTCAAATCTTCAATCTGTTCTTTCAAGTCTTTTCCGATATCCGTATCTCCGACCAGTGTCCGTTCAACTGCACGCTGAACCATAATACTTTCTGAATGGATATCTGTTTCCTTCTCAATCGCCGCTTCCGTCGATTCAAATGGTTCATGCGCCGCAAGAAACATTCCGTGTGAATTATAAATCAGCGTATATCCTGCAATACCTGTTTCTTTCTGATATGCCTTTGAAAATCCGCCGTCGATGACAAGAACCTTTCCTCCACACTTAATTGGCTTCTCTCCATTTTTTAATTTTACCGGCACATGGCCGTTAATAATATGGCTGCCCTCCGGATTCAATCCAAATTCTTCCAGAATACTGTCTGCAATCTGCGGTTTCTCCAGAAGTGTATAATATGGGTTTTTTACTTCTATATGCGTCTCCTCCTCAGCAATAAAATGTCTCTCAAAAGTAGCCATTTTATCTTTTCCAAAAAGCGGGGAATTCTCACTCAGCCAGATATACCACATCATATCCTTTCCCCGTTCTTTTTCCTTGCTGTCCAATGCATAAAATCCTTTTCTCACATAGCTTTCCAGCACCTCATAAAGCGCCTTTCCTTTGTAAGGCCGACCATAGATCTGCACGGATTTCAGGCTTCCGTCTGCGTTCAGCGGCACGCAGCCATGATACAGAAGATTTCCGTTATGAACCTTGTAAAGTCCCCCTTTGTTCAAGAGAAATTTCATATGCATCTGAAGCTTTTCACAATTCGTAAATGCTTTTGTGAGACGTTCCATGACATCTTCCTCAGCCGCAGTCAGTTCATATGGATTCTCCGGATCAATCGTCGGGAAATTCTTATCCTTCAGCTCATAGACATTGCCGTCAATCTCGATTACACCCTTCTCATAATCAATCAGATGCAGAAGATTTCTATGATCCAGCCCAAAACCCGGATTCTTTTTTATAATCTGCCCTTCCACCTTGAATTGTATAATCGTTATTGCCTTGTACATCAACATATCCAGATGAATCTCATCCTGGTCGTGGGTCGTATTTCCCTTTAATTGAAAACACTCACAAGGATCATCACCATAAGTATCCATGGCAAATGCGGCAAGCGGCAACAGATTAATTCCATATCCATCTTCCAGAATATCAAGATTTCCATAGCTTGCGCTGATCCGGATTGCATTTGCAATACATCCCTGCTGCCCCGCAGCGGCTCCCATCCAAAGTACATCATGATTTCCCCACTGAATATCAACCGAATGATAGCGCATCAGCTTGTCCATAATAATATGCGGCCCCGGCCCACGGTCATAGATATCTCCTACAATATGCAGATGATCAACTGCAAGCCTCTGAATCAGTTCACAGAGCGCTGTAATAAATTCTTCTGCCCGGCTGATACTGATAATCGTATTAACAATAGAATTATAATAAGATTCCTTATCGGACACCTCAGCCTTTTCCGTAATCAATTCTTCAATTACATAAGCAAATTCTTCCGGCAGCGCCTTTCTTACCTTCGATCGGGTGTATTTGCTTGCCGCGCACTTACATACCTCAATTAAACGGTACAATGTAATCTTGTACCAGTCGTTCATGTTATCTTCTGTTTTCTTAATCCGCTCCATTTTCTCTTTCGGATAATAAATAAGAGTAGCAAGGGCACGCTTATCCCTGCTACTCATAGTATTTCCAAAAACATCATCAACTTTTCGGCGTACTGCTCCCGAACCATTCTTAAGCACATGGGAAAAAGCCTCATATTCCCCATGAATATCTGTAAGATAATGTTCGGTTCCTTTCGGCAGGTTCAAAATTGACTGCATGTTAATAATTTCTGTTGACGCCTTTGCAATGGTCGGATAAAGCTCAGAAAGTCTTTCTAAATATCGTGCTTCTAATTCTTTCATAAACTCCTCCTGAATAATTTTTTAAAGATTTATCACATCAGACATATCATAATGTCCGGCCGGCTTTCCCGCCAGAAACTTCGCTGCTTCTATTGCGCCCTTGCCGAATACCGCTTTGGAATATGCCGTATGTTTAAACTCTATCACCTCGTCAGCACCTGCATAAATCACTTCGTGGTCTCCTACGATCGTCCCTCCGCGCACCGCCGAAATACCAATTTCCTTTTGATCGCGTTTCTGTCTTGCCCGGCTTCTGTCGTATACGTAATGATACGTATTATCCATGGATTTATTTACCGAATCAGCCAGCGCAAGCGCTGTTCCACTTGGTGCATCCAGCTTCAGATTATGATGCTTTTCCACAATCTCAATATCAAATCCCGCCGGAGCAAGCACCTGAGTTGCTTCTTTTAAAATCCGAAGAAGCAGGTTAATGCCCAGCGACATATTCGCAGAGCGCAGGACAGCAGTCTTTTCTGACAGACGCCTCGTTTTTTCAATCTGCTCTTCCGAAAGACCTGTTGTACACAGTACCACAGGCATCTGTTTCTTTTCACAATAATCAAGAAGCTCATCAACAACGGAAGCATTTGAAAAATCAATCACAACATCTGCTTCCACATCACATTTTTCTATCGTTTCAAATACCGGATATGTGTTTTTGATTCCGGTATAAATATCAATGCCGGCCACAATCTCCAGTTCCTTATCATCTTTCGCGAGGCTGGTAATCATCTGCCCCATCTTTCCGTTACATCCGTGCATAATCGCCCGTACCATATTTTTTCTCTTCCTCCCTGTCACTCCATTATGCCAGCTGTATCCCAAAATCTTTCATCGCCTGTGCCAAAGCCTCTGTGTGCTCCGGTGTAAGTTCTGTCATCGGCATACGCAGCGGTCCGCAGTCAACGCCTGTAAGCTGCATCGCCTTCTTAACCGGAATTGGATTTACTTCACAGAACAACTGTTCAATCAACGGAATCGCTTTAAGCTGTAATTCTGTACTTCCTTTTATATCTCCTGCAAAGAATTTCGCACAAATATCATGCGTCTCCTTTGGGGCAACATTTGATAATACGGAAATCACTCCCTTTGCCCCAAGAGCAAGGAGCGGTACAATCTGATCATCATTTCCGGAATATAAATCAATCTTTCCGTCTGTCAGTGACATGATCTTTGTAATCTGCGATATATTACCGGATGCTTCCTTAATCCCTACAATATTCTCTACATTCTTTACCAGTTCTGCCGCAGTCGCCGGTTCAATATTACATCCGGTCCTGCTTGCGACACTATACATGATAATCGGAGCTTTCGCTTCCTTTGCAACTGCAGTATAATGTGCGATCAGCCCTGCCTGTGTTGCTTTATTATAATAAGGTGTCACAAGAAGAAGACCATCTGCACCGTCTTCCACAGCCTCCTTTGACATATCAATCGCTGTTCTCGTACAATTAGAGCCTGTTCCGGCTATAACCGGAAGACGCCCCTTCGTCCTCTCTATTGCAAACTTCACACATTCCATGTGTTCTTCTTCTGTCATCGTAGCGGATTCCCCTGTTGTTCCGCATATGATAATACTATCGGTTCCATTATTACAATGATAATCAATCAATTCATCCAGTCTATCATAATTAATACTCTCATCTTCATTAAACGGTGTGACGATCGCCACCCCGGCTCCTGTAAAAACAGCCATAATCATCCTCCTGACTTTCAATTTATATCAAAGAAAAGTTTAACATTAATGAGGTATGATGTCAATGAAAGTCTCACCGATGTTTTACAGATATTTAATCGTCCATACATTCCAGCTTACTTACAGAAACCTCATAAGCCGTCCGTTCCTGTGTCTCGTTTTCCGTCAGCTTCTTAATATATTTTCTGCTCTGGATCCTCCCATATATCTGCACATGTTCACCCACTTCGAATTCAGATGCATATCTTGCATTTCTTCCCCAGCATATACATGGTATGTAATCCGACTTTCCATAAGGCCTGTTCACCGCCAGCAGCAGGTCCGCAATCTCCCGTCCCAGCGGGGTCTTCCGGTATATCGGCAGTTTACATATATAGCCATCCAGAAAAATGCTGTTTGTTTTAGCTCCGTCGAGCTCCTCACAGGTAAATACAGCCTCCCTGGCAAACACCGATAATACAAGCCGGTTTTTCTGCTCCTCGTGCCGGTTGTATGAGCGGAACTGTCCATTTACCATAATAAATTCCCCCGTGTAGTCCTGTGACACATCAATCAGGCGTTCCGACACCATAACCGGAATTCTGTCCTCTGAATTACTTAAGCGCCTGACACTTACCTCCATCATGTAAAAGCCTTCCCCGAACACCTCATGGCTAAAAGTAAATCCGGACACAACTTCCCCCATAATAGTCACCTGGTTGTTTTCAATAATCTTA
>DKYD01000025.1:34923-58208 GCA_002492335.1 Lachnospiraceae bacterium UBA7109
ACCTGGTTGTTTTCAATAATCTTATCTGACATAATTTTACATTCTCCTTCCTCTGAATCGTATTTCATGGTCATTAATCAGTTTATGAACCATTCCCGTTTTTTAGAACAATTTTTTTTAATTCTTGTAAATTTTACAAAATGTGATAAACTAATAAAGTTGTATGCATTAAATAGGAAAAAGAAAGGATTGATCTGCATGAAAACAAAACGCGAAGATGTACGCAATATAGCAATCATTGCCCATGTTGATCATGGAAAAACTACCCTTGTAGATGAATTATTAAAGCAAAGCGGTGTGTTTCGTGAAAATCAGGATGTAGCAGAACGTGTCATGGATTCAAACGATATAGAAAGAGAACGGGGAATTACAATTCTTTCTAAAAACACAGCCGTCTTTTATAAAGGAACCAAAATTAATATTATCGATACCCCGGGACATGCCGATTTTGGCGGCGAAGTAGAACGTGTCCTTAAGATGGTAAACGGCGTTATCCTTGTTGTAGATGCTTTTGAAGGTGCAATGCCGCAGACAAAGTTTGTTCTGAGAAAGGCTTTGGAGCTGAACCTTCCTGTTATAGTCTGTATCAATAAAATTGACCGTCCGGAGGCAAGGCCGGATGAAGTCATCGATGAAGTACTGGAACTGTTCATGGATCTGGACGCTTCTGACGAACAGCTTGACTGCCCGTTTGTATACGCTTCTGCCAAGGCCGGTGTAGCCGTTCTTGACCTTACGGATGAAGAACGCGATATGAAGCCTCTCTTCGAGACGATTCTCGATTACATCCCGGCGCCGGAAGGTGACCCGGACGCGGATACCCAGGTATTAATCAGCACCATTGACTATAACGAATATGTAGGGCGCATCGGCGTCGGCAAAGTAGATAACGGTACCATCAAAGTGGGTATGGATGCCATTGTAGTAAATGAACACAACCCGGAACGTCAGGAAAAAGTTAGGATCAGTAAATTATATGAATTTGACGGTCTGAATAAAATAGATGTAAAAGAAGCAACGATCGGCTCTATCGTTGCGATTTCAGGAATTGCCGATATCTCGATTGGAGATACCATCTGTTCTCCCGAAAATCCACAGGCAATTCCATTCCAGAAAATCTCAGAGCCCACCATTGCCATGCAGTTCATTGTGAATGACAGTCCATTCGCAGGCATGGAGGGCAAATATGTAACCTCACGCCATTTAAGAGACCGACTGTTCCGTGAATTAAACACAGACGTCAGTCTCCGGGTAGAGGAATCTGACAGCACAGACAGTTTCAAAGTGTCCGGAAGAGGTGAACTTCACCTGTCCGTACTAATTGAAAATATGCGCAGAGAAGGCTATGAATTTGCAGTCAGCAAAGCAGAAGTTCTTTATAAAGAAGATAAAAACGGCAAGCTTCTTGAGCCAATGGAAATTGCCTATATTGATGTTCCGGAAGAATTTACCGGAACGATTATTGATAAACTGAGCCAGCGCAAAGGGGAACTCCAAAGCATGGGGACTACAGGCGGAGGCTATACCCGTCTGGAATTTCTGATTCCTTCCCGGGGACTGATCGGTTACCGGGGTGAATTCTTAACTGACACAAAAGGAAACGGAATTATGAATACAGCCTTTGAGGGCTACGCACCATATAAAGGTGATATTCAGTACCGCAAACAAGGTTCCCTGATTGCATTTGAAACCGGTGAATCTGTAACCTATGGTCTGTACAGCGCCCAGGAACGCGGAATCCTTTTCATCGGTCCCGGCGAAAAAGTATATTCCGGCATGGTAATCGGACAAAATGCAAAAACAGATGATATCGAGGTTAATGTCTGCAAGACCAAGCATCTTACCAACACCCGCTCCTCCAGTGCAGACGAAGCATTAAGACTTACCACCCCGAAAATCTTGAGTCTGGAAGAAGCGCTTGACTTTATCGATACAGATGAACTTCTTGAGGTAACTCCCGAGACACTGCGAATCCGTAAAAAGATTCTGGATCCGAAAATGAGAAAAAGAGGAAATCGTTCATGACATTTTTATGGTTTCTGGAGGGAATACGAACCCCTCTGCTTAACAAATTCATGCAGCTTGTGACCTGGTTCGGACAGGAGCTTCTTATACTGGCGGTTATCTGTGCACTTTACTGGTGCATAGATAAGCGCTTTGCTTATCTTCTCGGCTTTACCTATTTTACAGCAGGACTCGGCGTACAGGCATTGAAAATCTCCTTCCGCATTCCCCGTCCGTGGGTTTTAGATCCGGACTTTCATGCCGTAGAAAGTTCTCTGGATGCCGCTACCGGATATTCTTTTCCCAGCGGACATACCCAGGGAGCTGTGTGCCTGTTTTTTCCACTTGCATTAAAAGTTCGTCGCAAATGGGTAAAATTGCTCTGCATTTTGACCTTCCTGCTTGTAGGATTCTCCCGGATGTATCTGGGATGCCATACTCCAAAGGACGTACTGGCCTCCATGGGACTTTCTCTCATTGTCTCCTGCATCATCTGGAAATTACAGAATCTCCTGCTGGATCGTAACTCACATTTAAAACTGCTTGCATCCATCCTGGCTGTTATTTCCCTATCTGTTGCTGTCTACGCACTTGTTTTAAACGGAAACGGAATCATTGAAACAAATTATGCAGAAGACTGCTGCAAAGCGGCGGGCGCCGGGCTCGGATTTGCCACAGGCTTTTACCTGGAAAGAAAGTATTTTAATTTCAGCACAAAAGCAAAAACGAAGAAAGAGCAGCTGATAAAACTTCTTGCCGGTCTTTTCGCCACCCTTGCAGCAAAAACGCTCCTTTCCTTTCTGGCAGGTTCTTCTATATATGGAAAAATGGCAGAATACTTTATTCTCGTCTTATGGGTACTGGTTCTCTACCCCTACCTGTTCTGTAAAATAAAAAAGAAAACTATGCAATAAATTCTATACATCACGTCCTAAACATGCTATACTTGATATATCAGATAGATTAATAGTTTCTTATTTATTGTCAGACTATATCTGCTGAATTATATGGAAAAGGAGTTGGACAGAATGAAATTTATCATCGTAGGGAAAAACATTGAAGTAACCCCAGGTTTAAAAGAAAGTGTTGAAAATAAACTTGGAAAATTAGAAAGGTATTTTACTCCTGATACAGAAATTCACGTAACCTTAAGTGTACAGAGAGAAAACCAGAAAATCGAAGTTACAATTCCTGTAAAGGGCAGCATTATCCGTTCTGAGCAGGAAAGCAATGATATGTATGTATCTATTGATCTTGTAGAAGAAGTAATTGAAAGGCAGCTTCGCAAATACAAAAACAAATTAATTGCCAGACACCAGGATGGCGGTAATTTTAATAACGACTTTTTTGAAAGTGACGAAACAGACGATGATGGTGAAATCAAAATTGTACGTACAAAAAAATTCGGCATCAAGCCAATGTTTCCGGAAGATGCCTGCATACAAATGGAACTTTTAGGCCATAACTTTTTCGTATTCTGCAATGCGGAAACAGATGAAGTATGCGTAGTATACCGCAGAAAAGACGGTACTTTCGGACTGATCGAACCTGCTTTTCATTAATGATCCGAATCATCAAATATAACAGATACGGGAGACTGCTGCCAGTCTCCCGCTTTTATTTTTCTTACTCTATAATCGTCGGCTTTCCATCTATATCTGCAAACCAACACGCATCTCCCTCACACATAGATACCCTGCCGTTCGTACCTTCTGTAATCTCTGCCTGTACAGATTCCTTCTCCTTTTGCGGAACCAATATTTCCAATTCAACTTTATCACTATAAACGGAATCCAGAACCCGGATCCCGCGCTGTCCCAGAATATACTGGATTTTTCCAACCCCTGTGTAATCTGTTGAAATTCTAAGTTTCACCCCGGGAATCCTGTCTATAATGACCGAGGCATGTATACCTGCCCAGGCTGCAGATGAATATGCCCTTACTAAACCTCCGGTTCCCAGAAGTGTCCCGCCAAAGTATCTCGTTACTACAACTACAATATTACGGATTTTCTCTCCCACAAGAACATCAAGCATCGGTTTGCCCGCCGTTCCCCCGGGTTCCCCATCATCACTGAAGCGCTGAATTTCTCCTCGTTCTCCAATAACATATGCAAAACAATGATGTCTCGCATTCCAATGCTTTTTCTTTATCTTTTCAATAAATTCCAATGCCTCCTCTTCGTTCCTTATATGTGTGGTTTCTGCAATAAACCGGGATTTTTTCTCTACAACCTCATCCATCCCGCCCCTGAATATTTCTCTATATTGTTCCGGCATAACAAAGTCCTTTCTGTCCAATTCTTCATATCTCTACATATCTTTACATATTACTATACAAAATTTCTTAAGATTTTCCTACTAAAATATGAAGTTTTCATTTTTTTCTTTATTTCAATGATTATATTTGCTATAATTACCTGGAATAAAGGAGGCATGCACTCATGAATTATGGTAAAAAACAAGCAGCCCGAAAACAAAAGAATGTTACCTCCAAAGCTGTCATGCAGAAAAAGCGTGTAGGCGTACGGCTTTTTAAAGCTGTACTTCTTTGTATGATTGTTATTGGAATCACAGCTGTTATCGGCGGCGGACTCTTTGTAAAACGAATTATTGATAATGCCCCGGAGGTATCTCCAAACGACGTCAAACCAAAAGGCTTCACGACGTTTGTATATGCTGATGACGGGACGACAGAAATTGAACGCTTCGTTGCAGAAGGCTCAAACCGTGTATATAAGCCGCTTAGCGAAATCCCTCTGGATCTGCAGCATGCATTTGTCGCCATTGAGGATGAACGTTTTTACACACACAACGGTATTGATATACAGGGTATTGCCCGTGCGGCAGTCTCTACTCTTTCCGGCAGCGAAGAAGGAGCCAGTACTCTGACACAGCAGCTGATAAAAAATAATGTCTTCCCAAATTTTATTAATGAGGCAACGTTTTTTGACAGTGTACAGAGAAAGCTTCAGGAACAATATCTTGCACTGCAGATTGAAAAGCAAATGAGCAAAGATGAAATTATGGAAGCATATCTGAACACTATCAATCTGGGACAAAACTCCCTGGGTGTCCAGTCTGCAGCCAAACGTTATTTTAATAAAGACGTCGGTGATCTCACTCTTTCGGAATGTGCCGTCATTGCCAGTACCACACAGCGTCCTTCCAGTCTGAACCCAATCACAAATCCGGAGGGTAACAGACAGCGTCGTGACAAAGTACTGCGCAATATGCTGGATCAGGGTTATATTGACCAGGCGGCCTATGATGCCGCTATTGCAGAAGATGTATACGCGCAGATTCAGGCGACGGATGCAAATACAGGTACTGCAAATCCTTACAGCTATTTTATAGATGCACTTTCCGACCAGATAATGACAGATCTCCAGGAACAGTGCGGATTTACCGAAAGTCAGGCATACAATGCAGTATACAGCGGAGGCCTGAGCATTTTCTCCACACAGAATCTTGCCATGCAGCAGATTTGTGATGAAGAAATGAATAATGACTCTAATTATCCAAAACTAAAAGAATATGGTCTTGATTATGCGCTTACTGTCACACGTGCAGACGGATCTGTAGAAAATTACGGTTCCACCCATATTAAGCAGTATGCAAAAACTGCCCACAAAAAAGAGCAGGGGCTTTTATACTCCAGTCCTGATGCTGCAAATGCCATGATAGCAGAATGGAAATCAACCATTGCACGGGAAGGAGATGTTTATGATGAAGTAATTAACATTTCTCCCCAGCCGCAGGCTTCTGTGACAATTATGGATCAGTCCACAGGTCAGATAAAAGCAATGGTCGGCGGCCGTGGGCAAAAAACCACCAGCCTTGGTCTGAACCGCGCCTATAAAGGCTCTAAGCGGCAGCCCGGCTCTACTTTCAAGGTTCTGGCTGCTTATGCCCCTGCAATTGACGCATGTGATATGACGCTATCGACAGTGATCAATGATGTACCATATAAAATCAAGGGTGGTAAAACAATCAAAGGAAGTAAAGGACCTGTTACCATGCGCACAGCAATTGCACTTTCTCTGAACTCCTGTGCAGTTCAGGTCAGTGATGAAGTCACGCAGGAACTGGGATTTGAATATTGTGAAAAGCTTGGCATTAACACTCTGGTAAGATCGAAAGAAACCTCCGGCGGCATCTTTACAGATCTTACCCAGACCCTTGCACTTGGCGGTTTGACAGAAGGTGTTTACAATTACGAATTATGCAGCGCTTATGCTGCAATCGCGAACAACGGCGTATACAACAAGCCAACCTTATATACAAAGGTATTGGATCATGATGGCAACGTACTGTTAGATGGAACTGCTGAAAGCCACCGCGCATTAAAAGAAAGCACTGCCGCTCTTCTTACAAGCGCACTTGAAACAGTTGTAAAAAGCGGTACTGGTACAAGATGTCGGCTGAATGATATGCCGGTAGCCGGAAAAACCGGTACCACTACTTCCAACAAAGACCTGTGGTTCTGTGGCTTTACACCGTATTATACCTGTGCAGTCTGGGGTGGATATGATGACAACAAACAGTGTAACTCCGATACTACCTTCCGTTTCAGAATCTGGAAGGGTATTATGAGCAGAATTCATGAATCACTGGAATATAAAGAATTTGATTCAACCTCCCATATGGTTAAGAAAACGGTATGCAGTTATTCCGGGCTCCTTCCAGGAAAAGGCTGTCCTACTACCACAGAGTATTTTACAGAAGATAGCATACCTACAAAATACTGTCCGGGACATAAAACAAAAACCGACGAGGACACGGAAGACGATGATGAGAATGAAGATGATGATAAAAAGCATAACGAAAATCCTCAGCGCCCAAGCAGACCGACAGAACCATCAACTACTCCGGAACCAACGGAACCAGCCACTCCGGAAACCCCGGAAACTCCGGAAACTCCACAGGAACCAACTACTGAAACATAGTTCCAGCATCAAAGAAAAAAACGCTTACGGAAATTCGGATCCGTAAGCGTTTTTTATTTACATCTCTGTCTTCTGATTATCAATCATAAGCTTTGCAGCGCCGCAAATACCTGCATCATTATCCAGGCACGCAATAGCAAATCCTGTATCCTGATTTGCAAAAAATGCCTTTTCCAAAAAATACTTCTTTATGTATGGAAGCATAATGTCTCCTGCTTTGGAAACTCCGCCTCCTATTACAATCAATGCCGGATCTGTAATGACGGCTATATTGGCAAGCCCATATCCCAGAAAAGCAGCAAATTGTTCCACAATCTCTTCTGCCACCGCATCACCCTTCTTAAGAGCATCAAATACTGCTTTTGCGTCCGGTTCCTGCACTCCCCGCAAAACAGAAGGTTCCTCATCCTGAGAAAGCCTTATCGCAGCAAGCCGCTTAATTCCAGTTGCCGATGCATATTGCTCCAGGCACCCTCTCTTCCCGCATCCACATTTTTCCATTTCCGCATCATTTACAGAGATATGCCCGATTTCCGCCGCTGCACCATTTGTCCCGGTCATAATCCTGCCATCTGTTATAATGCCTCCGCCAACCCCGGTTCCAAGTGTCACCATAATCATATTTTTCTGGCCTTTTCCAGCGCCAAGCCACATTTCACCAAGAGCCGCCACATTCGCATCATTTCCGGTCATCACTTCAAGTTCTGTTAACTTTTTTAATTCTTTATTAACTTCTTTATATCCCCATCCGAGATTTACGGTATTCCTTACAATTCCTTCTGCTGATACCGGAGCCGGAACACCAACACCAATTCCTATGATTTCGGAAATAGCAATGTCCTTTTCCTCTCTCTTCTTTCTCAGTGAATCCGCCACATCCGGAAGAATTGCCTCACCGAAATTTTCTCTTCGGGTCCTGATTTCCCATTTATCCAGGAGTGTGCCTTCTTCTGTAAAAAGCCCCAGCTTTACAGTGGTTCCTCCGATATCCACTCCAAAACAATATTTCACCTTCTTCTCCTCCCGGACATCTGTTATTTTCTCGTAAGATTCGCCTGCACACGCTTATACAACTCCTGTGCAGCATTATAACCCATCTGTTTCTGTCTGTGATTGATCGCCGCCGTCTCAACAATAATGGCAAGATTTCTTCCCGGACGAATCGGAAGCTGGTGACATACTACTTTATTTCCGAGAAATTCCGTATACTGTTCCTCCAGACCGAGTCTGTCATATTCCTTCTCTCTGTCCCACTCTTCAAGAGTTATCACCAGATCAATATTCTGCGTCTCTCTTACACTCTGCACACCAAATAACATCTTTACATCTACAATACCGATTCCGCGCAGTTCAATAAAATGTCTTGTAATATCAGGCGCCCGGCCTACCAGAGTCTCATCACTGACTTTGCGGATTTCCACTACATCATCACTGACAAGACGGTGTCCTCGTTTAATAAGCTCTAATGCAGCCTCACTC
This sequence comes from Lachnospiraceae bacterium UBA7109, assembly GCA_002492335.1. GTDB lineage: Bacteria > Bacillota > Clostridia > Lachnospirales > Lachnospiraceae > UBA7109. The sequence continues at coordinate 43,356 of DKYD01000025.1, forward strand.
TTACCAATCCCACTTTCTCCCATAATCAGAACACCGACACCATATACATCTACCAGCACCCCATGAATGGAAATACATGGAGCAAGCGCTACATTCAGCCAACGGATAATCTCCGCCGTAAATTCTGATGTATGAAGTTCTGTCTGGAACAAAGGAATATTCGCTTTTACTGCCTTTTCTATAAGTATAGAATCCGGTTCAAGTGAGCGGCAGAACACAATACATGGAAGCTCATTGTCAAGAAACTGGTCATATATGGTTTCTTTTCTCTCATCGTCTAATGTCTTCAAATAGTTATACTCCGCGTTTCCAATTACCTGCACCCTCCTGGAATCAAACGCATCAAAAAACCCGGTCAGTGGAAGCGCCGGACGGTTAATGTCCGGAATGATTACCGCTTTTTCTGAATAATCCACATCCGGTGTAAGATTTTTAAGATTCATTCGTTCTACAAGTGCTTTCATATCAACTTTATTTGCTGTCATATGCTTTCCCCTTTTCGTTCTAAATATAGGAATATCATATCACATTAATGAAAAAATTTATATACATCCTCTGCAGATTTTTTATTCATGGAGGGCAGTTCTTTCAATTCCTCCACTGTCGCATTTTTTATAGCATCAATATTTTCAAAATGCCGCATCAGATCTTTCCGTCTGGTCAGACCGACTCCCGGGATATCATCCAGCACAGAATGTACCTGCCCTTTGCTGCGCAGTTCCCTGTGAAAGGTAATTGCAAAGCGATGGGCTTCATCCTGTATTCTTGTAATAAGACGAAAACTCTCAGAACTCTTATCGATAGAAATTTCCTGGTTTTCATAATACAACCCTCTCGTTCGATGGTGGTCATCTTTTACCATTCCACAAACAGGGATATTCAGGTGAAGCTTGTCCAGCACTTCCAATGCAATATTCACCTGCCCTTTTCCGCCATCCATAAGAATTAAATCCGGGAAGGCAGTAAAACCTCCCAGCTCTTTTCCTTCTTCTTTCTCTTTCAGTCCATGAAGGAACCGCCTGGTGAGTACTTCTTCCATACTCGCATAATCATTCGGTCCTGTCACACTCTTAATCTTAAATTTACGATAATCATTGCGTTTTGGCTTCCCTCTCTCATATACCACCATGGAACCAACGGAAGCAAATCCGCTTGTATTGGAAATGTCATATGCCTCCATCCGCACAATCCCTGTAAGACCGAGCAATTCCTCCAGCTCTCTGACAGCGCCTGTAGTCCTTCCTTCCTCCCGTTTTAGACGTTCTTTATCCTTGCTCAAAACAAGCGATGCATTTTTCTCCGCAAGTTCGACCAGTTTTTCTTTCTGTCCCCTTTGCGGCACCCTCAAATGTACTTTGTGTCCCCGCTTTCTTCCAAGCCATTCCTCAATTACTTCTTTATCCTCTACTTCTTCCTGAAGCATAAGCTCCGCAGGAATATAAGGCGTTCCGGCATAAAATTGTTTAATAAAACTGGAAAGGATTTCACTTTTCTTCTCACCCTCCGAAATCTTCAAATAAAAATGGTCTCTTCCAATCAGACGACCTCCGCGGATAAAAAACACCTGCACAACCGCATCTTCCTTTTCACAGGCAACAGCCAGAATATCTCTGTCATCTCCTACCGTATCTGTTATTTTCTGCTTCTGCGCAATTTTCCGCACGCTGGATATCATTTCCCTGTACTCAATGGCCTTTTCAAATTCCAGCGCTTCTGACGCCTTCTCCATGCTGCTCTCTAATTTTTTTAAGATCAAGTCATAATCCCCGTTCAGGAAATGCAGCACCTCTTCTATCACCTTACGATACTCCGCCTCAGAAATATACCCCTGGCAGGGCGCATAACACTGATGGATATGATAATTAAGACAGGGGCGTTCCTTTCCGACATCTGCCGGAAGTCTTCGGTTACAATTTCGGATGTGATAAAGTTTACGGAGCAACTCAATTGTGTCTTTTATTGCAGTTGCACTTGTATATGGGCCAAAATATTTTGCTTTATCTTTCTTCATCTGTCTCGCCAGCATTACTCTTGGAAAAGCTTCCCCTACCGTCACTTTAATAAACGGATATGCTTTATCATCCATAAGCATCGTATTATATTTAGGGCGGTGCTCTTTAATCAGGTTACATTCCAACACCAGAGCCTCCAGTTCGGAATCCGTTACGATATACTCGAACCGCCGGATATGCGTCACCATCTGTTCAATTTTCACACCTTTATTTCTGCTGCTCTGAAAATACTGCCGTACACGATTCTTAAGGCTTATCGCTTTCCCCACATAGATAATATGATCCTTTTCATCATGCATCAAATACACGCCTGGTTTCCCTGGTAATTTTTTTAACTCTTCTTGAATATCAAACATAATTTCCCCCTCAAATAAAGGCGCCGTAATACCGGCGCCTTTTTCTTTCTCCTCTTTTCTACTCTTCCGGGCTGACTGGAGACATTACAATTCTTTCCTCCCGCTTTTTCTCATCCTCCGGACTGATTCCTTCTACTTCATGAAAGATTTCCATAAATTCTTTTCCGGTAATCGTCTCTTTCTCAATCAGGAAATGTGCAATCTTATCCAGGGACTCCCTGTGCTCTCTGAGCAGCGTCTTCGCCTCCTCATAAGATAGCTTTAATATTTCCATAACTTCCTTATCAATCTCAGAAGCTGTCGCCTCCCCACAATTACTTACCGGTCTTCCATCCAGATAACGATTCTGAATTGATTCCAGACCGATAAGACCAAATTTATCACTCATACCATACTGCGTTATCATTGCTCTCGCCACACTGGTCGCTTTTTCAATATCATTCGCCGCACCGGTCGTCACGGTGTCAAATACAACCTCCTCCGCTGCGCGGCCTGCAAGCAGTCCCACAAGCATTGCCTGTAACTCCTTCTTTGTATTCAGGAATTTCTCTTCCTCCGGCGTCTGCATAACATACCCAAGCGCTCCCATCGTCCTGGGGACAATCGTAATCTTCTGCACTGGCTCTGCGTCCTTCTGAAGCGCACTTACAAGGGCATGCCCCACTTCATGGTAAGAAACGATCCGGCGTTCCTCCTGGCTCATAATCCGATCCTTCTTCTCTTTTCCTACAAGAACTACCTCCACCGCCTCGAAAAGATCACTCTGGGAGACTGCATTTCTCCCGTTCTTAACTGCATTAATCGCAGCCTCATTAATCATATTGGCAAGATCTGAACCCACCGCGCCTGATGTCGCCAGGGCAATCGCGTCCAAATCCACCGTTTCATCCATCTTCACATCTTTGGAATGCACCTTTAATACATCCACACGTCCCTTCAGATCCGGCTTCTCGACAATAATCCGGCGGTCAAAGCGCCCCGGTCTTAAAAGCGCCGGGTCTAAGATCTCCGGGCGGTTGGTCGCCGCCAGAAGCACAAGACCCTTATTGCTTTCAAATCCGTCCATCTCCGCCAGGAGCTGGTTCAATGTCTGTTCTCTCTCATCATTGCTGCTTAGCTGGTTGTCCCTGCTCTTCCCAATCGCATCAATTTCGTCGATAAATATAATACACGGCGCCATCTGCTGCGCCTGCTTAAACAGATCGCGCACCCTTGATGCTCCAACTCCTACATACATCTCTACAAACGCCGAACCGGAAAGGGAAAAGAAAGGCACTTTCGCTTCGCCTGCCACCGCTTTGGCAAGAAGGGTCTTTCCAGTTCCCGGAGGACCTACAAGAAGCGCGCCCTTCGGAAGCTTCGCGCCGACGCTCGTATATTTCCCTGGGTTGTGCAGAAAGTCCACGACCTCCTGCAGGGACTCCTTCGCCTCATCCTGACCGGCGACATCCTTAAACGTCACCCCTGTCTGCTTCTCCACATACATCTTGGCATTGCTCTTTCCCACACCCATGATGCCGCCGCCCTTGGACATCTTTCTCGTCATCCAGACAAGCATTCCGACTAAAAGAAGCACCGGCAGAAAGGAAAAAATCGTCTGAGCCACCATCATAGACGTGGTGTCCGGAACCTCCTGCTTGTATTCTACGCCTGCCTTATAGAGCTTATTTGATAATGAATCATCACGGATCACTCCGGTATAATACTCTTTTGCAATCCGTTCGCCTTTTTCCTTTTTAGCGGTAATTATGATCCGGTCACTTGTTACTTCTACTTTATCAACTTTGCGCTGCTCCACCATCTTAAGGAACTCGTTGTAGCTGATTTCCTGCTCTTCGCTGCCCATGCCCTGAAACTGGTATAATGCAAACACCATCATAGCCGTAAGCAGAGTAACGATAATTATAAAAGAGAAACCTTGCCTGTTATTTTTATCAGGATCCCGGTTGCTTCTGTTCTGGTTGTCCATTTTTCTCCTCCTGTATCACTCTTATATATTATACGAACAGCCTCTTTAGAAATCAATAAAAACATTATGAAAAGATTGTAAACTTCCCTTATCATGTAGTATACTTGGAATATGGTTGTTTCATACAATCATAAGAATACTCAAAGGGGAAATTATATGAAAATCGGATTTGATAATGAAAAATACCTTCAGATGCAATCTTCACATATCAGGGAACGCATCCAGCATTTCGACAATAAATTGTATCTGGAATTTGGAGGAAAATTGTTTGACGACTATCATGCGTCCAGAGTTCTTCCCGGCTTCTGCCCGGACAGCAAGCTCCGCATGCTAAAACAACTGGCTGATCATGCCGAAATTATCATTGTTATCAGCGCAGAAGACATTGAACGCAACAAAATCCGCGGTGATCTTGGTATCACCTATGATTCTGATGTGCTCCGTCTCATGGATATTTATAAAAAACAGGGACTTTTTGTGGGCAGTGTTGTAATTACCAAATACAGCAATCAGGAAAGCGCCCGCTTATTTAAAAAGAGACTGGAAAAAATGGGAGTACGCGTATATCGTCACTACCCGATTCCCGGATATCCAACCAATATTCCTGTTATCGTAAGTGATGACGGATATGGAAAGAATGATTATATTGAGACTTCCAGACCTCTTGTCGTTGTAACTGCCCCGGGACCGGGAAGCGGAAAAATGGCTGTCTGCCTGTCACAGCTTTATCATGAGCATAAAAGAGGTATCCGTGCCGGATATGCCAAATTTGAAACATTTCCTATCTGGAATATTCCACTGAAGCATCCGGTAAATCTTGCTTATGAAGCCGCTACCGCCGACCTCAATGACGTCAATATGATTGATCCGTTCCATCTGGATGCTTATGGAGAAACTACAGTAAACTATAACCGGGATGTAGAAATATTTCCGGTATTAAATGCTATTTTCGAGCGAATCTATGGTACAAGCCCTTACAAATCCCCTACGGATATGGGTGTAAACATGGCCGGAAACTGTATCTGTGATGACGACATATGCAAAGAAGCTTCCAATCAGGAAATCATCCGCAGATATTATGCATCCTTAAGGCGGCTTCTTCTGGGTGAATGCTCCGATGATGAAGTCTGCAAATTAGAAATGCTTATGAATCAGGCAGGAGTTACGATCCACGACCGCCCGGTCGTTGATGCAGCTCTAAAGCGTGAGAAAGAATCCGGAGGACCTGCTGCTGCACTGGAACTTCATGACGGACGGATCATTACCGGAAAAACATCCGCACTTTTAGGAGCTTCCGCCGCACTTCTTCTTAATGCATTAAAAGAACTGGCTGGCATTGAACATACACAGCACGTGATTTCTCCGGGCGCAATTGAGCCAATACAAAAACTGAAAACACAATATCTCGGAAGCAAAAATCCAAGACTTCATACAGATGAAGTTTTGATTGCACTATCCGTAAGTGCTGCATCTGATCCGGCAGCCCAAAAGGCTCTTGACCAGATTCCTAATCTGAAAGGATGCCAGGTACACACTTCTGTTATGGTAAGTGCGGTAGATATAAAACAGTTCCAAAAACTGTCCATACAGGCAACTTATGAAGCAAAATATGAAAAAAACTCTGTATTTTTTAACGGAACAGGTGTATAATTTTTAACGTATTTTTTGGGGGATATACTTGATAAAATCGAATCATTTAAGGAGGAAACTATGGCAGTAAAATATGTATTTGTTACAGGCGGAGTAGTTTCAGGGCTTGGCAAAGGTATCACAGCCGCCTCACTTGGGCGTCTGCTCAAAGCGCGCGGATATACTGTGACCATGCAGAAATTCGACCCTTATATCAACATCGACCCCGGAACTATGAACCCTGTTCAGCACGGAGAAGTATTTGTAACTGATGACGGTGCAGAAACAGACTTGGATCTTGGCCATTATGAGAGGTTTATAGACGAGAATCTGGGTAAAAATTCTAATGTAACAACCGGTAAGGTTTATTGGTCTGTACTGCAAAAAGAACGTCGCGGAGACTTTGGCGGAGGTACCGTTCAGGTAATTCCACATATTACAAATGAAATCAAATCGCGTTTTCACCGGAATCCTTCCGCTGAAAATACAGAGGTTGCAATTATCGAAGTCGGCGGAACTGTCGGCGATATAGAAAGTCAGCCGTTTCTGGAAGCAATCCGGCAATTCCAGCATGAAATGGGACGCGAAAACGTAATTTTAATCCACGTAACTCTAATCCCATATTTAAAAGCTTCACAGGAAATGAAAACAAAGCCAACGCAGGCAAGTGTAAAAGAACTACAGGGAATGGGAATCTGGCCTGATATTATTGTATGCCGTTCAGAATACCCTCTGACCCAGAGTATCCGGGACAAAATCTCTCTGTTCTGTAATGTTCCTGCAAACCATGTGCTTCAAAATCTTGACGTTGATTATTTGTACGAAGCACCACTTGCCATGGAAAAAGAAAATCTCGCCGGTGTTGTCTGCGAATGTTTAAATCTTCCCTGCCCGGAACCAGACTTAAAAGACTGGACGGAAATGGTAGATTATTTAAAAAATCCAAACACAGAAGTACAAGTTGCTCTTGTAGGAAAATATGTAGAACTTCATGATGCTTATATCAGCGTTGTAGAAGCTCTGAAACATGGCGGCATTTTCAGCCGCGCCACCGTAAATATAAAGTGGGTTGATTCTGAAACAGTAACCTCAGATAATGCAGATAAACTTTTTGCAGATGTCAGTGGAATTCTTGTGCCAGGTGGTTTTGGAAATCGTGGAATTGACGGAAAAATTGAAGCGGTCAAATATGCCCGTACGCATAATGTTCCATTTCTGGGGCTTTGCCTTGGAATGCAGCTTGCCATTGTAGAATTTTCAAGAAATGTACTTGGCTTTTGCGATGCACACAGTGCGGAATTAGACCCAAACACAACACATCCGGTTATTCATATTATGCCAGAACAAGTCGGCATTGAAAATATTGGCGGAACATTGAGACTTGGCTCTTATCCATGTATCCTTGATAAAACATCAAGAGCTTACGAATTATATCAGACCGAACGAATTGATGAACGCCATCGTCACCGTTATGAAGTAAATAATGATTTCCGCAACCAGCTTACTGCACACGGCATGAAATTATCCGGCTTATCGCCTGATGGCAGAATCGTAGAAATGATCGAGATTCCGGAACATCCCTGGTTTATTGCAACCCAGGCCCACCCGGAACTCAAATCTCGTCCCAACAGGCCGCATCCGCTATTTAAAGGATTTATTGAGGCAGCATTAAAATATCAGGAAAAATAAAAATTTCTTTTCATCTTTTCTTAATTGTGCTATAATCTTCTTATGGGGTATTAGCGCAGTTGGGAGCGCGCAACATTCGCATTGTTGAGGCCACGGGTTCGAATCCCGTATACTCCATACATATTCAGAGAAGTCCTTAATCAGAAAGGACTTCTCTTTTTTATTTCATTTATTCTTCCCAAATGCAGATTGCACATTCTCCTCCCGTCAGAATATATTAAAACAGAAAGGAATGTATTCTCGCAAAAAGCAGAGAACCCATTCTCAAATACTCATAATGTCTATCAGAATTTTTAAGGAGGATTCTATGAAAAAGCGTTTACTGTCACTATTTCTTGTCACTGCCGTAACTATAGCTATGCTTCCGGCCTGCTCTTCCAAAGATGAAGCTGCTTCTGACCCGGTATCTGAAGCTGAGAGCACTCCAGAAAAAGCACTCCCAACAGCCACCAAAGTCACCCTGAATGAGGTAGCACACTCTATCTTTTATGCACCTATGTATGTTGCTGTAGAAGAAGATTATTTTGCCGAAGAAGGAATTGACCTCGAAATCGTAACTGGATTTGGAGCCGATAAGACAATGACTGCTGTGATATCCGGCAGTGCAGATATCGGTTTTATGGGTTCAGAGGCATCTATATACACATATAATGAGGGCGCAAAAGATTATGTTGTCAACTTTGCCCAGCTTACCCAGCGTGCAGGAAACTTCCTTGTTGCCCGTGAAAAAATGCCCGACTTTACCTGGGATAAATTAAAAGATAAAACCGTTCTTGGAGGTCGGAAAGGTGGTATGCCAGAAATGGTATTTGAATATATTCTGAAAAAAAACAATATTGACCCTGCCAAAGACCTTAAAATCAATCAAAATATTGATTTCGGTTCTACTGCCGCTGCTTTTTCCGAAGGGCAGGCCGATTTTACCGTTGAATTTGAACCAGGAGCGACAAATCTTGAAAAAGAGGGAAAAGGCTTTGTTGTAGCTTCTCTCGGCACCGACAGCGGCTATGTTCCATATACCGCATTTTCTGCAAAACAAAGCTATATTGAAGAAAATCCTGAAATAATCCAGGCATTTACAAATGCATTACAGAAAGGTATGGATTATGTACAGTCACATACTCCCGAAGAAATAGCTTCTGTCATTTCTCCTCAGTTTAAAGAAACTGACCTTGATACAATTACGACTATCGTCAGCCGCTATTATGATCAGAATACCTGGAAATCTGATTTGATTTTTGAAAAAGAAAGCTTTGAACTTCTTCAGGATATCCTTGAAGAATCCGATGAATTAACAAAACGTGCTCCTTATGAAGATCTGGTAGTTACAGAATATGCCGAAAAAGCTGCCAAAAAATAAACCAGCTCTTTTGTTTTCTGGTATTTCTGCCATGAAAGGGCGGACCTCTTCAAAGAATGTCCGTCCTTTTTATAACAGCTCTTCTATTCATAATTTTTCTACAACAATTCTTGCGGCTGTTCCACCTGATAGTCTGCAAATATCCCGGCTTCCTGTACACCACTCATGTCTGCCGTTGTATCATAAACAGAAGTCGTAATCGTATACTGACTGTCCCCTTTTACATAGACAGTTCCATCTTTTCCAACAATTGAAACCTGCTTTCCCTCTCCGTCCGTTATTGTCCCCTCTTTATGAAGTTCTGTTAGCGTACTGTCTCCGGTCACAGTCCATGTAGAATCTGCACCGATATAAAGATTACAATACCCGTTCCCACCAGTTCCGGCACAACTCTCATCGTCTATCACTGCACCTGTAAGTGTACTCCCGTTCGTCATGTAAAAGTCCAGTGTACTAATACTGTCATATATAATATTTCCAAGCATCTTCTGGGAATCTGCAGTAAAATTGCACTGGGAGCCATTATTTCCTGCCTGCCCCCATCCCCGCGCATTGGCATTTCCCGTACACCGCAGAAAAAAAGCGTTATTATCGGAATATGTAATATCTACATCCGAAAGCAGCATTGTACATTCCGTATTCGTTGTATAAAACATACCTCCATTTCCGGCAGTCAGGCTTCCGCCAACCATATGGAAAGTACTGTTTCCCTCCTCAGCGTCACCTGACATACTTTGATATACGATCACATTCCAGGTGCAGTCATTCTGTTCGTTATCACTCATATTACCTTTCAGATCACAATCATACAAACGCAATGCATTTCGTCCTTCTATACAAACTGCCTCCGAGCCATTAGCTGTGAGTTGCGCATTATTTGTCGTAATATCTGCTGTACAATATACAGCTGGAGATCCTGTTCCGTTAGAAATATAACTGCCGTCATCTACCACCATTGTTCCACCACCCCGGTCACTTCTGATTGCCGCAGATGATTCTCCCTGCGTTTCCACATCCAGATTCCATGCATACAAAGAACCGCCTCCAGCTACATGTACTCCACCGGAAGTATCTTGCTCCGTCCGAATAACACTGTCTTTCGCATAAACAGTTCCCTTATCATATGCAAAAATACCTGCCCCTCCTTTTGCATCTGTCGTATAATCGCCGCCCGATACATAAGCAATCCCATCACTAACCAGCAAGTCAGCCCCCACTCCATAAAAACTGGAATTATCTCCTCCCGAACTATCATCCGAATTTCTGTATGCCTCAATATCCCCAAGAAACACTTCCGCTCCATTATAAACATGAACAGTATTCTCATCTGTTCCTTCTGATATATATGTTTCTCCAGAAACTTTTTCATTTTCATTAAAATTTTTTAATGCCTCATAATCCTCTACATTCGTCGAGACATCTTTCTGTTCTTCTCCCACAGTAATTTTTGTCACTTCACCAGAACTACTGATCATCACCGTCAGCACGTCACCTTCCTCAATCTCCTTCAGAGAAATTTCTTCCCCTTCTTCAGACTGAAGTATCGATTCATCCTTAATTAAAAGATGTATAGATACGGAATCCTCATTTGGCATCTCAGGCGGAGACTGCTGGCCTTCCTGTGACTCAGGCGGAGACTGCTGTTCCCCCTGTGGCATTTCCGGTGGCTGCGACGTCTTATCACTACTCATATTTTGGTTCGAAGGCATTTCTCCTCCTGGCATTTGCCCCATTTTATTGTTTCCACCAACAGAAAGCATAATCTCATTTTTCTCTACAGATTTGACAGTACCTGTCACAGACGTATCAGAAAAATAAATCTCATTTTTACCTTTCTGTATACCACATCCGGTAAATGTTAATGCTGTTATTAACATTCCGCAAAATAAAGCCTTAAAAAATTTTCCTCTACACATATGCATCACTCCTAATATTTTTTCGTCATATTTGTAATTGACGGATACTGGAAGTTTACATATAAAATGTGACCATCTTGTGACAATCCTGTGATAATTTTTTTCCCAAACTATTAAAAAAACAAAGATATTGTGATATAATGTCCACGAAAACAATAAGCAGTGCGCACTTGAATTGCGCACTGTGTTCTATGAATGTGAACACTTGACGAGGTTATACAACATATGAAGACTTTAACAAAAAACAATACATTCTGTCAGGGAATCAAACATGGAATCCCTATCGGCATCGGATATTTTGCTGTTGCATTTTCTCTTGGTATTGCTGCCAGAAATGCCGGACTGACTCCATTTCAGGGTTTTATTTCCAGTGTACTTGCTAACGCTTCAGCCGGAGAATATGCATTTTTCACTTTAATAGCAGCACATGCTTCTTATTTTGAAGTCGCTCTTATCACTTTAATTACAAATGCCCGATATCTTTTAATGAGCTGTGCACTGAGTCAGCGCATCTCACCATCCATGCCATTTTGGCATCGCCTTACGATTGGATTTGACATTACAGATGAGCTTTTTGGTATTTACATAGCAAGGCCCGGTTACTTAAGCCCCGCCTACTGTTACGGTGCTATGGCAGTTGCCATACCATGCTGGGCAACCGGAACTGCACTGGGAATTATCATGGGAAACCTGCTTCCGCTGCGTTTAGTCAGCGCTCTCAGTGTTGCACTTTACGGAATGTTTCTTGCAATCATTATTCCGCCATCCCGGAAAGATAAAGTAATATTGGGTTTGGTAACAGTCAGTTTCCTGTGCAGTTATATTTTCTACTATCTTCCGGTTATACGGGACTTTTCAGATGGCAACCGTACAATTATTCTGACCATAGCCATCTCTGCAGCAGGGGCACTTTTATACCCAATTTCACAAGAGGAAAAGAACGAGGAGGAAAATAATGCCTGATTTTTACATATATCTGGCGATTATGGCAGGAATTACTTATTTGATCCGCATATTGCCAATTACATTAATACAAAAACAAATAAAAAACCGATTTATACAGTCATTTCTCTACTATGTGCCATATGTCACTCTGGCAGTTATGACATTTCCGGCAATTATTTATGCAACCCAGGTTCCTGCTGCAGGAATTCTTGCACTGCTGGCAGGAATCATCACAGCGTGGACAGGCGGCAGCCTGTTTCAGGTGTCCGCCTCCTGCTGCATAACTGTATTGATCGTAGAATTTTTTATGATTTAAGGATTTAAGATTATATGATTTAAAACAATCTATGATATATAAAGATTTAAAGATGTTGAAGTCAAAAGATGCTATACGGATTATTCCGTGCTTTGTGCTTCCGCAATCCTGCCCCTGGCATCATTTAAATAATCAATTACATATTCCTTTACTTCTTCTTTTGACATACCAAGTGCTACAGCTAATTCTCCATAAAGAAAGCCTTCTGCAAGATTCAAATACCTGTCATCAATATTAATTACTTTCCTCCCCGAAGCCAGGCGCTTCCTCTTACGAAGATAAGTTGTTTTCATAACAGCAACCCATGAACTGCACTCATTTTTAAATATTTCTTTCTTATAAGTTTCTTCCCGTTTCTTTTCATCCGGCACTTGTAATTCTTCAATATCGGACATGTTCTCAATAACTGCCCTTGCTTCTTCAGCAGTAACAATATCCCTGATCTGTCCCCGCTCATTTGCAACCGGTGTGTAAAGCACACCACCCACATTATATAACGGCTTCAATGTGTAATACTCTTTTTTCCGGTCAGAACAACTCATATCCAGCTTTCCGATATTTGTTACTTCACAGATACCTTCTTTACAATGCGCTACATAATCACCTATTTTATACATAACCATCACCTGGTTATATTTTAACACATAAAAATATTTAATGTAAGCTTTTTTATCTTATATAGCCCTCATTATATGCCTTAATTTTATTAAATGTGTACAATTCTGCCCATCCATCATTCTCCTGCTGATTGCAAAATCCTCTTTTCTTTCTTTTACTGAATATCTCTGATCTTCTTTCTGAGTCCGAGCACCTGCACAGGCGCTACCGATAACTCATCAATTCCTATTTTGACAAAAAATTCTGTCATAGACAAATCAGCAGCCAAATCCCCGCATATGCTAATATGTTTTCCTTCCAAATGCACATTATTAGTCACAATCCGAATCATTTTCAACAGTGCAGGATGGCAGGAATCGTAGTATTTGCTTATTCTTCCATTATTCCGGTCCATACCAAGTGTAAACTGCGTCAGATCATTTGTCCCGATACTGAAAAAATCTACTTCTCTTGCCAGTTCGCCGCTGATCATAACTGCTGCCGGAGTCTCTATCATAACTCCGATCTGAATATTCTCATTAAATGGTATCTTATCTGCCTTTAATTTCTGTTTTACTCTTTCCAGCATTCCCTTCGCTTTTGTAACTTCCTCAATAGATGTAATCATCGGAAACATAATAGACACATTCCCATATGCAGACGCACGCAGGATTGCCCGAAGCTGTTCTTTGAAAATATCTTCCTTTTCAAACATAAGGCGAAGCCCCCGCAGTCCCATTGCCGGGTTATTCTGCTCCCCGATATCAATACAATCTGCAATCTTATCTCCGCCAAGATCCGCTGTCCGGATCACAACTCTGCTGGAACCCATAGACTCCGCCGCAAGCTTATATACCTGAAAGAGCTGCTCTTCAGAAGGCACCCTTCTTCCAGTCTCCATATACAAAAACTCACTTCGGAATAATCCGATTCCACCCGCATCACTTCGAAGAACATTTTCAATATCCTCGCGGGTTCCAACATTTGCACATATCTCAATACGCTGACCACTCTGCGTAACATTTTCTTTTCCTTTCAACCTTTCCAGGTTCTTATACTGATTCAAGCCTGCATCCCGGCGTTCTTTCATTTTTGTAAGCGTCGTATAATCCGGCTCAATATATATCTTTCCGTCATATCCGTCTACAATGATCGTCTTTCCATCGTACTCTTCTTTTAAAACTTCCCCAAGACCGATCACTGCCGGAATTCCTTTTGTCCTTGCGAGAACCGCCGTATGGGAATTAATCGTTCCATACATAGTTACAAAGCCGAGAACTTTTGTCTTATCAAGCTGCACCGTGTCACTCGGATACAACTCCTTTGCCGCCATAATAAACGGTTCGTCCGTAAGGATCCTGTCCTTCCATATTCTGGACAAAATCCGCACAAGCCTTAAGGCCACATCACGAATATCATCTTCATGCCCGACATTATAGCCCTTCTCCTGAAAAGCATCACTGCTGATTAACTTTTCTGCCGCTGCCTGCACAACATATTCAGCGTTCAGCTTTTCTTCCAGAATCATACCATTGATTTCATCAATCCATTCACGATTTTCCAAAATCTCCTGCTGCATTTCAAAAATAGCTGCATTTGCCTCTCCTACTTCTCTTTCCGATACATCACAGAGAACCTTAAGCTCAGCAATCGCCTTTTCTCTTGCACGCTGAAAACGCTGAATTTCCTTTTCCACGTCCTTTACATATATTTTTTTTATCTCTTTTATATCTCTTTTATAAAACGACAGTTTTCCTATCGCGATTCCTTCTGAAATCTTTTTCCCGGTCAATGTAATCATTTTACTCTACCCCTGATAAATAATTTTTTCGGACATGCTTTCATACCCACGATTTTATTCCTTATTTACTACTTTACACGTCAAAAGTCTTTTCGTCAAGAAAAATACATAATACAAAATATGTGTCGAATCCATTGACTTTTTTATAAATTCATGATACAGTAACAAAGCAGATGGTTCGAAATATTTCGAATTATGATTTTATTTATTTTTATGGAGGTATCGCTATGAAGGGTACTGTAAAATGGTTTAACAACCAAAAA
>DKYD01000025.1:58444-66708 GCA_002492335.1 Lachnospiraceae bacterium UBA7109
AAAATGGTTTAACAACCAAAAAGGCTATGGATTTATTTCTGATGAGAGTGGTAACGATGTATTTGTACATTATTCCGGACTGAACATGGAAGGCTTCAAGTCTTTGGAAGAAGGTCAGGAAGTAGAATACGATGTAACTGAAGGTGCTAAGGGACCTCAGGCAGTAAACGTAACTAAGCTTTAAGCCGAAGACAACCGGACAGCAGCACTGTCCGGTTGTTTTGTTTTTCTCTATCGTATTTTTACTGATTTGCCCTGTATGCTTCATCTGCGCTGTATACGCCAAATCCGCTTTCTTCTAATATCTGGATTACTTTTTCCGGATTATCGCTTTTGAGCACCGCTGCCGCATCTCCTCCATTTGCGAATGCATACATATATTCCACATTAACCTGTCCTTCTACAATCTGATGCATTGCCTTACTAAGAGAACCTGTCGCATGAGGAACACGAAGCGCCACCACATCTGTAAGCATTGCAGTAATACCCTCTTCCTTGAGCGCTGTACGCCCCTTCTCCGGATCGGATACGATCATGCGGAGCATTCCATAATCGGATGTATCTGCGAGACTGAGCGCTACAATATTTACATCCTTCTCTGCCAGAACTTTAAGCACCTCGTCGAGACGGCCTTCTCTGTTTTCCAAAAATACTGATAACTGCTGAATTGTCTTAGCCATACCTTATTCCCTCCTTACAGCTCTCTGTTGTCAATCACACGTTTCGCTTTTCCTTCACTTCTCTGAATTGTCTTAGGTTCTACCAGCTTTACTCTTACAGCTACGCCAAGCGCCTGTTTAAGAACCGCGCCAACTTTTGCCTTCAGATCATCAAGCTTACGTATTTCATCAGAGAAATATTTCTCATCCACCTCTACCATAACCGTTAATACGTCCAGATTATTCTCGCGATCCACAATAAGCATATAATGAGGCGCTACACCGCCGCCCATAGAAAGAAGTGCGGCTTCTACCTGAGTCGGGAATACATTGACGCCACGAATCACCTTCATATCATCTGTACGTCCGGTAAATTTCTGGATTCTCGGAAGAGTTCTTCCACATTCACATACGCTGTGGTCAATGCTGGTAAGGTCTTTGGTTCTGTAGCGAAGAAGCGGCATACCCTCTTTTGCAAGAGTTGTGAATACAAGTTCCCCCGTCTCTCCGTCTGCACACGGCGATTGATCTGCCGGATTCAGAATTTCCGGATAGAAATAATCTTCATACACATGAAGACCTTTATGATGAATACAATCCACTGCAACGCCCGGCCCGGTAACCTCGCACAGTCCATAAATATCAAAAGTATTAATATTCAATATATCTTCTATCTTCCTGCGCATTTCATCTGTCCATGGCTCCGCGCCATTAATGCTTGCCTTTAACTGCAGACGGTCTACGATCCCGGCCTCTGCCGCCGCTTCTGCCAGATACACTGCATAAGACGGCGTACAGCCAAACGCAGTTGCTCCAAAATCTTCCATACACATAAGCTGGCGCTTTGTATTTCCTGCAGACATCGGGATTGCCATCGCTCCTAATGCCTTCGCTCCAAGGTCTAAGCCCATTCCTCCCGTAAAAAGGCCATAACCATAACATACATGGATTTTATCCGCAGACGTAAGACCTGCCATCACAAGACCTCTGGCTACACATTCTCCCCAGACGTCAACATCTTTCTGCGTATAAGCTGCAAGCGTCAGCTTGCCTGTCGTTCCTGACGTCCCCTGCACTCTGGCAATCTTCTCCTGCGGTACTGCCAAAAGTCCAAACGGATAATGATCCCTCAAATCCTCTTTCGTTGTAAATGGGAGCTTTCCAATATCTTCAATTCCTTTAATATCACCGGGCAATACCCCCAACTCGTCCATTTTCTTCTTGTAGAACGGTACATTTTCATATACATTTTTTACCTGTTTTACAAGACGTTCACTTTGGAGTGCAGACATCTCATCCCTGCTCATGCACTCAATCTTCGCATCCCTGTATTGTTCCTTCCAGTCTGCTAATGCTACTTTTGCCATGTTTTTAATCCCTTTCTTTTGTTTTTACAATCCTTATACAGACAATTTTACGCTATTACGCTTCCCCTTGTCAATTGACTATCTTAATACATTTACGCCCTCTAAAAATCTTTTATTTCTTCTTTGAAACCTTCCCCTACAACTTCATTCGACTCCATAATAATGACAAAAGCTTCCGGATCAATCATCCGTATCCTTTTCTTAATGACATACATCTGCTTATTATTACAGGCACACATAACAATATCCTTCTTCTTTTTTGAATAGCCTCCCCTTCCATGCAGGAGTGTAGATCCTCGTCCGCAATATTCATCAATATACTCCGCCACTTTTTCACCGCTCTCCGTCACAATAAATGTCATTTTTCCTTCGTCTACACCATATAGGATTTTGTTCATGATCGTCGCCACCAGATAAGTGACGATCATCCCGCAGATAAGACCGTCTATCTCCCGAAACACCAGAAGGCTTCCGGCTATAATCACAGACATATCGAGCACTGCTGTAATCATTCCGAGAGAAATATGTGGTTTTACTTTCTTGATTGACATCGTTATAAAATCCTGTCCTCCCGTAGAGGAACCCCGCATAAAAACAATGGCAAATCCACATCCGCATAAGACCCCCATGCAAAGTGCGGCAAACAGTCTCTCTCCATTATATACCGGAAATAATGGCGCTACATAATCCATGAGAATTGATGAAATCAGCATTGTCTTTATCGACCGCAGGAAAAATTGTTTTCCCAAAAACTTGTAACAAAACACAGATACCGGGATATTCAGCAGAATAATCCCGGTTCCTACAGGAATCTGAAACAGATGGTATAAAATAATTGCAATCCCGGAAAATCCTGCCACCGGGAAATTCGCATTCAGCGCAAAATTATAAACTCCGCCTGCAATCAGCATACCTGCCGTAACATCCGTCAGCAGATCTGTCAGCAGTTTTCTCCATTGAATTTCCTTTCCTTTCATAGCATATCCCC
Source organism: Lachnospiraceae bacterium UBA7109 (assembly GCA_002492335.1). Taxonomy (GTDB): domain Bacteria; phylum Bacillota; class Clostridia; order Lachnospirales; family Lachnospiraceae; genus UBA7109. Next base: position 61,459 of record DKYD01000025.1, read on the forward strand.
TCCAGATAAATCTTTTGCTGCAGGACCACTTAAGACCTTTCCTTCTCCGTTAAAACGCGAACCGTGACAGGGACAGTCCCATGTATCCTCATCCGCATTCCATGACAATTTACATCCCAGATGAGTACACCTTTTTGTTCCCTTACAGTTTAACAGACCTTTCACCGCTTCTGTCTGATTCTTTACAAAATGATTAATCCCGGCAATGGAAATTCTTCTCTGCGGCGAAAAAACATCTGCTTCCGGCACTTTCATTCCAAGAATCAGCGAAGTAATAATTCTGGCGCCGACCATGGAAGACGTCATACCCCATTTCCCAAAGCCGTCTGCCACATACCACCCGTCTTCCCTTTGGCTGAATCGTCCGATATATGGAATATGATCAAGGGTCATACAATCCTGCGCCGACCATTGATACACGACTTTGCAATCCGGCCACAATTCTTTTGCTTTTTTCAAAAGGCTCTGATATTTCCCACCATTTTCGTTTTTTCCTGTCCGGTGGCTTTCCCCTCCGACAAGTAAGAGTTCCCCTTCATTCCGGAAAGAATACCCATCCTGGTCAATTCCCAGATAATAATCCCGGAATTTCCCGGCTCCGTTAAGCGCCAGGACATAGCTTCGGGACTGGTACATTTTGGCAAAATAAAATCCGGGCACAATTACAGACGGGAAATGACATGCAAATACTACTTTCTCTGCAGTCACAATTCCACGTTCTGTAACTACCCGGCTGATTCTCCGTATTTTTCCTGATCGCCCCGTTTTATTTTCGTATTCGGACAATACTTTCGTAACACGTGTATTTTCAAATATTTGAAGTTCTTCTTCAATCCCCTTTATAAATTTCACTGGATGAAACTTTGCCTGATTCTTATACTCAAGTACCCCCTTTACCGGAAACGGAAGTTCACACTTTGTCTTATATTCCGCCTCAATCCCTAATAATTTTGCCGCTTCCGCTTCCTTCTCAAGCGCGGCAGTTTCCACACAGGAATAGAGATTCGCCGCGCATCGCACATAATCACAGGCTATCTTTTTCTCATCTGCCACACGCGCATATGCTCCAACTGCCCACTCATGGAAACCCGCATAGTGGCGTGCCTTCTCGATCCCATACACCCGGATCAGATCACTGTAGATAAGGTTGTGCTGGGAAGTAATCTTCGCTGTGGTACCCATTGTCTGCCCGCCTGCCACACGGCCTGCCTCTAATATAACCGCATGAATCCCATTTTCTTTGAGCAAATATCCAGTCAGTATACCTGCAAGGCCTGCACCGATTATCACAACCTCTGCTTCCATATCTCCCTGCAGTGGTTCTCTTTTTTTCAATGCGGTCGTTTCTGTCCATATCGTTTCCATAAATATCACCTCATGGATTAGGATATGCAGAAATGAAAGAAATCAAACAAAATTTAGCATTTATCTGAAAACCTGCTCCTCGCAGTCAGTTTTTCGGCTTCCACATCAATCACAATCGTATCACCCGTACCGATGTCTCCCTTTAACATCAGCTTCGCCGCCAGAGTTTCTACATTTTTCTGCAAATAACGTTTCAGCGGCCTTGCGCCATAGGTCGGGTCATATCCTCCATCTACCACTCGTTTCTTCGCTTCTTCTGTCAGCTCTATGGCAATCTCTTTGTCCGCCAGTCGTTTATTCACATCTGCAATTAACAGATCGATAATGTCATAAACATTTTCTTTCGTTAATGGTTTAAATAAAATCATTTCGTCCAGACGATTTAAAAATTCCGGTCTGAAATGTGCCCGTAAATCTCCCATAACTGCCTCTTCACAGGCCGGGGCAATATTACCGTTCTCATCAATCCCATCCAGCAAATAAGCGGAACCGATATTCGACGTCATAATCAAAATCGTATTTTTAAAATCTACCGTGCGCCCCTGTGAATCTGTGATCCGTCCATCATCCAACACCTGAAGGAGCACATTAAATACATCCGGATGCGCTTTCTCAATCTCATCAAAAAGTACTACAGAATAAGGTTTTCTCCTGACCGCTTCCGTAAGCTGTCCGCCCTCATCATATCCAACATATCCCGGAGGCGCTCCGATAAGACGTGATACGGAATATTTCTCCATATATTCACTCATATCAATTCGCACCATATTATTCTCATCATCAAAAAGACTCTCCGCCAGGGCTTTCGCAAGCTCTGTTTTGCCGACGCCGGTCGGCCCCAGGAACAGAAAAGAACCAATTGGTTTGGTCGGATCTTTAATCCCTGCCTTTGAACGGATAATTGCCTCTGTCACAAGTTCTACTCCCTCATCCTGCCCGATTACACGTTTATGAAGTTCATCACCCAGATGTAATGTCTTACTTCTTTCGCTTTCATTTAACCGTGCAACCGGAATTCCCGTCCAGCGTGACACAATTCTCCCGATTTCATCATCCGTCACGCTCTCATGAACAAGTGATCTGTCTTCATCCTTTACCTGCGCTTCCAGCTCTTCTAACTGCTTCTGCAGCTGTGGAAGTTTTCCATATTGAAGCTCCGCCGCACGATTCAGATCATATTCATTCTGCGCTTTTTCAATCTCTTTATTAACCTGCTCAATTTCTTCACGTATTTTCTGAACCCGCTCAACACCAACCTTTTCATTATCCCACTGAGCTTTCTTTCCTGTCAGCTCTTCCCGGAGTTCTGCCAGCTCCTGCTGAAGATGTGCAAGCCTTTCCTGACTCAGACGGTCTTCTTCTTTTTTCAGCGCCGCCTCCTCAATCTCAAGCTGCATCACCTTCCGCTGAAGCTCATCCAGTTCTGCCGGCATGGAGTCCAGCTCCGTCTTAATAAGCGCACATGCCTCATCGACAAGGTCAATTGCTTTATCCGGAAGAAATCTGTCCGAAATATATCTGTCTGAAAGTGTTGCAGCAGCAACAAGAGCACTGTCCGTAATCTTAACACCATGAAATACTTCATAACGTTCTTTCAGCCCACGAAGAATTGAGATTGCATCTTCTACAGTCGGTTCATCCACAAGTACCGGCTGAAATCTTCTCTCCAGCGCAGCGTCTTTTTCTATATATTGTCTGTATTCATCCAATGTTGTAGCACCAATACAATGAAGCTCTCCTCTTGCCAGCATTGGTTTCAGCATATTTCCTGCATCCATAGCTCCGTCTGTCTTACCGGCTCCTACAATTGTGTGAAGCTCATCAATAAACAAAATAATCTTCCCATCGCTGTTCTTCACTTCCTCAAGTACTGCTTTCAGCCTCTCCTCGAACTCTCCACGGTACTTGGCGCCTGCGACAAGCGCTCCCATATCAAGAGAAAAGATCGTCTTATCCTTTAATCCTTCCGGCACATCGCCACGCACGATCCTCTGCGCAAGCCCTTCCACAACTGCGGTCTTGCCGACGCCCGGTTCCCCGATAAGTACCGGATTATTTTTTGTTTTTCTTGAAAGAATCCGAATGACATTCCGGATCTCACTGTCACGTCCGATGACAGGATCAAGCTTCTGATCTCTTGCACGCTCCACAAGATCCGAGCCATATTTATTCAAAGTATCATATGTCTCCTCCGGATGATCACTTGTTACACGCTGATTGCCTCTGACTGTAGAAAGGACCTGCAGAAACCCCTCTCTCTTGATACCCATTTCGCGGAAAATTATTTTCATCTCTTTATTTGGATACTTTAACAGGGAAAGAAATAAATGCTCTACTGACACATATTCATCCCCCATCTGCTTCGCTTCATCCTCAGCATGAATCAAGGCTTTATTCAGATCCTGTCCGACAAACTGCTGTCCGCCCTGAACTTTTGTCCGTTTCCTGAGAGCTTCCTCTACACGGTTTGTAATAACATTCTTGTCTATTCCCATCTTTTCCATAAGCTTTAGAATCAGACTGTCATCCTGAATCAAAAGTGCATACAGAAGATGTTCCTGTTCTATTTCCTGATTGCCATATTCCAGAGCTATCCGTTCACAATCCTGCACTGCCTGCAATGATTTCTGAGTAAATTTATTTATATTCATAGTGATACCTCCTCACATAAAACACCTGTTAAGGTTTTGTTTTCTTGTTCTATGTGGAATATAACACCTTTTATCAGCACTGTCAAGGGTCGAGTGCTAATTTCCTGAAATTTTTCTTATCTCCATTTTTTCGCAGTCTTATAAACTCCTGCAAGCATAACTGCGATGGCTGCAATCTGAATCGTATATACAATCGGTTCCTCCACCGATTCCTTCATTATTAAAGCAATACTATTCAAAAGCAGGCCACAAGGCAGAACCATAGAAATATATCTCTTCGCACCTTCTGTTTCCGTCTCTCCTTTTCTCTCCCTCAGTTCGGCAATTTTTTCATTCGTCTTTGCTATAGCACTCATAATCGCCAACAGCAATGCTCCAATTAAAAATGAAAAAGCATATGCATAAACAACTCCACTTACTGCACCGAATATTTCTACAAACAAACAGATGATTTCAATCACTGCAACTCCCTTAAACATACGGCGGATTTTAGAATAGTGTTCAATGCTGGAATCAATATCTGTATACAATTCAAACGTCCCTTTAGAAGCTTCCTTTCGTAGAATAACCCAGTAACCCCAGGTCTGCACGATCTCTATACCCGTATCATTCATAAAATCTCTGTAATCCTCACTGACCGAAAATAATTTATTTCCCATATCCACCTGATAAATATACTGTCCGGGATTACATTTTTCAAAACTGTAAAATCCGGCTGCAAATTTCTCCAATGCCCATCCCTGTTCTGCCATTTCGTTCAGCCATTTTGTCTCCGCATCCTTGTCAAGATATAATCTAAATTTAATCATTGCTCTCTTCCTCCATCAAACTCGCATTTCTCAATAATTCTTCCAGTCTCTTCTTCTCTGCTTTAAAAATTTCTTTTCCTGAATCCGTCAAAATATATTCTTTTTTCCTGCGGGATTCTGTGTCTGCACTATAGATCTGTATCCATTTCTTCTTCTGCAATGTCTGAAGCGCTCCATACAGTGTACCCGCTCCCAGAATCACCCGTCCTGCCGTCAGTTTCTCCACCTCCTGAATAATCCCATATCCATGCTTTGGCTTTCTCACAGCTAAAAGTATATAATAAACAGCTTCTGTCAATGGAATATCCTTCTCCAATATAATCTCCTCCTTTTATCGCATCCCGATATGTCGTATAACGATATATCATAATTTCAATATATCATCTACCGATATATTTGTCAACTATTTAAACAAAAACTTATAT
>DKYD01000025.1:66998-80115 GCA_002492335.1 Lachnospiraceae bacterium UBA7109
ATATCATAAAATGAGCTGCCGGAAAACCACGATCATGGCTTTCCGGCAGCTCATTTTCCTCTTATTCTTTAGAATAGGTCCATACTGCCTTAATCTGACTGAATATCTCAGAATATACCCATTTCTTCTCACTGTTTTCCTTACTGAACGGATCATGTACTGTCACTTCTCCATTTTCATAAGCAGTCAATACGATAAAATGTCCATTATCCGTAAAATCTCCCGGACCCACACTACATACAATCGGATGTCCCGCCATCAACTCTCTCGATACAGTCTCTTCATCTGCAGACACCTGATAACCTGTAATGCCCCAGTTCTTTGCAGACTCACTCATGAAGCTCCAATAAGTATTATTATCCTCATCAAGATAATCATTTTCTTCCCCATATGACGCCAGTTTTGCAGGTGTTACGGATGCATCATTTGTCATTCCTGAAATTATCATAGACATACAAGTCGGTCCACAGCCGCTGGTTGCTACACATCCATTTCCATAAGACGCATACCCCCAGCGCTCATCCCACTGATATAGCGCCGGAATCTCCCCGCTTTTCAGCTCCTCGATCTGCCCGGAAGGAGGAAGGTCTTTTTTTTCTCCATAATCTTCTACAAATGCCACCGTCTCCGGATTCTTGGAAAGCAGTTCAATAATACTGTCCGGGTAGTTCTCTTCCTTCGCCTGTTTCTCTACCCGTTCTAATCTCTCCTCCAACGTCTCGCTCTTTTCTAAGCCTTCCTTTGACTTTTCTGCTGATTTATTTTCATTTTGTGTATGAACAGTTTCCTGAGCTTTCTGTCCCTTTTTTCCCGAAACGCAGGAAACGATTACCAGAATCACTCCTAAAATTACTGCGCCGATCATCATAAGCTGTCTGCGCACCTGCTGCTTTCGTCTATTATAACGCTTCCTCCGGCGTTTCTCCCGGTCAAGATTCCTGACGGCGTCTGCACCTCCGGCAAAAGCCCGGTTCCGATTCTTTTGCATATCATCATTCATCATATGTATTCACCTCTGCTGGTATTTAATTATACTATAACTTACTGGTATTACACAACTGCATCATTCTTAAGATTTTCCTATGATTTCTCTGTTATTTCTTCCGAAAACATTATATAATAGGGAAAACTATATCAGGAGGCTCTATATGAAAATTGTATTTTTAGACGCAAAAACAATTGGTGACGATATGGATTTATCTAATTTCGAAAACCTGGGAGAAGTGATAAAACATCCATTCTCCACCCCCGAAGAAGCGGCAGAACGTACTGTCTGTGCAGATGTTGTGATTACAAATAAAGTACCAGTTAACCGGCATACAATTGGAAATGCCAGTTCTCTGAAGCTCGTATGCGTAACCGCTACAGGTACCAATAATCTTGACAAAAAATACCTGGAAGAACGCGGGATCTCCTGGAGAAATGTGGCCGGATATTCTACCGAATCTGTTGCACAGCATACCTTTGCCATGCTCTTTTATCTGTTGGAAAAATTACGGTATTATGATGATTATGTAAAAGAAGATCATTATACCAATGATACCATATTTACACATTTTGCAGAAGTATTCCATGAACTGAACGGTCTCACCTGGGGAATCATCGGTCTTGGAAATATTGGAAGACGCGTAGCCTCTATCGCAGAAGCTTTTGGGGCGAAAGTCATCTACACATCTGCTTCCGGACAGCCTGCCCAGCCCGGATACACACAAGTAGATGCGGATACTCTCTACCGGGACTCCGATATTATATCTGTCCACGCTCCCCTGAATGAATATACGGAAAATCTGATTAACGCAGAAGCTTTCCGGAAAATGAAAAAAAGCTGTATTTTCTTAAATCTGGGAAGAGGTCCTATTATTGTAGAACAAGATCTTGCAGATGCATTAAATAATAACCAGATCGCCGCTGCCGGTCTGGATGTGTTGTGCGAAGAACCCATGAGTCCCTCCAACCCGCTCCGCCATTTCAAAGACAGCCGGAGGCTTTTCATTACTCCACATGTTGCATGGGCAAGCATAGAAGCGCGGACGCGCCTTATGGATATCATCTATGGACAAATAAAAGAGTTTTTCAGTTAAGATATCTCTCTTATGATTCGCAGCGCATTCTGACTCCATATTTTGTCTAACTGACTTTCCGGGACGCCTTTTTTCTTAAGTGCGTCCCACAATTTTTCCATCTGGGACACATCCCGGATATCCAGACTTTCCTTACTGTCAAATCCATCAAAGTCCGTCCCTATAGCCGGGAATCCACCTCCACCCACATCAATCATATGCAGCAGATGTGCAGTCATACTTTCCAGCCTTGATCCCTTCTCATTTTCCAAAAACATACCATAAAAATTAAGTCCTGCAATTCCGCCTCTCTCTGCAAGCATACGAATCATCTCATCTGTAAGATTCCGCGGATGGGCGCACAGAGCTCTGCAGTTCGAATGAGACGCCACAACTGGTCCTTTTGCATACTGCAGGATATCCCAAAAGACTCCGTCAGAGGCATGGGACACATCCACAATCATCCCCATTTCTCCCATACGCTTTACAATTTCAATTCCAAAAGGTTTGAGTCCCTTTCTCATCACAGATCTGTCCTGACTGTTTGGATACCCAAGACAATTCTCATGATTCCACATCAGAGTCATAAGACGGATACCCTTCCGATACAATTCCTCTAACCGCTCCGGCTTATGATTCAGAATTCCGCCCTCTTCTACAGTCAGTACAGCAGAAATCCTGCCCTCCGCCTGATTTTTCGCAACATCATCACAGGAATATGCACATGCTATATCTTCCGGAAAAAGCAGACACTGCTTTTCTATATACGCAATCATTTCCTGCACATGCAGATAGCATTTTTCGTATCCACCATTTTCCTTATACTCTCTCACATCCGTAAAACAGGCAAAAAACTGTATGAGCGTTCCCGCCTCTCTCATGCCTTGAATATTGACTGCACAGTCATTCTCGTAAAGGCTGCCTTCTCCTTTCAGATCAAGAAGCTGCCACAAGGTATCACAATGCATATCGACCAGATTCATATTTTCACCCTCCCACGCATACTTTATTCTATAAACATATCTATACAAATAAGGAGTCATCTATGTATCCAGTCATTGGTATTATCATCTGCGGCGTCGAAAATAACCATCAATTTGTATCCCAGCCATATATCGAGGCGATCGAATCTGCCGGAGCCGTTCCCGTTATTATCCCGCGAATCACAGACAGCTCTTTATTTTCTTACTATCTTTCTATCTGTCAGGGGTTCCTTTTTTGCGGCGGTGATGATATCTGTCCGCTTCTCTTTGGGGAAGACCTGAAAACCAGTCAGGGCCATACGAATATCGCTACGGATTCCTTTCAACTGAATCTAATGAAACAGATTCTTTCCGCTTCCTTTCCGGTACTGGCTATATGCCGGGGAATGCAGATATTAAATGTCGCGCTGGGCGGCAGCATCTGGCAGGATATCAGCCTTCGCCCCGGCTCCACGCAAAACCATAGGCAGATTTCCTCTGAGCGCAGTGAACCCTCTCACAAAATCTCTTTCAAGAAAGATAGTATACTATATAAAATATGTGGAAATCACCTGGAAACGAACAGTTTTCACCACCAATGTATTAAAGCAGTTGGGAAGCAGCTTGAAATTGCCGGGACAACGGCGGACGGAGTGATTGAAGCTCTGGAAGCTTCCTTTCACCCCTTTTGCATCGGTGTGCAATGGCATCCGGAATGTATGTATAAGTCCAGCCGGGAAATGCGCAGTCTCTTTACAGCATTCATCTCCTCTACAGGGCATCCGAATCCAGAACAATTGTAAATGGTCCATCATTTACAAGACTTACCTTCATATCAGCTCCGAACTCTCCCCGCTCGACAACCGCTCCCTGTTCTTTACATTTGCGGATAACATACTCATACATATCGGAAGCCATATCCGGCGCCCCTGCCTCGATAAAGCTCGGGCGGTTTCCCTTTTTACAATTTGCATACAGGGTAAACTGAGAAACCAGAAGAAGCTCTCCATTTACCTGTGCAAGAGACAGGTTTGTCTTTCCCTGCCCGTCTTCAAAAATACGAAGCCCCAGCATTTTTCTAACCATTTTATCTGCAATCTCTTTTGTGTCTGAATCAGCCACACCAATCAGGACAAGAAAACCTTTTCCGATTTTCCCCAGACTTTTTTCTTCCACTTTTACTTCACTTTCCAAAACTCTCTGAATGACAAATCTCATTTCTGTAAACCACCTTTCTTTTCCGGAAGCTGCGCCAATATAATTGCAGCGAACATCAGTATACAACCTGCAGATTCTTTCATTGACAACCGTTCCCCCAGCACGATCCATCCGGCAAGAACAGAAAAACATGATTCCATACTCATAATCAATGATGCAATTGCCGGATTCATATCTTTCTGTCCGACGATCTGAAGGGTGTACGCTACTCCGCAGGACAACACACCCGCATACAGAATCGGAACGATTCCATCAACAACCGCACTAATCTGCGGAGTCTCAAATGCAAACATAAATGGCAGTGATGCAAGCCCACATACAAAAAACTGAATACAAGACATTTTCACTCCATCCACCTTCGGAGAAAAATAGTCAATGACCATAATATGAAGAGAAAATACCAGCGCACACAGGAAAATAAATCCGTCACCTTTTCCAATTGTAAACGTTTCTGTAATACACAGACAATAAAGACCTGTAAGAGCCAGAACAACCGCGATCCAGACCTTCCAGCCAACCTTCTTTCTAAGAAAAATCCCCAGGACAGGTACGATCACAATATAGAAAGCAGTAATAAATCCGGCCTTTCCCGCCGATGTATACTGAATTCCATACTGCTGGAGGCTGCTGGCCGAAAACAGCAGCAGTCCACAGGCAATACCGCCTGCCACAAGCATTTTCTTATTCTCTTTCTTTTCCTTTTCTTTTCCATTTAGCTTCTGAAGCAGTGCAATACATGGAAGCAAAGCGATTCCTCCGATCATGCTCCTGATCCCATTAAAGGTAAACGGTCCCAGATAATCCATCCCTACACTTTGGGCAACAAAAGCTGTTCCCCAGATAAATGCTGTCAGCATAAGCATAAAGGCATTCTTTGGTTTCATATAAAAACTCCTCTCATCGTATTCTCACTAAATAAATATTGTATCACATTTATGCATACTGGTGTATAATATTTATAGTTTGTGGAAAACTTTTATTCAGGAGAAAATTATGAAAAAATACAGAGTCTATTTCTATTGTGGCATCGTAATGCTGATAAGTGAAATTTGGAAACAATGGTGTCTTACCTGGACGATTGGAGGCGGGAACTACAACTGGTGGTATTTTCCATTCCAGCTTTGCAGCATTCCCATGTATGCATGTCTCCTTATCCCCTGGATAAAAACTGAAAAAATCCGCAGAAATATTCTTCTCTTTCTGATGGACTTTGGTCTTCTTGCAGGCATTTTTACCTTTTTTGACACTGCCGGACTGCACTATCCATATTTGCCACTGACCATACACTCCTATGTATGGCATATCGTACTTATTATTCTGGGGCTTTATACCGGATTCAGAGAAAAAGAAGAAAAAACATATCTCCCCTTTACAGGCAGTGCATTCATATATCTGTCCTGCTGTCTCTTTGCAACAATATTTAACCTTGTTTTTTTTAAAAACGGACCAATCAATATGTTTTATATCAGTCCTCACTACCTTATGACACAAAAAGTATTCTGTTTTATTACAGAACACTTCGGCAATACTGCAGGAATTCTTTCTTATATTGCATCTACTGTTCTGGGGGCATGGATCATCCATCGTCTCTGGAGACATTACTACGTATCGTCAAAATCACTCCGGCTGTAAATCGGGCAGAAAAAAGAAGGATGCGTTATGCATCCTTCTCATTTTCTCTTTTGCAATCTGATTATTTCTCGTATTTCTCCATGAATCTCTGAATAATTGTTGCACATTCTGCACGGTTTGCGCTGCCCTGTGGATCAAGGCAAAGTACACCATCAATTGTCTTACCTGTGATGATTCCTTCTTTTACTGCCCACTTCATAGCGTCTCTTGCAAATATCTGTACGTTCTCTGCATCCGGGAAAGAACTGTAATCGCCGTCTTCGCTTACTTCATACTTTTTAAAGTTCTTTGCATAACGGTACATCATCGTTGCCATCTGCTCACGGGTAACCGTATCGTTCGGTCCAAACATTGACGTTCCTGTGTATCCGGTTACGATCTCTTTCTCTGCTGCCCAGAGAACCGGATTCTTGAACCAGTCTCCTTGTGTTACATCCGGGAACTTGTCTGTGTACTCTACTTCTGCTTCTCCGTTCATCTTATGAAGTACTGTTGCAAACTGCGCTCTTACCAGTGTATCAGCTGGTCCGAAATGATCCGGTTTTAATCCGGTCATGGTTCCCGCATAATAGTTGTATGCAATTGCATTATAATACCATGCGCCCTCCGCAACATCGTCAAACGGAAGTCCGGCCGGTTTTTCTTTCAATGCCTCTTTTGCATCTGCAAGCGCTTTCTCTGCCGCATCCACAGCCTTCTGATCCGCCTTCTCATCTGCTATCGTTTTCTTTGCATCATTCAGTGCTTTCTCATATGCTGTCCATGTTTCTTCCGTATACTTATCCGCATCAGCCTCCGGAACAGCTTTGTCTATAGCAGCCTGCAATTTTGTCTTATCAACCTTAACCGGTTCCGGATCTGTTCCAGCTTTATTTGCTACCTTTACGATCGTAACAGACATTGCCGGAATCTGATAAATCATTTTGCCGTCTTCTATAGCCGCCCTGGAAGTTACCGGAACAATGGTTTCATTGCCCATGTAATTCTCCGCATCTGCGGCGCCTGACATACAGATAATCTCTGCTTCTTTCGCCTCTGTGCCAGGGTAATTCAGTGCAATATCTTTTGCATAACTGTCATGATTTACCAGTTTCAGATAAATATAATCATCGTCTGCAGAAGATACCTGATAAATATCTGTCTGGTTATCATTAAGCGCTCTGTACTCACCTGCAGCATTCATCTGATTAAGCTTTGTATTTACAAGCTTCTTTCCATAGTTATTGGCATACATCCACTGTACATAATAATTTGGCGTCTTCATGACATCATACTCATTAAAGTAAATCATGTTTGGCGACCAGTTCGTCGCGCCCTCTTTTGCAAGCAATGGTGCATAAGACGCATGACGAACAATGTCTCCGTTACGCTCAAATCCGGTCATATAAGCAGCTTCTGCGACAGCGCCTTCCAGTCTGTTACCCTTATCATTTACTGCGTATTCACCTACAAATACATCCGTTCCTTTTTCATCCAGGCGGTCATAGCTGTCATAGCGGTGTGTATTTTCAAGCATCCAGTTTGCACCGGCATAATAATGCTCATCCATCAGGACTTCGCCCGGCATCTCTCTCTTTACATAGGTGTAAGCATCTTCACCGGCACTCGCATTCCAGTAATATGGGCCATATGCGAAAATCAATTGCAGCTGATGATCCGGATAATGTGCTTCCTTATATGCATCAATCTTATTCTTAATATAAGTAAAGTTCTCGTAATAATTTACAGTTGCTGTATTCCAGTTCTCGTTACCGATTCCCACGTAATGAAGGTCAAACGGTGCTTCGTGTCCGTTTTCCACACGCTTCTTCGCCCATTTTGCCTGCTCCGGATCACTGCTGTCCGGATCGCCCCAGCAATAATTCAACAAATCAATTGCGTACTGTGCATACGGATCAAGCTCTGCACCTTTCTTTGCAGCCGGCGCCGATGATGCAAACTGACAGTAAATACCTGCACTCATGATTGGGAACGCCTCAGCCCCAAGGTCTTCACAAAGGGTCAGGATCTCATGATATCCAAGTTCAAAGGACATCATATATCCATAGTCAGCATCCGGATTCTTCCAGATTGTATTATCTCCCCAGTAACTTGCCTGTGCTTTTCTTTCTTCCAGAGGTCCTACAGAATTCTCCCAATTATAGAAGCTGTCCGGGCCATAATCCCCCTCAATAGCACATCCGCCCGGGAAACGGATAAAGCTTGGGTTTAAGTCTGCAAGAACCTCTACCAGATCCTTCCTGAGTCCTGCCCCATATGCATAGTTTTTATTTCCATAGCCATAAGTATCCTGAGAAGCCAGGGAAATCATATCTGCATAAATGACGTCTGTTCCCGCTGCTCCTGAAATTGTCAGCACAAGCTTTCCTGTTTCTTTCTTATTTCCTGTAAGAACCGTGCTGATCTTATTCCAGTTTCCGTCTTTCTTAAGTTCAAGTGTCTTGACGTCTGTAAGAGCCTGACCGGAAGCGTTCTGTACCTGTACCGTAATATTTCCTGCATAAGCGGCATCCGCCTTCATCCACATGGAGAAATCATATTTCATCCCATCCTGGATCGGAACTGAAGGCGTCGTATTATTATACATTGTTGTGAAGCCGACATTACTTAATGTCTGGTTACCGGTAAGCTTTGCATAGTTTGTATTCTTTTCATTGAGTCCTGCCGTCTGCTCTACCGTAAATCCGGAAGCATTGCTGGACGTCCAGTACTTTTTCCAGGAAGTCTGGTCACCATATGTAGATGGATTTGTCGGTGCAGAACCGTCTGCATAATTCTGGAAGGAATTATTCTTTACCAGTTCCGGTGACAATCCACCGTCTGCTGAGCTGTTAATATCCTCATAAAACAGTCCAAATAATTCCTGACTGATATCTATACCTGTATCCTCTTTATCAACGGTCATAGAATAAGCAGCAGAGTCTTTGGAGAGAACCAGAACCTCAATCACTTTTGTCTGCTCCTTGGCTCCAACCTTTACAGTCGCTGTCATTTTCACCTTTGTATTCTTTTCCGGTGCGGTAACTTTGCCGTCTGTGGAAATAATCTTCTCGTCATCACTCTTCCAGTCTATCGTAACGAGTCCGCTGAGCTGCTTTTTCTGCAGCGTTACAGTATCATATACATTTGTTGACAGCACTCCGTTTTTCACTTCCGGAATCTCGAGTGCATCTGCCGCATTCTTTGCAATTTCTTCCTCTGTAAGACCTTCTGTGTAAAGTCCTCCTGCTTCTGCATCAGACATTGCCTTACTGTAGATAGAAACATTTCTTACTTTTCCTTTAAAGAAGGGATCATTATACTCTGATTTTCCGATATAAGAAAGAAGATTTGTTCCCATATCAGAAATTTTATTATTTAATGGATACGTATTATATTTCTCTCCATTAATATATCCGGTAATACTGTTTTCGTTAATTACAGCAATATAATGCGTCCATTCACTTCCGGTATATGGACCGTCATCCAGATTATTACCCGGTGCAATTCCAATCTCGCCGCCTGCAGCTCCCCATGTGACACACACTTTTGCTTTATTCGTACTTGGATTCTGTGGGTTAATCATAAAATAACTGTTTGCGTTACCAAAGAAAAATGCAGATGTCCACATCGCTCCCTGGTCATTCTGAATCCACATGGAAATTGTCAGGTTATTCTGATTATCAAACATTCCGGTCGGAAGCTGTACATAACCTGCGCCGCTTCCATAAGCTCCGCCGGGAAGAACCAGCGCTTTATCCGCCGCTGTAACTCCGCTTCCTTTTACTGTTGCATTATTATCATGTCCGGAAAGATCGGCAACCATGCTTCCATCCGCAAGAGAACCCGTCATGTCAGAAAAATCATATTTTGCCAGCATATCCGGAATTTCATCTGCCTTTTTCGGAACAGTAACGTTAAATGATTTTTCAACCGTTTTTCCGTTCAGGGACAAAACCGCCTTCATCGTCCCGGCCACATCGCTTGTTCCTCTTACAACAACTGCTTTTCCATTCTCAATCGTGATAGCCGGATGATCTTCTGTCCAGGTAACCTTCACACCATTTGTCAGCTCTGACGGGAGAAGAGTATCTGAAGACATCCTCGAAGATACTGTCAGCTTATCCTTAGCGCTCGCAAGCGCCATATCTGCTGTTGCATCCGTCAAAGGTGCATTTACCTTCCAGCGGTAAACACCATTTGCAGCGGCGCCTTCCCGAACCGTCATCGTAAATTTGATTGCCTTTGTTGTCACGCCTGCAACTTCAATGGTATTGTACTGATTCAGCTTCAATACATCATCAAAGTTTGACTTCATTTCTAAATTCTGCCAGTTTCCACTGTCATCCTGATATTCGAATTTCATGCTTCCGGGTATCCGTGTACCGCCTCCATCATCATACCAGTACACCTGGAAAGAATCTGTTGTAATTGCCTCATCCCATGTATACTGCAGATAATGGCTGCTCCCTACTTCCTGCGACCAGTTTCCCCAGCCCTGTCCATTTCCAGCATTTGAAGAGGAAGGCTCAAACGCCTCATTATTAACGCCATTCAAGTTCTCCCAGCCTGATACGTAATCCGTCTCAATCTTCGCATAAACACCTACATCAATTGTTTCGCCTGCACGTGCATTTCCAGAGTCTCCTGTACCGCTTTCTCCTGCCGCATATACGGCTGACGGCAAACCAACAAGAACCATTGCCGCAGAAAGAGCCAGACCCAAAATTCTCTGCACTACTCTCTTCTTCATACTTCTGCCTCCTTTAAATTATAATTTCCTTTTCAGATAATCCATGTGTCTAAACACATTCTTATTTCTATTATAAATAATTTTTATTTTTTCGAAAACCCTAAATAATTAAACAAGGTGGAAATATTTAAACCCATGCTTTTTATAAAAAAAGGCAGAAACCCTGAATATCTCCATCAGAATTTCTGCCTTTCTGCATCATATTAACAATTTTCAATCCTCTTTACATCGAAACATATGATTGTTTATTTCTCATATTTCTCCATAAATCTCTGGATAATCGTTGCACACTCTGCACGGTTCGCACTTCCCTGCGGGTCGAGGAGAAGCTGTCCGTTAATCGTCTTTCCTGTGATGATTCCTTCTGCCACTGCCCATTTCATTGCATCTACTGCAAATTCCTGTACGTCCCCTGCATCCGGGAAGGAGCTGTAATCGCCGTCTGCCTTTACATTATATCCCTTATAATCCTTTGCATAACGGTACATCATCGTCGCCATCTGCGCACGGGTTACCGCATCATTTGCTCCAAACAGATCTGTTCCTGTATATCCGGTTACAATTTTCGCATCTGCAGCCCACAGGACAGCATTTTTAAACCAGTCGCCTGCTGCCACGTCAGAGAATACCGCTTTGTAATCCATCTCCGGCTCCTCATTCATCTTATGAAGCACTGCCGCGAACTGTGCTCTTACCAACGTCTCTTCCGGTGCAAAGTGTGTCGCATCTTTACCGGTCATCGTTTTCTCGGCATAATTATATGCAACTGTATCATAGTACCATGCATTTTCCGCTACATCAACATATGGAAGTTTCACTTTCAAAGCTTCCTGCGCCTCTTTCAGTGATTTCACTGCTGCATCCACCGCCTTCTGATCTGCCTTCTCATCTTCGAAGACATTTTTCGCTGCATTCAAAGCTTTTTCATATGCTGCCCAGGATTTCTCCGCATATTTTTCTTTATCTGCTACAGGCACAGCTGCTTTTATCGCTTTGTCAAGTTCTGCCTTATCTACATCCACATACTGAATTGTCACCTTATATTCTTTCGCCGTTTCATGATCCTGTGCTTTTGATGTAATGTTGATTACCTGCCCATCCTCTTTGATATCAATCTGACGTGGAATTGCATCATTAATCAAAATATCTTCTACATAAATCAGTCCGCTCTCTACATTCGGCACTGCTGTCATCTCTACACTGTCTGCAGTCTTTGGAAGCTTCAGCACATAAGAAGTCTCTTCATCCGAAAATTCCGGTGATAATATTCCCTTATTGAAAGACAGACCTTTCATTGTCGCATCTGTGCTGTAATCAGCGGATGCACTTGTGCTGATTCCGAATAATCCTCCTACATAGGAATTATTTGTAGAAGAGAATTTTACAGTAATCTTACCATCTACCGCACTGTCTATCATATCCTGTGGGATTTCAAATGTCTGCACATAAAACTCATTGTTCTGCGGTGCATCCTTAAACGGCTGACTTGTAAGCACTTCGTCATTTACCAGAATATCAAAGGTTCTTGTACGATCCCCGGAATAGAATGTACAATTCAGGTAATTTGTTTCCGCTTCCGGATCGATCTTCAGATCATAGCTGAACCAACCGCCGCCCGGTGCATGACGAAGCTGTCTTCCGCTGTAAGTTGCCACTTCCGAATTGCTGCTTGCCTGAAGATTCTTGGCAAATTCAGAATTGTTATTGTCAAAGTTATAGAGATAATCAAGGCTCATCTCAAACTCTCTCAGCTTCTCCTTTTCTTCCAGGATATGCTGCTGTGCTTCTTCTGAATCAGCCACTTCAAGGGACATATACAATCCATAGGTTTCCTTATATCTCATATAATGAGGCGTATAAATAAGTTCCGGAGAATCTGTATTTGCAAGCTTAAACTGAACTTTTCCGTCCTCGCTGTCCTCAATTCTCACAAGATTTTCTGCAATATCTTCTTTCCAGTCCTCGATATTTTTATACTTATTTGATACATAAATTGTTGTCTTGGCATTTTCATCCTTTACACCCACACGAACAAGAATTCCGTTGGCTGCGGATCTTTCAATATTATCTGTTCCAAGCGCTGTACTAAGTACAACCGGACCATACTTAAATGCTACCATATTCGGCTTATCCGGCATATCATATACCTGGACTTCCATCGGCGTCTGATAAGAAATCTTATCGCCTGCCTTCACTTCTACCACATAGTATCCATTCTCTTCCTTCAGCTCAGCCGCCTTGTCATTCACCTTAATCTCAGCTGTTCCCGCAAGCCAGTCCGGTTTGCGAAGTCTGAGCGTTGCTCCGGCTTTCACGCTTCCACCGTCAGCTGCTTCTACAGCAAAGGTCACGATATCTTCATTCGGCATATTCGCTTTCTGTGTAAGTTTCACATTATTTGCCGCATCTGTGATCTCAGAAGAGAAAAACATATGTACATAAATATCGCTTCCGCTTACAGAATAAATATTGTCACCCAGCTTGGAGAAGTTCTCCATACCGGTTCCGGTACA
>DKYD01000025.1:80292-81010 GCA_002492335.1 Lachnospiraceae bacterium UBA7109
GTTCTCCATACCGGTTCCGGTACAACACCAGAATTCATCATGCGGACGGTTAAATACCTTATTGTATCCCGGCGCCATCGGCTGGAAGTACATCGTTGTTCCCGTCTCCGGATTCTGGGAAGAAAGGATAGCATTGATAAAAGTATTCTCAAAATAATCCATATACTTCTTATCTCCGGTTACATGATATAAAGCCCTGGATAACTTCAGCATATTATATGTATTACAGGTCTCACAGGTAAGAGCTGCATCATAAGAGCCTTTGGTTGCGTCTGCACCAATCTTTCCTGCTTCATGGAAATGCTCAGACTGGCTGTTACCACCTGTCACATAAGTATGATCTTTAATTACAATATCCCAGAATTTTTCTGCTGCTGTCAGATACATGCTCAGGTCATTCTTTTCTGCATCTGTCAGTGCATTATAATATTCCTCATTTTCTGTCAGTACCGTATAACGCTTCATAGCTCCTACAAACTTCGGGATCGTTGTATTGGCATGCTTGCCATTCAGCACATCCTGACCATTTGCAAGCTGGTTAAACAGGTTCGTCTCATCAAAATACTGTGCTGCTGTCTTATAATGGTCATTACCGGTCAGATTATAAAGCTCATAAAGCGCTTCGTTCATTCCGCCGTACTCGATAGACAGCATCTTATTCTTATCTGTCAGCTTACTCAGACGGTTATAAAGGAATTCACCAAATCCTTCTGCAACA
>DKYD01000013.1 GCA_002492335.1 Lachnospiraceae bacterium UBA7109
TTCATTCGTTAAAGCGACAGCCCCCTTCTTACATTTTCTTTCGAGGATTAACCTCTAGCCAGATTGTGGTAAATGTTAAACCCTTATAAAGCTCATAAGGCACTGCTCTCTGGCACAACACCTTACTTCACCACTTGGCAGACACTCTAGTTGCCTGTCTTTAATATTATATTACCTACCTTCTGAAAATATGTCAATCCAAAATTCATAATTTCAAAAAGAATTAGTAACGACTCAGTCTCCCGGCTAAAATATAACCGATGTACCCATAAATAACTTCCTTATATTCTCAATCATTCCCATTTTTCTTTTTCTATTTTTATAGTCTTTCCTTTAATCCTTTTGACAAGTAGCAATTAAAGGAGAAAGACCCCTCGCTGGAATACTTATAGAATAAAAAAACCGCCATTCTCTATTGACATGACGGTTTTACCAACTCTATTAATCCTGAACGTATGGCATCAGTGCAATATGACGTGCTCTCTTAATTGCTACTGTAAGAGCTCTCTGATGCTTTGCGCAGTTACCGGTAATTCTTCTCGGAAGAATCTTACCTCTTTCAGAGATATACTTTCTTAACTTTGCTACATCCTTGTAATCGATTTCGTTATTCTCTTTTCCACAGAATACGCAAACTTTTTTTCTTCTTCGTCCGCCGCCTCTTCTCTTGAAGCCGCCTTCCGGACGATTCCCTTTATCAAAAGCCATCTTGCTTTACCTCCTTGATTCTCTACTTACCAAGTACTCTAATTAAATGGTAATTCTTCATCTATTCCATCCGGAATATTCATGAAGCCGTCACCTGCATCTGAAATTGGTGATGATGCCTGAGCCGGAGATGGTGATGCCTGATAGTTTCCCGCATTTGCATTACTTACAGCTTTGCTCTCGGCAAATTCCTGATCCTCCACAACAACGTCAGTTGTGTATACCCTCTGGCCGTCCTTATTCGTATAACTGCCTGTCTGGATACGTCCGGTAACTACCACCTTGAGTCCCTGGCGGAAATATTTCTCTGCAAACTCAGCGCTTCTTCCAAAAGCCACACATCCGATAAAATCTGCGGTCTGGTCTCCATCATTACGTCTGAATCTGCGGTCAACTGCCAATGTATATCTGGCGATAGCCATAGAGCTGTCACCCTGAGAATATCTTATTTCCGGATCCCTTGTTAAGCGTCCCATCAAAATTACTTTATTCATATCATTACCTCTTCTTCCTGCTTATGCTTCCTGTCTAACGCATAAATATCTGATTACGCCGTCCATGATGCGAATTCTCTGCTCGATTTCGCCTGGAGCTTCAGCATCAGCCTCGAAGTGGATGAAATAGTAATATGCTTCTTTCATCTTCTGAATTTCGTAAGCTAATCTCTTCTTACCCCATTCATCAACATCTGAGATCTGACCACCGAAACGCTCTACTAATGCTTTTACCTTTTCGATAACCTGTTCTCTCGCGTCGTCTTCGATTTTTGCACTGACAACAACAGCTAATTCATATTTATTCATGTTGCCTCTTGCACCTCCTTCTGGTCTTTTGGCCCCCGTCTCTTCCCGGGAGCAAGGATATCCACCGGGCAGACCGGCAGAAAAATAATGTATCACGGTTAACTATGATACCACACAAGGCGCTTTATTTCAAGCTTTTTTCTTTAAATCCTTCGTGTTTTTCACCACCAGCTTCCGGGCTATCATAATCTGATGCCCACATCCTTTACATTTCAACCGGAAATCTGCTCCCACGCGGAGTATTTCCCATTCCTTACTGCCGCATGGATGTGGTTTTTTCATTGTTATAACATCTCCGACTTCATAAACATATTCCACAGTCTATTCCCCCTCATTTAATGGTATGCTTTCTTCCAGAACGCCTCTTACCACATAACGGTGATTATCACTGGCCCCTGTACAGGTAGAAAGCGTCACGATCGTATCTTCTTCTGTCACTTCAACTCCGGTGTCATATTCTGCAGTCTCCTTCGTCATATTCAGAAATGTCTGAAATTCCTCCGCCGATGCAAACTGTATCTGATAAGTCTCTGAGTCTTCCGTCACAACCCCGGTTGAATAGATATGATACCTGTGCTCATACCCATCCGGTGTATACAAATAAAAATAAGGATTATCCTTCCAGAAATTTTGATCCTTATAATCCTCCAGATGCCGGAACATCGAGCCATTCTTCATACGGTGTCCAAAGATCACCGTATTCTTATCCTGAAAATCCGGTGCATTCTCTTCACTGACAAAAATCGTTCCCAATGTATTTTCCTTCCCGGAAAATGTCCTGTGCAGATATTCGTTATTATCCTTTCCCTGCACCACCGGATAATTAATGACAGAAGGTTCCGGATAGAACCGGATCCATGCCGCCGTATCCGGATTCAGACGCAACAATTCATCAAAATTCACCCGAAAAACACCTGCATGATCCGTATCCTCTCCGCCGTCTTCACTTCCTTCACTTTCTTCATTCAATTCCAATACAAGATCCTGGATTTTTTCATATTCACCCTGACCTTTCCAGTAGCCTCCGATGATTTTTATAAGCTGAAATGCAGACACGCAAAAAACAATCAGACACAAAATTAAAATTATATTCTGAATCATTCTGCCCTTCCTTTTTTTCTTCCGGTTTCTGCAATATCTTTCCTGCCCGTTCTCTTTCATTTTCTCTACGTCCACATCCTTCTCTGCCTTCATTTCTGACAATTATTATAACATCGGCTCATACCACTCTCAACTATTTTATATTTTTTTAATACCCAGTTTATTGACTTTCTCTTTTATCTCTGTATGATGTTTATTATCAGGAGGCGATATCATCATGAGAGAAAAGTTAACCCGTTTTATGTACGGAAGATATGGAGCTGATTATTTAGGAAAATGTATAGCTGGTATTGGCATTGCCGCTATACTGCTTGCAATTATTTTTAACAGCCGTCTGTTATCCCTGCTTGCATGGGTCTGCATTATTTACACATATTTCCGTATGTTTTCTAAAAATATTTACAAACGTTCTGCTGAAAACCAGGCATTTCTGACAAAAACTTACCGTCTCAGATGTTTTTTCACACGGCAAAAGAATATGATGCAGCAGAGAAAGACACATCATATTTACAAATGCCCGTCCTGCAGCCAGAAAATCCGTATCCCGCGCGGCAAAGGCCGTATTGAGATCCGCTGTCCAAAGTGTGGCACAACCTTTATCAAAAAAAGTTAAAAGAGGGTTTTTTATGTTTGGATATATTGCAATTAATAAAGCAGAAATGAAATTCAAAGACTTTGATATTTACCATTCTTACTACTGTGGTCTCTGCAAAACCCTGAAAAGCGATTATGGCAGGCGCGGTCAGATGACCCTTTCTTATGATATGACTTTTCTTATTCTTCTGCTTACCGGTCTCTACGAGCCGGAGACAAAGACGGAAAAGGTAAACTGTATCGCCCATCCCCTGGAAAAGCATACCGCACGCACGAATCTATATACAGACTATGCAGCTTCCATGAATCTGATTCTTTCTTATTATAAATGCAAGGATGACTGGAATGATGATAAGAAGAAAAAAAGCTATCTTTTTGCAAAAGCTTTAAAACCACGGATATCTGAACTCAAAACCCGTTATCCCGACAAAATAAGACGTATTGATTCTGATTTAAAAAAATTATCCTGGTATGAGCAGGCAGAAGAAACAGATATTGACAAAATGGCTGGTATTTTCGGAGATATTATGGCAGAAATCTTTGCTTACCGAAAAGACGAATGGGAAGATTCCCTGCGGAAAATCGGTTTCTTTCTGGGAAAATTTATTTATCTTATGGACGCCTGCGAAGATATCGAGAAGGATATCCAGACCGGAAGCTATAATCCGCTCAGAGAAATGTTTTTTCAAAATGAACACTTTGACGAGGACTGCCGCCAGATATTAACTTTGATGATTGCGGAATGCTCACGGGAATTTGAAAAACTTCCTATTCTGCTGCACGCAGATATTCTTCGCAACATTTTGTATTGCGGAGTATGGTGCCGTTATACGGCTGTCACGGAAAAACGAAAAATGCAAGCGTCGAACACGGAACAGACAGGAGAATAAATATTATGACAGACCCTTACTCCATTCTGGGCGTACCGAGAGGAGCCTCAGATGAAGAAATCAAGAAAGCATATCGGAACTTAAGCCGGAAATATCATCCGGATGCAAATATCAATAATCCCAACAAAAAACAGGCGGAGGACAAGTTCAAAGAAGTCCAGCAGGCATACCGTCAGATCATGCAGGAGAAAGAATACGGTCCTTCCGCCGGATATTCCCAGGACACCTCCGAAGACTTCGGAAGCTTTGGTTATGGTCCGTTCCGGGGTTTCTACGGAGAATACCGCCAGCAGAAAAACACCGAAAATACAGAAAATGAAGAAGGGCTCCACATGCGTGCCGCCGCAAATTTTATTAACAGCGGGCATTATCAGGAAGCTCTTAATCTTCTGAATGGAATCCAAACGCACAATGCACTCTGGCACTATTACAGCGCCCTTGCGAACTCCGGCATCGGAAATAATGTGAACGCTCTCATCCACGCCCGGGAGGCCCTCCGGCTTGAACCAGATAACTTCCAGTACCAGATACTTGTAAACCGCCTGGAAAGCGGTGGTACATGGTATCAGCAGCAACAGAGTCCTTACGAGTCCACCTTTACCGGCGGCGGCAGCTGGTGCATGAAACTGTGTATCGCTAATCTTGTATGTAATCTCTGCTGCGGAGGAGGCGGCTTATGCTGCGGAGGCGGATATCCGGGAGGATATGTCTAAACACCTCCTGCCCTCTGCCTATCGAAATGTAATATAAAAGAAAAACGCCAGATATATCGCAAGGAATAATCCGCCCTCCAGCCTTTTTATTTCCCTTCTGCTGACTGCACATACATAGGCCGCTATACTTACGATAATTAAAATCAATGTATCATACACGGCCGTTGCATTTACGGTAATTGGTGTGATTGCCGCTGACGTCCCCAGAATCAGTAAAATATTAAAAATATTGGAACCGACAACATTACCGACTGCAAGATCATTTTCTCCTTTTCCAGCCGCCACCATAGAAGTCACAAGCTCCGGCAGAGATGTTCCGAGCGCCACGATGGTAAGTCCGATAAAAGTCTGGCTGAGTCCAAATGATTTTGCAATCTTACAGGCGCTGTCTACAACCAGATCGCCGCCGCACACAATACCGGCAAGACCTCCGATAATATAGATTGCGCTCTTTGCCGGAGACAGCACCGTATATTCCTCCTGCTCTTCTGCCAAGGCCGAAGCCCTCCTCGCCGCAAGCGCAGTTTTCACTGTTGCATAAAGGAATACCCCAAATAAAACAAGTAAAAAAATCCCCTCTATTTTTCCAAGCGAAAAAGTTTTATTTTTCTCAAATATTTCCATAAGAGAAAAATCAGAAATCAACAATAAGAGAATCATCGCCGCAAAAATAGAAAACGGGAATTCTTTCTTAAGAATTGACTTTTGTGTCTGGATCGGGCGCACCAGTGCGCTGCAGCCAAGAACCACCAACAGGTTAAAAATATTAGACCCCAGAACATTGCTGACCGCAAGGTCATTGCTTCCCTTTATTGCCGCATTCACACTCACGGATAATTCCGGCATACTTGTTCCAAATGCAACGACAGTAAGACCGATAATAATCGTCGGCACCTTCAATATTTTCGCCACGCTCGAGCTCCCATCCACAAAAAAATCCGCTCCCTTAATCAGAAGCACAAATCCTAAAATCAAAAGAACATATTCCATCCTGTCATCTCTCCATTTCATTTTCGTCTAATTAATGATAAAAGCATCCGGATAGAAAGTCAAGATAAAACCACAATCCCGAATACCGCTTTCCCCGTCACCATTCATACTTTTCTCCATATATTAATTAAAAAACCTGGAATGCTTATGGAAATATATGTTGTAAAGGCCGGTGACTCTGTAGACTCTATCGCAGCCTCGTACGGAATTCCGCCCTCTGATCTTATCTACATTAACCAGCTGCCGCCCCCGTATCCCCTGGCAATCGGGCAGTCTCTCCTTCTTCCTCCCGAAGTGGGAGCGCCTGTTCCCTACCGCCCTTCCCTTGTATC
The DNA here is from genome assembly GCA_002492335.1 of Lachnospiraceae bacterium UBA7109. Classification (GTDB taxonomy): domain Bacteria; phylum Bacillota; class Clostridia; order Lachnospirales; family Lachnospiraceae; genus UBA7109. Next base: position 6,132 of record DKYD01000013.1, read on the forward strand.
AAATGGATATGCTTATACTTACATCAGTCAATGGGTTCTGGAGCAGACACTCCCTTTCCTGACCTCTCTCTCTGTTTTTTCTTACGGATTTACTGCCGAGGGAGATCTCGTCTTCCCGCCATTGGATGATAACCGTCTGGTACAGGCCGCACTTCAGTATGGTGTAAGACCGATTCTGACCTTAACTCCCTTAGATGCAAGCGGACAATTCAATAATAATTTAATTACTTCTGTAGTAAGTTCTCAGGATGCCACAGATAATCTCTTCGGACAATTGCTGGCTGTTATGGAAATGAAAGGTTATGCAGGAATTGACATTGATTTCGAATACATTCGCGCGCAAGACCGGGATCTGTTTACCGCCTTTGTGCAGGCAGCCGCGGATTATTTCCATCCTGGCGGATATTCTGTATCCGTGGCATTAGCGCCGAAAACCTCTGCTGCTCAACCCGGACTGTTATATGAAGGAAAGGATTACGCCGCGCTGGGAAGCATTGCCGACTATGTGCTTCTCATGACATATGAATGGGGATACAAATACGGCCCCAATATGGCAGTTGCGCCACTGAATATGGTCCGCCGTGTGGTAGAATACGCGGTAACAGAAATTCCTCCTGACAAAATTCATCTGGGTATTCCCAATTACGGATACGACTGGCCTCTTCCATACGTTTCAGGCGAAACAGTCGCTGTCACGATTGGAAATGTAGAAGCGGTACAGATTGCCATCCGCAATAATGCACCAATCCTGTTTGACGAAACTGCACAGTCTCCTTACTTTCGCTATACGCAAAATAATATCGATCATGAGGTATGGTTCGAAGATGTAAGAAGCATACAACAAAAATTTGATCTTGTAAAAGAATTCGGATTACAGGGGGCGGGGTACTGGCAGATCATGCGCTGGTGGCGTGCAAACTGGATCTTGCTTGAAGAAAATTTTGAAATTCTCTGATCCACAAAACAAAGTTTCCTATATAAAAAAAGGAAAGGCGCCCTGTTTTCACAGAATCCTTTCCTTTTCCTTATCTCAAAAACACTTTATTTTCCTTCGTTTTTCTTCACCTGCTGCTCTTCATATTCCAGAAACCTCGAAACCATCGTTGCCGCAACCGCACGGTTTACGGATCCTTGCGGATTCAGCTTTCCGCCGTCACCTGTGATAATACCATTCCACAGACACCAGCTCATCCCTTCCTGTGCAAACTCACTGACGTCATCTGCATCCGGATAAGAACTCATATCTTTATATAAATTTACCTGATAGCCCATCTTCTCCGCATATCTGAATAACATAGTCGCAAGCTGTTCCCGGTTAATTTCATCTGCAGGTCCAAATTTTCCATCCGAATATCCTGTAACAACACCAAACTCACTTGCCCAGGTTACCGCCTCTGAATAAAACTGTCCAGAAGGCACGTCATCAAATTTCTGCTTAAATTCCGTTTCCGGATTTCCATTCAACCGGTAAATAATCGTCGCAAGCTGTCCTCTTGCAAGGTTCTGCCCCGGTGCAAATACAATCGGACTAATACCTGTCATAATTTCCTTTTCCACAACCGTCTTCACATAAGGATAAAACCATGCGTCCTCACTGACATCTATAAATTTATCCAACGGTGAATCTCCGATATCAATATTACTTCCGCCAAGCACGCCTTTTTTTCTGCAGATAATATAATTTCCCTGCGTTACTTTCGTCTCCGTCGGTCCGTTTGGTCCTTCAACCGTTACTGTTATCTCCTGCTTGATTTCCTTATCCAGGTCACCCAGCGTTTTTCTGGAACTTCCTCCGTAAACGGTTCTTAGAATAATCGGCGGAGTCTGTTCAATAACAGTAATCGTACTTACTTTTCCATCTTTATAGGTCACATCCTCAATCATCTTCACATGAGACCCTTCATATAACAAGATATCCCCTACCTGCAGGCTGTACACCCCGCCCTGCTGTATATAACCTGCTTTCGCAAGCGTCCTTGTCGTATTTCTCGCAAGTCCCCATGCCCAGGATACGAAGCTGCTGCAATCGGAAGAATAATATGGGGCGCTCTTATTATAGGTAGAACGCTCTGTATAGAACTTACTGTTTGGATTATTTACCGCCTGGATAAAACCGCTAAAGGAAATATCATATGGAACGTATCCTGTATAAACCGGCTGTCCATATGGAATTCCATTATAGGTTGTCCCTTTTTTAAATGTAAATGCATTGTTCCACGACATCACGTCCGCGACAGGAGTCCATGCCACCATCGCCTGTTCTTCCGCCCGCTGTATCATCTCATATTGCTTTACGCTGAGCTGTGATGACGAATACGCAGATATCTCACCCCGTTTTGCAATTCCCGGAGCAGCCTTCAGCGACTCTTCATACAATTCCTCCGAGAAATTCTTCGCATTACGCTCACATTCCTCACATACGCCATCCTCTGTATGATTATATGTACGAAGCACGCTCTCCAGTTCACCACCCAGAGAATACTTCTCTATATCCTCCGGTGCAAAATCATCTGCAAACAACCGGGAAAGGTTCACCTGATATTGTTCATGGTTCTGCGTATAGACAAGATAACCTTCTTCTGTATAATACTGGTATATATGATCAAGCACCTGCCGGTCCCCTGCCGAAAGCTTCCACTCGAATACATCTCCTCTGGCTTTCAGAATACCATAAGGCGTTGGAACAAACCCTTTCACGTCGCCGCTTTCACTAATTGCTGTTACAGAATCCCCGGCTTGTCCGACATAATATATATTACCATCTTCCAAAAAATAAATATCCCGGTCATTCACAACACATAATTCATCAATCATACTCTTTGATATATAAAGTGTTTTACACTCCCCGGTCGCTCTTACAGTCTGACGGATCTCCTTCCCCTCTGAAACATAATATATATGATCCTCAAAAACATTCAGACCGCTCCAGTCTTCCTCCACTTCAACATCTGTTTCACTGAGAATTCCGCCGTTCAAAAGATTCTGACTGCTGTTGCCAAGACGATACCCGTCCAGGTCTTCCGCATTGGCGCCGACACAAATCCCCAGAGATAAAATTATCATTGCTAATAAGCCTAACGCTGTCCTTTTCATTATTACCTCCTTAGTATGATTATTTACATGTCCCCTATATGATGAAAAAAGATACCGCAACTTTCTCTACAATCAAAAATTGCGATATCTTCTTAAAGGCGCCAACCAGATTTGAACTGGTGATAGAGGTGTTGCAGACCTTTGCCTTACCACTTGGCTATGGCGCCTCACTGTAAGCTGCAAGCACTTAGCATAACCCGCTACTTTTACAGTATAACAAACTCCCCTTACACCGTCAAGGCTTCTCACATAAAATCGTATTACCTTTTTCTTCCTTTTTTCCCTTATTATGACCATTCACCGCCATTAAATGAGTTTTTCCAGAATCGAACTCCCTATGGTTCCTTCCGGCATTTCCACCTGGAAGTTATCCGCGATTGTCGCTCCGATCACTGCAAAAGTCTTCGCATCCGGGATTCTTCCGAAGCCTTTCATCGATGGTGAATACGCAAGAAAAGGAACCTTTTCCCTGGTGTGATCCGTTCCGGTATGTGTAGGGTCGTTCCCATGATCTGCCGTAATCATTAATAAATCATCTTCTTTCAGAAGTTCCAAAAGCCCGCCCAGCTTTACATCAAATCTTTCCAGCTCCCGCGCATAACCTTCCGCGTTGCGCCGGTGTCCCCACAGCGCGTCAAAATCTACGAGGTTCACATAACAAAGCCCTTCAAACTCTCTTTTTGCAATCTCAATCGTCTGTTCCATCCCATGTACAGAACTTTTAGACTTATTCGATTCTGTAAGTCCCTCTCCATCAAAAATGTCAAAAATCTTTCCCACGGAAATTACATGAAACCCTGCATCCTTCAGTGCATTAAGCGCCGTCCTTCCATACGGCTTCAATGCATAATCATGGCGGTTGCTGGTCCGCTTAAACTCGCCTTTTTTCCTTCCCACATACGGTCTCGCAATAACGCGCCCTACCTTCCATTCATCTTTCATCGTAATTTCCCGGGCAATCTCACAACAGCGGTATAATTCTTCCAGGCCAAATGTTTCTTCATTTCCACAGATTTGCATAACCGAGTCCGCCGACGTATATACGATCATATGCCCGGTTGCAATTTCCTCTTCTCCAAGCTCCTCCAGAATCTCTGTTCCGCTGGCGCTTTTATTTCCAATAATAACCCGACCGGTTCTTTCGGACAGTTCCTTTATCAACTCCTTCGGAAAACCATTTTCTGTAAATGTTCGAAAAGGCTTCGTAATGTGAAGCCCCATCATCTCCCAATGGCCTGTCATCGTATCCTTCCCAATGCTTGCTTCATTCAGACAGGCATAATATCCCAGCGGTCTCTCTACGGCTTCTACCTGTTTTAACGCATGGAGATTCGCCAGTCCCAGTCTCCGGAGATTCGGAATATCGAACGCATCTACAGCCTGTGAAATATGCCCCAGTGTATCTGTTCCTGCATCCCCATAGTCCGCCGCATCCGGCAGCGCACCCGCGCCAAGAGAATCCACAACAATCGTAAATATACGTTTATATTTTTTCATTTTCAATCTGCTCCCCATATCAAAATCTTGTCTTGATTATACATCTTATGAATACTGTATGTTCACATATAACAAAAAAAGCCTTAGAAATATCAAATTTCCAGGCTTTTCTAAGAGGCGCCAACCAGATTTGAACTGGTGATAGAGGTGTTGCAGACCTTTGCCTTACCACTT
>DKYD01000067.1 GCA_002492335.1 Lachnospiraceae bacterium UBA7109
ACTGACAGTAAATTTACTCTATCAGAGCGAAGTTTATACTTGTTCCATTTGAAAAAGAGTGTTATAATTACTCCGTAATTGTATTGTATCCCGCTTAAGCGAGAATGATAACAAGGAGGAATTGAATAATGAAAGAAAAAAGACACGACACAAGATGGATGGTCAGTGTTGCACTTATGGCGGCAATTGTTATTGTCCTGGCGAACACACCGCTTGGAATGATTCAATTACCGATTATTAAGGCGACAACTGTACATATTCCGGTAATCATCGGGGCAATTTTGTTAGGGCCTTCTGCAGGAGCGATCCTGGGAGCAGTATTTGGAATCTGCTCACTGATCAGCAACACGATGGCGCCTACACTGTTATCCTTTGCATTTTCACCGTTTATGAGTACGACGGGAATTCCCGGGGTTCTGAAAGCAATCTGGATATCTGTAGGATGCAGGATTTTAATCGGAGTTGCAGCAGGATGGCTGTGGATTCTGTTCAACAAGGTGAAGCTAAATCATTTGATTGCGCTTCCGATTGTAGGATTTGCAGGATCCATGGTGAATACGATTGCGGTGATGGGAAGCATTTATCTGCTGTTTGCCCAGCAGTATGCAGAGGCGAGAGAAGTTGGAGTTTCTGCAGTCTGGGGATTGATCATGGGAACAGTGACAGCTTCCGGAATTCCGGAGGCTATTGCAGCGGCGATTCTTGTGCTGGCGCTTGGAAAAGTCATGATTCAGGTATTTCGGAAAATGAATATGCCGGTTGAGGCTGCTTAATATTACAATTGGAACGGTCTGCTTCATTTCTGAAGCAGGCCGTTTGATGATATATAACCGAGGTGGGAAACGATGCCAAAGTATGGGGAAGAATTGAAACAGAGAATTTTGGATGCGGCATGGGAGCTTTTTGATGAAAAAGGCTATAAAAAGACGACGGTGAATGATATTATCCGCAGGGCGGATACTTCAAAAGGCGGATTTTATTATTATTTTGATTCAAAAGATGAGCTTTTGCACTCTCTTTACAATATATTTGACAGGGAATATGAAAAATTCTATAAGACAATGGATGAGCGTCTGGACAGTATGACCCGGCTGAAACAGTTAAGCCAGTATATGCTTTATTTTATTGAAGGGAATACATCCCCGGAATTTATGATTGCACTTTATGATATGCAGGAGAAAAAACGGGATAATTTTCAGGATCAGAACCGGTATTATTTTCGGCTTGTGAAAAAGATCATTGCAGAAGGACAGCAGAGGAAGGAAATCCGGGATGACATGACAGCGGAAGAGCTGGAGCATCATGTGCTTGTTCTGGAAAAAGGGATTATTCTTGACTGGTGTGTACAGAACGGCGGATTTTCACTGGGATACTTTGGAACAAAGAATTTTGAACTCTATATAGAATTCATGAAGTATGAGAATAAAGGTAAGGATTAAAAGGGAGACCATGGTCTCTGGAAACGCGGATTAAGGAAGCGGAGAAAAGCGGGAGAATTTGTTGACAGTCTCTGTTTTCATTGATATAATAGGCTTCGTGAAGGAAAGAGACCGCGGTCTCTTCCGGAGAGTGAATGAGAACAGAGGAGGATTTTTTTATGACAAACTTTCTTATTATTCTTGCTATAGCGGTTTATCTGGCTGCTATGATCGTGATCGGATTTGTATTCAGCAAGAAAAACAGTAATTCAGAAGATTTTTATCTGGGAGGCCGTAAGATGGGGCCGCTTGTGGTTGCTATGAGTGCTGAGGCAAGTGATATGTCCAGCTGGCTTTTGATGGGACTTCCGGGTGTTGCCTATCTTACCGGCGTCTGTGACGCCGCATGGACGGCTATTGGGCTGGCTGTCGGAACATGGCTGAACTGGTTTTTTGTTTCCAGAAGGCTTCGCCGTTATTCCAGCAATATCAATGCGATTACAGTACCTGATTTTTTGGCAAAGCGTTTTCATGACAAGAGAAATATTATTACAGCCGTAGCAGCTGTAGTAATTGTTGTTTTCTTTATTCCTTATACAGCATCCGGATTTGCTGCATGCGGGAAGCTTTTCCACTCTTTATTTGGTGTGGATTATGTACTGGCAATGGTGATTTCCGCACTTGTTATTGTGCTTTATACGATCATGGGCGGCTTCCGGGCAGTATGTACGACAGACTTGATTCAGAGTATTGTCATGAGTATTGCGCTGGTTACGGTTGTATGCTTTGGAGTATCACAGGCCGGAGGAATTGGCGCGGTTATGGATAATGCGAGAGCGCTGCCCGGCTATCTTTCCCTGACTTCTACCTATAATGCGGCAAATAGTACTGCAGAACCTTATGGGGTGCTGACTACATTTTCTATGCTGGCATGGGGACTTGGATATTTTGGTATGCCGCATATTCTGGTTCGCTTTATGTCTATTAAAGATGAGAAGAAGCTGGTTCTTTCCCGTCGGATCGCAACAATATGGGTTGTAATTGCAATGTCGGTTGCTATTTTTATCGGTGTTGTGGGTCTTGGTATGACAAAGGCAGGTGTGATCGGAACACTGGCGGATCCGGAAACGATTATTATGAATATCACGGATGTTCTTAGCAAATATGGTATATTTGCCGCATTAATTGCAGGTGTGATCCTGGCAGGCATCCTGGCGGCTACCATGTCGACAGCGGACAGCCAGATGCTGGCGGCAGCTTCCAGCATTTCACAGAATGTGGTGAAAGATTTCTTACATATTAAGATTGATGAGAAGAAGGAACTGTTGATTGCCCGTATTACAATTGTTTGCATTTCCATTGTTGGTATTTTCCTTGCACTGGATCCGAATTCCAGTGTGTTTGGTATCGTATCCTTCGCCTGGGCAGGTTTTGGCGGAGCATTCGGTGCAGTTATGCTGTGCTCCCTGTTCTGGAAACGCTGTAATCTCGCAGGCGCTCTGTCCGGTATGGTTGCCGGAGGTGCAATGATCTTTATTTGGAAATATGTAGTAAGACCTTTGGGAGGAATCTGGGATATCTATGAACTTCTTCCTGCCTTTCTGGTATCTCTGGCGGTGATCGTGATCGTCAGTCTTCTTACGAAAGAACCGGATGCTCAGATCGTAAAAGAATTTGAACAGGCAAAAATAAATGAGTAACTGAGTAAGTCAATAAAAGAATAAAGGGAGGGATTTCTATGACAGAGAACAAGATTATTACAATTGGACGTGAATTCGGAAGCGGTGGACACGAGATTGCAAATCGGCTTGCAACCCGGCTGGATATTCCGTTGTATGATAATAATCTGGTCAGAATGGTTGCAAAGAAACTGGATATCAGGGAAGAGACGGCACAGGCAGTAGATGAGACAACCCTGAATGGTTTCCTGAAGGGATTTGTTCTGAATCCGATGGAATATTCCGCATCGATCAACAGCGAAGAGTATTGCCGTCCGCTGAATGAGCAGGTGTATGAACTCCAGTCTGAGATCATCCGTAAGCTTGCAGGGCAGGGATCTTGTGTTTTTGTGGGGAGATGTGCGGATTATGTCTTGAAAGATTGCCCGAATTGTATTAATATATTTATCTGTGCAGACCTGGAAGACAGAATCAAAAGAATTTCGGAGCGTTATGATGTGTCTGAACGTAAGGCTGCAGATAAGATCAAGAAGATTGATCGTGAAAGAAAGTATTATTATGAATCTCATACAGGACTTTACTGGGGAGATATGGATTCCCAGCAGATTCTTCTGAATGTCAGCCGTATTGGAATGGAACGTACCGTTGATATTTTAGAAGCGATTTATAAAGCTGTAAGATGATGTTGGGGTCAAAAGATGCCATACGGATTGTTTCAAAAAAGGGTTAGACGGTGACAGAATTTGATAAAAGAGATATTTATGGACGCGGGAGCGGATACGTTAAGAATGCTCCCGTTCCTTTTTGCGGCGTTTCTTGTAATAGAAGCGCTTGAACATTATTCAACAGAATATACGAGAAGACTGCTTGTAAAAGTGGGAAAGGCGGGACCGATTGTCGGGGCCTTGGCAGGGTGTATCCCGCAGTGCGGATTTTCTGTGCTGGCGGCGAATTTGTATGCCGGCGGGATTATTTCTCCTGGAACACTTCTTGCAGTATTTCTTTCTACTTCCGATGAGGCGGTCCTTATTATACTTGGCAATCCGGGCGCGTCCGGACGGGTAGCAGCTTTGATGGGAGCAAAAGTAGTAATCGGAATAACGGCAGGATATATAACAGATTTATTTCTGGGGAAATATGTCGTTTCTCCGAAGGAACAGGGAAATCTGTGTGAGCATTGTGGCTGTCATGAACATCATGCAGGGATTTTGAAGCCCGCGCTGCGCCATACGGTAAAAATTGCCTGTTATTTGTTTGTATTTACCTTGCTTTTAAGCTTCATCATTGAGGCGACAGGGATTGAAAAGTTATCGCAATATTTGCTGCGGGATACATGGTTTCAGCCTGTTATGACTGCTCTCCTCGGTCTGATTCCTAATTGTGCCGCATCTGTTATGCTGACGGAGTTATATTTATGTGGTGCGATTTCGTTTACCTCGGTGCTGGCGGGGCTCTGTTCGGCTGCGGGTATAGGACTTGTTGTCTTGTGCAAGGTGAACCGTGATAAAAGAGAAAATCTGAAAATATTAGGTCTGTTATATTTTATTTCGGTGATTGCCGGAATTATAGCAGAACTTGTTGGAATGTAGCACATTGCACAAAATAAAACGTGTTTTATTGATAAATATAAACAAAATGAAAATTGTTTTTTTGAGATGATGTGTTATAATATAATCTGTTAACTGTCATATGTTATACAAGGAGGAATGATTGTGGCAATGAAAAAAAGAACAAAAGTAACATCTTCCACGACAGAGAAAGCAATCGTAAAAGAGCCTGTTGTAAAGAAGCCTGTTGCAAAAGAAGTTGTAAAAGAATCTGAAGCAAAGAAACCTGCTGTAAAAGAAACAGCTGCAAAGGAAACAGTGGTAAAAGAAACTGTTGCAGAGACACTTGCTGCAAAGGCGGCTGTTGTAAAAGAAGCAGTAGAGAAAAAACAGGGTGCAAAGAAGCAGACGGCAAAGAAAGAAATAAAGGTAAAAGCGTTTGTTGAGTATTACGGAAAACAGGTAGAAGAGAAAGACATGATTGCAAATGTAAAAAAAGCATGGACAAAATCAGGCAAAAAAGTTGGCGACATTAAGACTATGGAACTTTACATAAAACCGGAAGAAGCAGCTGTTTACTATGTGATTAACGGCACAGAGACAGGCGCTGTTGCATTCTAAGTCTGGAAACGAAAAGGGCATCTCTTTACAGAGATGTTCTTTTTTTCTTTACTGTTTGTTACAAAATTGTTATAATAAAAGAAATAAAATGTAACAAAACAGCAAAGATTAATAAGAAACAAAGGAGAAGGACTTATGGGGCAGATAGTAGGGTTTAATAAAAGTATGAGCATCTTTGGAGGAGCAGACGGACCGACTTCCGTGTTTCTTGCAGGTAAGCCTGCAATGGGTATTATGATTGCCGGAGTTGTAATTGGACTTTTAGTCTGTCTTTTCGGATTGAAGCTTGTAAGGCTTTTGACTGTACTTACAGGAGGAATCATTGGACTTGCTATAGGAGCGGTAATCGCGGTTGTGGCGGGAGTAGACGGAGTCCCTTTTATAGCAATTATGGCAGTCTGTGCGGTTGTGCTGGCGGCGCTGTCATTTTTCCTGTATCGGTTTGGGGTATTCTGTATGACATTTTTTATCAGTATAGCTGTTATGGGGGCGCTGCTTCCGGGAAATTCACTGCCGATTGTAATTACAATGTATGCAGTATCATTTGCTTTAGCAATTCTTTCCGCTATTTATGTAGAACCGATTGTAATTGTGCTGACAGCGGTTTCCGGTGGTATTATGGCTGGAACTATGGCGGTTCAGCTTGCAGGTCTTGATGGCTGGACAGGTTATGCGGCAGGCGCGGTAATTGCAGTGATCGGTATGGTTCTGCAGTTTGCAATGCAGTCTCGGAAGGTTGGAAAGAAGGAGCGGGATTATGCAGATGAGATAAAAGAAAAGGTATCCATGGAATTAGAGGTGGAAAAGGCAAGAAATATCCTTGATGATGAAGAGGATGACGAAGAGGAATAGCGTATGAAAATAGATATGCACTGCCATGTGAAGGAAGGTTCTATAGACAGTAAAGTGACGTTAGAGGAATATATTACTGCACTTAAGGAACAGGGATTTCAGGGGATGTTAATCACGGATCACGATACGTATAATGGGTACAGACACTGGAAATCTGAGATGAAGGGAAAAGTTCATCAGGATTTTGTTGTGCTGAAAGGAATCGAATATGATACGTGTGATGCGGGTCATATCATCTGTATTATGCCGGAAGGAGTGAAAATGCGGCTGCTGGAGCTTCGTGGACTTCCGGTAACAGTCTTGATTGATTTTGTACATCGGCATGGGGGAATTCTGGGTCCGGCACATCCCTGCGGAGAAAAATATTTAAGTTTTGCTAACACGAAGAGATACTATAAGTCTCCGGAGATTATCAAACGCTTTGATTTCATTGAAGTTTTTAATGCCTGTGAGCCGGAGGAATCGAACAGGGGCGCTGCGAAGCTTGCAAAAAAATATAAGAAACCAGGTATCGGAGGCAGCGATGCGCATAAACCGGATTGTATCGGGAGGGGCTGCACGATTCTCCCGGAGAGGGTGACCTGTGAAACAGAACTGATTTCACTTATCCGCAGGAAGGTTCCGATTGAGACAGGTGGAGTGTTGTATGGAGGGACTACCAGAGATAAAATGGGGAAAGCGAACAAGCTTCTGGCATATTCTTTCTGGTTTTATAATAAGAGCGGAACGATTTTGAAACATCATAAGAGAAAAGCAAGAAGTGAGATAGAGAATCCGGCGGCTCCCATTGATCCGATAGAAATTGCGTATTTAAAAGAAAAAAAGAATTAACTGCAAATGATTAAGAAAAGGCATGCTGCCGGAAAAAGAACTTTCTGGTTACATGCCTTTTATATTTTTGATGAAATAAGCTCAGAGTGCAGTTAACAGAACAAAAGTCCGATATGATAGACAAGACAGCTTATCATCCATGCGGTACCCAGCTGGAAGAGGATGATTCCGAACGTGGATTTCCAGCTTCCAAGCTCCCGGTGGATGGTGGCAATGGTTGCGGTGCATGGCACATACAGCAGGCAGAATACCATCAGTGCATAGGCATTAGCGGCTGTAAAGCCCATGGCGCCTAAGGTGGCAACCATTGCATCCATGCCATGTGCGGTTGTGATATTCTGGATACCAAATAATACACCGCAGCTGGATACTACGACTTCCTTGGCGGCGATTCCGGCGATCAGAGCTACGATAATCTGCCAGTATCCAAGGCCGATCGGGGTGAATACAGGGACAATCGCTTTGCCGATCAGGGAGCCGAAGCTTTCTGAGATTTCTGTTACATATCCCTGTGGCCCAAAGTTTAAGATGCCCCACATGATAACGGAGGCAATGAAAATGACAGTTCCTGCCTTTGTCAGGTAATCTTTAATTTTTTGCCATACGTAGATTGCAATTGTATGGGCATTCGGAGATTTATATTCCGGAAGTTCAATTAAAAGGGTATGTTCTGCCTTGCTTCCATCTATTTTTGACAGAACATATGCAGTTCCGATTGCGATGATAATTCCAAGCAGGTACATGGAATAGCATACAAGCATTGCATATTTTCCGAAAAACATGGAAGAGAACAATACGTAAATCGGAAGTCTTGCACTACAGGACATAAAAGGTGTTACAAGGATTGTCTTGAATCGATCCTTCTTATTTTCCAGCGCCCGGGAAGCCATGACTGCGGGAACCGTACAGCCAAAGCCCAGAAGGAGCGGGAGAAATGCACGGCCGGAAAGACCGAGCCTGCTCATAATATCATCCATTACAAATGCAACTCTTGCCATATAGCCGCTGTCTTCCAGTATGGCAAGCGCCAGGAAGAGAATGAAAATATTTGGCAGAAAGGTAAGGATTCCGCCGACGCCGGATATAATTCCATCTACAACAAGCGAAATTAAAAGGGGACTTGTATGTAAAGACGAGAGTCCATTCGTTATAAAGGTTGAAAATGCGTCAAGTCCGATCTCAAAAAAACCTTTGAGCCAGTCGCCGATTGTAAAAGTAAAGAAAAATACAAGCGCCATAATGCCGAGGAAAATAGGAAGCCCAAGCCATTTGCTGGTCAGATAACAGTCAATTTTATCTGTAGAAGCTTCTTTTTTTGATTTGTTTACAAGTGTTTCTTTTATAATTTCCTCAATAAAATCGTATTTCTGGTTAATCATGTCTTTTTCATAACTTCGGTCAATTACATCTGAAAGCTCCAGAGGGTGGTTTTTAGCCACTGTGCTGTCGCCTTCCAGAAGCTTGATTGCATGCCAGCGTTTGTTGGAAATATTCGGATATTTTGCGGTAAGCGCCGTCATGATCAGGTCGATTTTATCTTCAATATAGTCGTCATATACCATGGCATATTCTTCATGATGATTGTGGCGGTGCGAAGAAGTTTTCCCTTTATGATGGTGTATGAGAGGTCCCTGGGTATTGTATTCATTATGGTGGGCAACTGCGTGAAGGAGAATAGAAAGTCCGGTTCTCTTCCGTGCAGATACCGGGATTGCAGGGATGCCAAGCATCTCCGGAAGCCGGTGAAGGTCAATTTCCATGTTCCTTTCTTCTACCACATCCATCATGTTGAGCGCCAGGATTACCGGTTTTCCTAATTCCAGGAGCTGGAGGGTCAAATAAAGATTACGCTCCAGACAGGACGCATCTACCACGTCTACGATGACGTCCACTTCATCGCTCATGATACACTCTCTTGATACTGTTTCTTCCATTGTATAAGAGGACAGACTGTAGATGCCTGGAAGGTCAATAAGCTTGAATTCCTGTTCTTCGTAAAAGGCTTTGCCTTCTTTTTTCTCAACTGTTACGCCGGGCCAGTTGGCGACCTTCAGATTTGCTCCGGTAAAAGCATTAAAAAGCGTAGTTTTTCCACAGTTCGGATTGCCGATAAATCCAACGTTAATCACATTTGCCATTATGCGTCAGCCTCCTTTACCTCAATGTTATCGGCAATTCGTTTGCCAAGTGCAAAACGTGTGCCGCGAAATTTTGCGGTTAGCGCTCCTTTTTTATCATTATTTAAGATTGTAATGAGGGTACCCTCTGTAAGTCCCAGAGCCTCCAGACGGCGTTCCAGCTTTAAATCTATATTAATAGAAAGGATTTGGTATGTTGTATTGTTTCTGCCTTGTTTTAATGTCATAAACTACACTCCCTTTTGAGAAAAATTAATCATATACGAAATACTATAGCATTATTTGACGAACTTCGCAATGTCGGTTATACTTGTGTGAAAAGAAAATGAATGGGGAATGCAGGATGAAAATTTATTTTATGCTTTTATATTTTTTTACATATGGAATACTGGGCTGGATGACAGAGGTCGCATATGCGGCGGTTGTAGAAAGAAAGTTTGTCAACCGGGGATTTTTAAACGGACCGATTTGTCCCATTTACGGAGTAGGCGTCAGTGTAGTGGTTCATTTTCTGACGCCGTTATCAGAAAATCTCCTGCTTTTGTATCTGGCGTCTACGATACTTGTAACAGTGCTGGAAGGTCTTACCGGGTATGTTATGGATCGGATTTTTCATCATAAATGGTGGGATTATACGAATCGTCCGTTTAATATTGGAGGGTACGTGTGCCTGCTGTTCTCACTTGTGTGGGGCGTGGCATGTGTATTCATTGTAAAGCTTCTTCATCCGGGAATCCATAAGGCATTGTCATGGATACCGGTTCCTGTCGGTATTGTGTTGATCGTTATTTTTGGCATAGTGTTGTTTGTTGATTTGTATGTGACGGCATCTGCAATTCTGAAGCTGAACCGCAGACTGGAGAGACTGGAAGAAATTGCGGGAGAATTGCGGGAGCTTTCTGACCGGATGGGTGAAAATATCTATGAAAATGTAATGGGTACGATGGAGCGAAGCCTTGAGAACCGGAAGAAGCTTGAAGAGGCTACCCTGGAGCATAAAGAAAAGCTTGAAGGGGTGACTGCGGAAACGAGAAAGAAACTGGAAAATCATATGGCAGAGTTAGAGCAGCGATATGAGGAGATTGCAGCTCAGAGAGGAAAAGTTTCCAGACGTCTTGTGAAGGCATTCCCGAAGATGGAGTCCAGACTGCACAAGGATATTCTGGAGGAATTAAAAACAAGGATAAAAGACCGGTTATAAATTTGACATTTCTTATCTGATTGTGGATTCTTTATTGCATCGTTCTGATTAGTTGTGTTACAATGAGCGCATGGCGGCAGGCGGGAGGATTCTGTCTGCCCGGGAAATAGAAACGTAAGAACAGGAGGTTGTCGTAATGGGAATGACAATGACGCAGAAGATACTGGCTGCACATGCAGGCCTTGATTCTGTAACTGCGGGACAGTTAATAGAGGCAAAGTTAGACGTGGTTATGGCAAATGATATTACCGGACCGATGGCGCTGCCGATTTTCAGACAAATGGCGGAGACGGTATTTGATAAGGATAAGGTTGTACTTGTTCCGGATCATTTTACACCAAATAAAGATATCAAATCAGCAGAGAATTCAAAAGCAATTCGTGAATTCGCAAGAGAGCAGGGACTTACCTGGTATTTCGAGCAGGGAAAATCCGGTGTGGAACATGCGATTTTACCGGAAGCCGGAGTTGTTGTTGCCGGAGAATGTATTATCGGTGCAGATTCACATACCTGTACATATGGTGCGCTGGGCGCATTTTCTACCGGTGTGGGTACGACGGATATTTCAACAGGTATGGCAACTGGGGAGCTGTGGTTTAAGGTTCCGGGTGCGATCAAGTTTGTGCTGACCGGAAAGCCGGGCGCATATGTAAGCGGAAAAGATATTATCATTCATATCATCGGTAAGATCGGGGTGGATGGTGCGCTTTATAAATCTATGGAATTTACCGGAGAGGGAATTCAGGAGCTTTCCATGGATGACAGATTTACAATGGCAAATATGGCGATTGAGGCCGGAGCAAAGAACGGTATTTTCCCGGTTGATGAAAAAGCAGAAAGCTATATGAAAGAACATTCAAAGAAAACCTATACGGTCTATGAGGCTGATGAGGACGCCGAATATGATGAAGTAGTTGAAATTAATCTGTCGGAGGTTCGTCCGACGGTTGCATTCCCGCATCTTCCGGGAAATGCAAAGACCATTGATGAGATCGAGGCAATGGAGCCGATTACGATTAACCAGGTAGTGATTGGTTCCTGTACAAACGGACGTATGGAAGATATGAGAAAGGCGGCCGCGATTCTTAAGGGACACAAAGTCCATGAGGATGTGCGTGTGATGGTTATTCCGGCGACACAGAAGATTTATAAGCAGTGTATTGCAGAAGGACTTCTGGATATTTTTGTGGACGCAGGATGTGCAGTGAATACACCGAGCTGCGGACCTTGTATGGGAGGACATATGGGTGTAATGGCGGCAGGCGAGAGATGTGTTTCAACGACGAACCGTAATTTCGTGGGAAGAATGGGACACGTGGATTCTCTGATCTATCTTGCTTC
Organism: Lachnospiraceae bacterium UBA7109; assembly: GCA_002492335.1. Lineage (GTDB taxonomy): Bacteria > Bacillota > Clostridia > Lachnospirales > Lachnospiraceae > UBA7109. The sequence goes on from DKYD01000067.1 coordinate 11,629, forward strand.
ACCGGAAGTGGCTGCGGCAAGTGCGATTGCAGGATGTATTGCAAATCCTGAGAAAGTAGGTGACAGATCATGAAGGCAATGGGACATGTTTTTAAATATGGAGATAATGTAGATACAGATGTAATTATTCCGGCAAGATACCTGAATTCATTTGATGCACAGGAGCTTGCAAGCCATGCAATGGCAGATATCGATCCGGAGTTTGTGGAGAAGGTGCAGCCGGGAGACATTATTGTGGCAAATAAGAATTTTGGATGCGGCTCTTCCAGAGAACATGCGCCGCTTTGTCTTAAGACAGCGGGGATAAGCTGTGTGATTGCCGAAACATTTGCAAGAATTTTTTATAGAAATGCGATTAATATCGGACTTCCGATTATTGAGTGTCCGGAGGCGGCAAAGGGAATTGAAGCCGGCGATGAGGTGGAGATTGATTTTGACAGCGGTAAGATCTATAACAGAACAAAAGGAACGCAGTTCCAGGGACAGCCGTTCCCGGAATTTATGCAGAAGCTGATTGCGGCAGGCGGTCTGGTAAATTATACAAACAGCAAGAGAGGATAAAAAATGGATTTACATTATACAAGTACAAGAAATTCAGATGTAAAGGTAAGCGCTTCTCAGGCAATCCTTACAGGGCTTGCCCCGGACGGTGGTTTATTCGTTCCGGAGTTTATTCCGACTCTGGATGTTTCGATGAGTGAGCTTAAGGATATGAGCTATCAGGAAACTGCATATGCGGTTATGAAGCAGTTTCTTACAGATTTTACGGAAGAAGAGTTAAACCAGTGTATTGAAAAAGCTTACGACAGCAAATTTGATACAGAAGAGATTGCTCCGCTTGTAAAAGTGGATGATACTTACTACCTGGAATTATTCCATGGTTCAACGATTGCATTTAAGGATATGGCGCTTTCAATTCTTCCGCATCTTCTTACAACATCTGCGAAGAAAAACAATGTGGAGAAAGAGATTGTCATTCTTACGGCGACTTCCGGGGATACCGGGAAAGCGGCCATGGCCGGATTTGCAGATGTAGAAGGAACAAGAATTATTGTATTTTTCCCGAAGGGCGGTGTAAGCAAGGTACAGAAGCTTCAGATGGTTACACAGAAAGGGAGCAATGTAGACGTTGTGGCAATTCACGGGAATTTTGACAATGCACAAAGCGGCGTCAAGGCAATGTTTGAAGATAAAAAACTTGCGGAAGAACTTGCTGCAAAAGGCTATCAGTTCTCTTCGGCAAATTCAATTAATATCGGACGGCTTGTCCCACAGGTTGTATATTACATATATGCCTGTGCGAAATTATTAAAGTACGGAGAAATTCAGGAAGGCGAGAAAATTAATGTTGTTGTACCAACCGGAAACTTCGGAAATATTCTTGCGGCTTTTTATGCAAAACAGATGGGGGCGCCGATTGACAGGCTTGTATGCGCGTCAAATAAAAATAAGGTATTGTTTGATTTCTTCCAGACAGGTACTTATGATAAGAACAGGGAGTTTATGCTGACCAGTTCTCCTTCCATGGATATTCTCATATCCAGCAACCTGGAACGTCTGATTTACCTGATTGCAGGGGAAGATACAGATAAGACAAAAATGTTTATGGAAGAACTGAAAACGGACGGCAGATATACCGTAACTCCTGAGATGAAGGAAAAGCTTGCAGATTTTGCGGCAGGATATGCGGATGAGGAACAGACTGCCGAAAGTATTAAGAAAACCTATGATAAGACAGGTTATGTGATGGATACGCATACTGCTGTTGCTTCTCATGTATGCGATGTGTACAGAGAAGAAAATGCAGATAATAAAAAATATGTGATTGCATCTACGGCGAGTCCGTATAAATTTGTTCACAGTGTAATGGCAGCTCTTGGTGAGCATGAAGAGACAGAGGATGAATTAGAACTTCTGCCGAAACTTCAGGATGTATCAGGAACAGAGATGCCAAATGCGATCAAAGAGATTTTGGATGCGAAGGTTCTGCACACGACAGAATGCGATGCAGATAAGATGGAAGACACAGTAAGGGCAATATTAGGAATATAGAGGTGTAGATTATGGGATTGATATTTGGCGTTTTTGCATTGTGTTTCGGTATTCGTGGCCTGTATGGATATTATCTGATGAAGACAAAAAGAGACCTCAGTGCGTCTTATCTGCTGCCGAAGGATGTGAATCCAAAAGATTGTAAGGATCTGGATGCATACTGCAGGGAAACACAGAGCCTGCAGATGCTTATGGGCGTAATTACTGTGCTGTATGGCATCATGGAGTTATATAATTCTTATGTGGCGGCAGTGGGGATTTTGCTCCCGATTATGCTTGCTCTGCTTCTTGTTGCATTGCTTCTTGTGGCGGTGCTTACACGCAAGTATAATTATAAATATTTTGATTTGAAAAAATAGGCAGTTGTAAAATGTGGCCGGATGGGGTATAATACTTTTAGAAAACCTGGGATGTACGATACTCCTGTTATTTTGAACCTACAAAACTTTAAACGGGACTCTTATATCTCCGTAATATGTCAGGCCTCCATATATGCAGGGGAAGACAAAAAAGCGGATGCGGACACCCACCTAGCTATGGCTAGGAGTCAAAATACAGGAACCGGCATTTCCGGGGATATACTAAAGATAAAGGACAGTCGTATAACGGCTGTCTTTTCCATATTATAGAAGGGTTTAACAGGGGATACATATTGGTGAATAAGAAAATCGTGAAAGAATATTTGTATTGTGGATTGGCAATTTGTGCACTTCTTGTTATTGTTGCAGGTTTTCAGGCTGTTCTGAAGCCCGGCAGAACGAAGGAGGTTGAAACACTGAAAAAACAAACGCTCCTTCCGCCGGAGCAAAAGTTTGTGAATAATCCGAATATCCGTGTCCTGATTATGACAGATGGGTATGCGCATACCGTCCATCCGCAGGTCACCTTAAGCGCGGCTTCCGGACTTATCATTACCTGTGGGGGAGAGTCCGAGGAGTATCCGGGCAGTGAATGGCTTCAGATTACTCCGGATGATGTACGTTTTCAAAAAGGCTATATCCGGATACAGGCAATGCAGGGGGAGATTACAGTGGGAAGTCTTCGCCGTGGCTATGGAAATCCTTCTTATAACGGTGTGATAGAGCTGCGGACGACTGCAGAGGGTATCGCTCTGATTAATGAGCTTCCGGTGGAAAGTTATCTATGCCGGGTTGTGCCGAGTGAAATGCCGTCTTCCTATGAGCAGGAGGCGTTAAAAGCACAGGCTGTCTGTGCCAGAAGCTATGCATACCGCCAGATGGCTGATTACGGGTATCCGGAATATGAGGCACATGTGAATGACAGTACCGATTATCAGGTGTATGGAAATTCAGCTCCTTCGGAGAGCGCGCAGAGTGCAGTAGAAGAGACGTGCGGTGAGGCGGTGTTTTTTCACGGACAGATTGTAACGACCTATTATTATTCAACCTCTTGTGGAAGAACAACAAGTATGGCTGCATGGGGCACAAAGGAAACAGAGGAAAACAGCTATCTGCGGGTAGTGGAAATAAAAAATGAAGAAGGAGATTATGAAAGAAATCTTCCCTGGTACCGATGGGAGGCAGTCGTGCCTGTTTCGACAATGTCAAATCTCATTGGGCTTAATACAAAAACCGACGTGGGAATGCTTCAGAGTATTGAAGTATCAAAGACAGGACCGGGTGGAGCAGCTATTCAGATAAAAGCAAAGGGAGATAAGGGAGAAGTTGTTGTGGAGACGGAAAATAAGATCCGAAGGGCGCTTGGCGGAAAAGGATACACGATCCGCAGGCAGGATGGAAGTGAGACTGCCAGCAGTACGCTTCTTCCAAGTGCATTTTTTACAATTGAACGGTCCGGAGAAACCTTTGTTATCCGCGGAGGCGGCTATGGACATGGAATTGGAATGAGCCAGAATGGTGCGAATGAAATGGCGAAGTGTGGAAAGAACTATAAAGAAATCTTAGAACTTTTTTATCCGGGAACGAAGATTGCTGCAATCTCTGAGGAGGTGGATAAGTTTTAGAATGAAATT
>DKYD01000038.1 GCA_002492335.1 Lachnospiraceae bacterium UBA7109
CGCATTTGTATACCACTGTCCTTCTGCCACATCCTTGAACTTCGGCTCGTAAGATACAGCCGGTTTTCCTTCCATGTTGTGCAGGATGATCGCAAACTGTGACCTTGCAAGATTGGATAATGGCTCGAAATGCGTCTCATTTACACCATTCATAATCTTTTTATCATAGTTGTAATATACCGCATCGTAATACCAGTTTCCTGTCTCTTCGTCCACGTCTGCAAACGGGCGCTTCGGTTCCGGGTCTTGCGGTTCCGGATCCTTCGGTTGTTCCATACTGAATTTAACCGTCACCTGACTGCCCGCTTCCAGATTAAGAACCACACGCTCTCCTGCGTAGATTTTGGAGTTTTCCACTCCACTTACAGTCGCATACTTCCATTCCTGTCCGGAAGACAGCGTAAGTTCCTGGTCAACATCTGAACGAATCTGTACTGTGCTTTCTTCTGTTTCCTGATTCCAGGTAAGCGCTGTCACTTCTGCTCTTGTTCTTGCCATCAGTCCATTAATCGAACCGCTCTTCCATTGTTCCGGAAGCGCCGGAAGGATCTCTATCTCCCCACTATTCGAATACACAAGCGCCTCATTGACAATTCCAACCATGCCAAGCGCTGTGTCTGTACAATATGTCTGGGCATTACGGTCTGTGTTATGGTCTGTCACAAGTGATGTATAATAAATATCGCTGGAGAGCAGTGTATGAATACACCGATAGACTTCTTCTCCTTCTTTCAGTCTGGCCGCCACAAGCGCCTCATGCAGCCATCCATGCCCGGTTGTCGCCTCACTTCCGCTGTTCAGTCTGTTTCGGTTTGCAAGCGCCTGTTTTGCAGCCGTCTCAAGCATTTCATCATGCTGTGTCATATACTCTGGCCACGCAACATACAGATGACTCATATGACGGTGTTCGTTATTCTCAAGATAACAATTAACCGCCCATTCCTTCAGCGCTCCGCCTCCTCCGATAGCATTTTCTGCACTTCCCGGCTCTCCGTCATACTGATATTCCGGTAATTTTGCAATTAAGTTTTCCCATTTTTTTATTGCTTCCTGTGCTCCCTCGCGTTCTACTGCCTGTTCCATATCAATCGTCATGGCAAGCCCTGACCTGGCCGCTGCAATATCCATAGTAGAATTCATCGTAACACCGGCGTTCCAGGTAAATCCATTCCCCTGTTTCGGATGATTTTCAGAGGAAAAGCAAGGAAGAATCAAATATCTTTCATCGTCTTCTAATTCTGTTTTTCCCTTTTCGTAATGCGGACTTCCATCTAAATCAGTATAATACTCTGGTGTTACAAGCTGTTCCCAGAAGTTTGCCTGTTTTGTTAACAGCGGAAGCAGGATATCTTCTTCCAGATCAAGATAACCTCTGTCAATCAACGCCTGTACCTCTGCTTCAGACAATCCCCCGTCTTCCATTCCCAGCGCTCTCCTGTTCTTATACAGCTGCATTTCTTCTGTAATCGGAATCTGCTGATTTCCGTAACACTGCCAATATTCATAAATCGGAAGCAGCATCCAGCTGGCGCCGGCATTCCAATATTGGTGCGGATAATTATAGTCTGACTCTATTCCGATCGCAGAATCTCCATCTGTATTAATCGGAGTCTTAATTGCATCATGCATTCCATATGTTTTTTCTGCATTTTCCATCCAGTCGTCTAACTGCCGCAAAATAAATGTGATGTATCCCAGCGGCGCTTCCTTAAGATTGCCTGTGTTCATGGACGATATCTGAATATTCACATTGGCGTCCATCGTATAAGAACTACGCCACACTCCCGGATTCCACTCACCGGTCCACATACCTCCGAGTCTCGGAGCGCTATATCCAGAACAACATACCTGCGCATATCGTCCTGCATTATATGCTCTTTCCATCATAGCGGCATTGATATTTTTATCCGCCTTTTGCTTTATCTTCAAATCTTCGGTTGCAAGTGCAAGATCTTTCTCTTCCGCATCCAAACTGAAACTTACCGAACCGATTTCTTCTCCGTGCAGCTTTGCATGTGGAGCCAGTGCTTTCTCATAATTAAACTTTCCATCTTCCGTATATTTTTTTGCCACTTCAGATACGCCGGACTTCAATTCATCCAGCAGATCATACTGTGTCTTTTCTTTAAACTGTTCATCTGTACACATATTCCATGTACGGTCAGTCCGTTCAATAATATACACAGCTTCTGCATCCTTAATGCGTATCCGGGGGTCTGCCTCTTCCCCTACATTCTGGGAATCCCGTGAGGTGGATTCCCTGTTAATCCTTTCTTTTGTTCCACCTGCAACAATAACCTGTGCTACTCCTGCATAGCCTCCGTCTTTCAGTTCGCCTCCTGAGAATCTGCCTGTCCCCGGGTATTTTCCCACAAGCGCAATATAGTCCGCCTTCTCATCTACAATTTTTTTATACTGCATGTGTGTAGGTCCCTGATTATAGGAGTCTTCTGTAAACTCAGGAAGTGACGACAAATTATCCAGAGACAGCTCCATATTAATCTTCTGTCCTTCGGAGGACTGCACAATCTGTGTAATCGTTACATTATCCTCCCTTGAAGTAAAGGTTCTCCTCTCCCAGGTTCCTTTATCATTCGTATAAGTAACTCCAACTTCTGCCGTCTCATAATCTGTCCATCTCTCATAATCAGAATAATCATTACCCGATCCCATGGACGCATCCATATCAAGCCGGAGCTGTGGTCCCGGATGGTGCGGATACAAAAACAACAGTTCTCCAAGTCTCAGATTATTATTCTGATTAATAACCGCCTGACGATTCCACTCAAGATTGCCTGAATAATCCGGATTAACACGAGTCGTTGTGGAAGGCATGATCAGATACATATTCTGATATACTAAAATATCACTATAAGGATAACCCGCATAAAGCACGCCATTTTTTCCGTTTCCGCTAATCATATATTCTTTCCACTCATCACCGCCGGAAGCAGCTTCAACAGGCAGGACTTTTGACACAATTTTCGTAGTGGAAGCAGAGGTAGCTTCCGGCTCTTTATAAATCTCTTCCTCAGACATTGCATATCCGTATACAGAGAAATCTGCCAGCGTTCCACTGAAATAAGGATCATTATCGTAAATTGGCCTTCCTATATATCCGATCAGATTTCCTGACCGGTCTGCATTTGCCGTTATAATATCCTGAAGTGAAGCATTTCCCATATTCAGAACACCCTGTTTTTGTCCATTCATATAATAGGTCAGCGTGTGATCTTTTTTTAATACTGCCGTTGCAATTGCATAGCGGCTTTCACTATAAAGAGTCCATCCCTTTTCTTTGCAGTAACCAGTCGCTCCATTCAAAACGGACTCCCACAAAAATGTAGTATTATTCTCATTCGGATGAAAACGCAGGTAACTGTCTGCTGTTCTCGTCCCAAATGTCAGAAGCGCCTCATTATTGTTCTGTCCGATTTTGTACGTCATTTCTATCGTAATTTCATCCTGTCCATTCTTAAGAAAATCCGGAAGTTCTACATATCCATGATTCTGAAACTTCAAAACATCCCTTTCTCCTTCTTTCTTAAAATGATCCGATGAAAGATTTACAAGTTTCGCATCATATCCATTCCCCGACACATCCTTTAGCATGCCTTCTGCTGTAGCGCTCATATCATAGTGCACCAGAAGGTTATCTTCTTTTCGTTCTGCCACTGTTTTCTCTCCTGCCTGTGCAGTAGCTGTGGCAGGAATCATTGTTCCAAGCATTGAAACACCAAGCGCACAAATAATAAATTTATGAAATATATGTCCTTTTCTTAACATATCGTGCCTCCTTTATAAAAAAGGCAATCCTGTTAACGAATTGCCTTTTCCTTACATACGAAGTTTATTTATTTTTCATACTGCTCCAGAAATCTCTGAATAATAATCGCACACTCTGCCCTTGATGCATTTCCCTGCGGGTCAAGTCTTGTTCCATTATCTTTTCCGGTAATGATTCCCGTTCCGACTGCCCACTTCATTGCTTCCTTCGCATAATCGTTTACCTGTGCTGCATCTGTGAAGTTATCAAAATCTGCCGTTTTGCCT
>DKYD01000096.1 GCA_002492335.1 Lachnospiraceae bacterium UBA7109
TTAAAGGAACTTGCTGAACGTGTGGAAGGGTTTGAAAGATAATGGAACACATACATGGTTACGATGAATGGAAGACAAAGGAACCCGAGGGCGATATGCAGCCGGTTGAACACTGTGATATATGCGGACAACCCTTATATTGTGGTGATGCCTTGATTGATGCATTTGGTGTAAAGTGGTGTGATGATTGTCTCAGGGGAATGAGGAGGATTTTATAAAATGAGCATCAAAGAAAAGCTGTCTGAAATACAGCAGGAAATGAAAGCGCCAAAAAATTTGAAAAATACATTCGGTGGCTATAATTACAGAAACCTGGAAGGAATTCTGGAAGCTTTTAAACCGTACGAAAGTAAACATAAAGTGTTCCTGAAGCTTACCGATAATATCATAGAGAAAGGCACGAGGATATACGTTGAAGCTACAGCGGAAATTTATGACATTGAAACGGACGAGTCTATATCTGTAAAGGCTTATGCCAGAGAAGCAGAGACCAAGAAAGGTATGGATGACAGCCAGATCACAGGTACGGCATCTTCTTACGCAAGGAAATATGCCCTGAATGGACTTTTTCTGCTGGATGATACGAAGGATGCTGATACAGACGAATACCAGAAAGAGCAAAGGAAAGATAAGGCCAGTCAGGCGCAGATCAATACGATCTTGGACATATGCAGGAAGCATAGAATAGATCCGGACATACTTTGGGCGAAAAACAATCTTGATCCAAAGTATATTACCGCTATCCAGGCAGGGCAGATTCTCCAGAGCTTTAAAAAGAAATATGGTGATGATTGATGATCCAAATTGAAAGCAAACTACAGCTCCCCAAACATATTATAACATCCGTATCGGCATTATTGCAGAGCGCTACGGATAAAGATTTATCTGTAACCATAAAGCAATACAGGAAGAAGAGAAGCCTGGATGCGAATGCATATTATTGGAAGCTGGTAACGATCCTGTCGGAAAAGATCGGAATATCAAAAAACCGGATGCATAATTTTTTGCTGAGGAAATACGGGCAGGTTGAAATGCTTGACGGACAGCTGCTGCGAATCCCGGTGCCCGATACCGATGCCGCCGAAGAAGCGGCCCTGGAAAAGGAAATGTATCATATCCGCCCTACTGCACAGGTGGTGGAGGGGAAGGATGGCATCATGTACCGGACATACATATTGGTGAGAGGATCCAGTACCTATGACACAAAAGAGATGTCTGTGTTAATATCCGGTTTGATCTCCGATTGTCTGGATGCCGAAATACCAGAGTATGAGATTATGACACCGGACGAAAAAGAGGAGCTGCGACAGAAATATGGTATTGAGGTGGGTAAGGAAAAGCCAAAGCAGACGGGGAGGTTATGGAGCGTTTTTACCGAAGATATGGATCACTGTATGTTTACTGGCAGAGCTGATATAGAAAGACATCACATATTCAGCCATACGCCCGGGATGCGGAAACTGTGCCGAGAATACGGCTTTATCGCTCCCTTATGGAAAAAGATCCATCCGAACGGAGTGTATTTCAATCCTCCGGAAGAGTATCGGGATATAGATCTGCGCTTGAAGCAGATGTGTCAACAATATTATGAGAAACATATCGGAACTAGGGAGCAGTTTCGGCAGGAGTTTTATAAAAGCTATTTATAAGCCTTATGGTCCATAAGGACATAATATATCACACAAAGCCATTGTATTTACCTCCCGGAATGGTAATTCCCGGGAGGGGAAAGGAGGGTGGCATGGAAGAACAGATTCCAGGGCAGATGGAATTACTTGATTATCTGTCAGGACTTGAAAGAGATTCGGCAGAAGAATTCGATATCTTGAATTTTATTCCGGTAGGGAGCAGGAATGCGGTTAAGAGAAAGTTCCTGAATTCTTTGACCGGTTTAAAAGACAGAAATATGCGTGACCGCCTGCATGATGTCAGAATGAAGATACCGATTATCAATCTGCAGAACGGAAAGGGCTATTTTATCCCTGACATGAACCGAAAAGAAGATGTCGTACTGCTCATACGATGGGTCAAGCAGGAGAAAAGCAGGATTCGAGAGAACCAGATCATTGTAGAGACGGCAGAGAAAACCCTTCGCAACTGTGGCATCGAAACAGAGATCGAAACAGAGGAGGGGCTGTAAGTGAAAAATAGCTTTGTAATGTATACAGATTACAGTACCCACATCCAGCTGCTATCACGAGAGCAGAGAGGCGATCTCTTAACAGCGGTTATGGCATACGCTTCCGGAGAGGATGTTCCTGATATGGACGGAATGACGTTGATGGCATTCAGCTTTATAAAAGTCCAGATGGATCGCGATAACGAAAGATATGAAAGAACAGTTGAAGCGCGTAGGGAAGCTGGGAGACAGGGCGGAAGACCCAAAGCAAGTGCTTCTGATGATAAAGCAAAAAAAGCAAATGGTTTTTCAAAAAAGCAAAGTGAAGCAAAAAAACCTGATAATGATAATGTTACTGATAATGATACTGTAAATGATACTGTTAAAAATAATAAATATACGTGTGCATTTGAGCGCCTTTGGTCTGCATACCCGAGAAAAAAAGAGAAGGCAAAAGCCTATAAGTGTTATAAGGCGAGATTGTCTGATGGTTTTTCAGAGGACGAGCTGATAACAGCAGTTAAAAGATATGCGGACGAATGCAGGAAAAAGCGTACTGAGGAATGTTACATAAAGCTGGCAGCTACATTCCTGGGGCAGAATACACCGTTTATTGATTACGTGGAAAGAGGTATGAAGGATGACACTGGAAAACAAACTGCAGGAGATGCAGACGGGATTGTTGAGCAAGCAGTCAGATCCGGAGTGCAGTTCGATGGATTCTGATGCATGTCCGATTTGCGGAGGCAGCGGATACATCCTGACTGAAGAAAACGGGATAGAAATGGCGGTTAGATGCAAGTGCCTGAAAAGAAAGATTGAGCAGAACCGTCTGCGATTTGCGAATATTCCCACAGGTTTTTGCGAATACAAGCTGCAAAATTTCAGCCTTTCCGGATACCGGGAACGGGAAAGCCGGGAATGCATTACGGCGGCTTGCAAAGCAATAAAAATTTACCTTGACCGGTTTGAGGATATGCGCAGTGCTGGCCTTGGGCTGTATTTTTACTCAAGGACAAAGGGGAGCGGTAAAACCAGGATGGCAGCCAGCATTGCAAATGAGCTTTTAGAGCGCGGCGAGCAGGTAAAGTTTGCTACATCATCCCATATCCTGAAGGAAATCAAGGATACCTGGCGAAATGATAGTGAGTATTCGGAGAGCCGGCTTTTGGATCAGCTTTCGATAGCAGAGATCCTGATTATAGACGACTTCGGGACAGAAAAGCCAGTGGATTGGATCAATGACAAATTTTATCACATCATAAACGAGCGGTACATAGCGAAGAAGATAACGATATTCACGAGCAACATGCCAATCAATCAACTTGATTATGATGATAGGATCACGAATCGGATCAAGGAGAGGACATATGCGATAGCTTTCCCGGAAGAATCGATTCGGGAAGTGATTGCGGAAAAGAACAAGGCCGAAATGATTCGGGCGATAAGTGAGTAGACAGGTAATATAAAACAAAGAGGAGGCAGAATATGAACACAAAATCATGGGCAGATAAAACATCCTGTCCGTTAACAACAGTAGAATTTAATAAGTTTGCAAAAAAATGGATCCGGATCACAAAGAAGTTAAAGCGCATGTACGGTGACGAACAACTCAGGCGCGTAAGGCTTGCTCCGAGACAGGACGAAGAGATTGTAGGTGATGGCGATGAAAAAGAAGCAGGTATTTAAAACCAGGCAAGTAAATCCAGCGCTGCAGGTGTTCGGCCAGCGGTACCGGGAGAATCAGCTCATCAATGCTGCAGCAAAAGCAAATATGATTATATCGCTGATGGTACTGCATGATAAATATGATTTTGGTAAAAAGAGACTTAATAGGTTTTTGGAGGAATACAATAAGCAGCTAAAAGCATATGAGAGCGGGCACGTAGAAAATGTAAAAGATTTTGAGGAAGTGCTATGGGAAGAATGCGGAATCCGGATAGAACTGTAAAGGAGAAAGCAATTTGGTGATATGTC
>DKYD01000030.1:0-264 GCA_002492335.1 Lachnospiraceae bacterium UBA7109
AAGAGGACTTCTGAAGATGGTAGGTCAGAGAAGAGGACTTCTTGCATATCTTAAGAAGTCAGATATCGAGAGATATCGTTCCCTTATCGAGAGATTAGGATTAAGAAAATAATGCGGATTTTGCGCAACGGAAAGCCTGGCCGAAAAGCCAGGTTTTTTGGTTAATATTTTAAAATGAAGGTGGATATTTTTGAGTTTAAAAATATCCACCTTTATTAATTTTTTAGAATTTCGGAAAAAATGAAGCTATCCTATAATATATGT
>DKYD01000030.1:524-644 GCA_002492335.1 Lachnospiraceae bacterium UBA7109
TCCTATAATATATGTATAGATGTGTATTTGGCAGGTAAGAAAGGAGGACGGCAACATGTGTCAATTACATGAAAAGGAAATGAAAAGGAGGATTTGAAATGAAAAGAAACTTTTTGCGGA
>DKYD01000030.1:934-7214 GCA_002492335.1 Lachnospiraceae bacterium UBA7109
AAATGAAAAGAAACTTTTTGCGGAAAGGATTATCCATTTTGCTTTCAGCAGCGTTTGTGATAACGTCTATTCCGGCAACAGCATCGGTTTCTAAGGCAGCGGATCCTGATGAAGGCCTGATGTTGTACTACGATTTCGTTCTGCAGAACAGCTATGCGACAGAGATTCCTGATGCTTCTCAGAACCAGAACGTAGGTAAACTGGAAAGAGTAGGAGGCGCAGTAGAAGGAAGTTATAAGATCAGTGACGTAAATCTCTACGGAAAGACAGTAAAAGCGTTAGAGCTGCCTGGCGGAGAGAATGGTTCTTACCTGAGACTTCCGAATAATATCTTAAAGGATAAGACAGCGGCAACAATCAGTATGTGGGTCAATCTTTCTACCAATACTGGTTATCAGAGAATCTGGGATATAGGTACCGATACAAATAAATATATGTATCTGTTATCTGATGGCGGAAATACTGGATTTACAGGTTATTCCGCAGCAATTACCAATTCCGGATGGCAGAATGAGAAGGGTGTATCCAAGGGTACAAACTTTGACAAGAACCGCTGGGTTCTGACTACCGTGGTTTTGGACGGCAGCAAGATGTCCCTGTATGAGAACGGCGCACAGGTCGGTGAAACCGTTGATACAGGCATTGACATCAGCGAACTGGCAGAGACAGAGAATAACTTTATTGGCTATGGCCAGTATGGCGATGATCCGACAAAGGGGCAGTTTGCAGAAGTTAAGATGTTTGACCATGCATTAACAGCAGATGAGATCGCTTCTATGTATGATGTAACGGATGCAGGTATCGTATCTGCAGACAAAGACGCACTGGTTCTGGGCGATACCAGTGCGGTAACAGAAGATTTTGCATTGCCGACAACCGGTGTAAATGGCTCCACAATTACATGGGAAAGTGACAATTCTGCAATTGCAATTGAGAATGGTACAGCAAAAGTGACGAGACCGGACGCAGAGACCGGAAATGTTGCCGTAACATTGACTGCAACGATTGCATACAATGGCACAACAGATACGAAGAAGTTTAACGTAACAGTTGCTGCTCAGTATACCGATCAGCAGATAGTTGAACATGATGCAGAAGCGGCAAAAGCTGCAGTTGGAGATATTTCCGCTCTTATGGAAAGCTTTGATGTTCCGACAACAGGTGAGTGGGGTTCCACAATTACATGGACAAGTGAAAACTCTGCAATCGTAATTGAAGATGGCGTAGCGACAGTAACCAGACCGGAAATCGGTAAGGAAAATGCGACAGGCAAGATTAAAGCTACGGTTTCTTATGGAACGGAGAGCAAGACTGTAGAATTAGACGCAACGGTATTGGCATTCCGTGAGGCAGTTACCATCAAAGGGTATGAAGCAATTGAAGTTACCACCCGTGTAGGAGTGGCGCCGACAATGCCGAACTGGGTAAGCGTAACATATTCTGATGATACAAAGAATAAGCTGAAAGCGTCATGGCCAAGTTATATCGATGCTTCTAACTACGCAGCTGCAGGAACCTTTGAAATAGAAGGAGCCATCGTAGGAGAAACGTATCCAATCAAAGCAACGGTAACCGTTGTTGATGAGACAGAAGCTGCGAAAGTGGCTGTTTCCGAAGGATTTGACCTGAGCGATATTTCTCTGGATGCAATTGGTGAAGATGGATCTATCCTGACTCAGAACAGAGACAGGGATATTGTTTATCTGAAGCTTCTGGATAATGACCGTATGCTGTATAATTTCCGTAAGACCTTTGGACAGGATACGAAGGGTGCACAGCCTCTGGGAGGCTGGGATGAGCCGACAGGACTTCTCCGCGGACATTCAATCGGACATTATATGTCAGCATTGTCACTTGCTTATGCTTCCACCGGTGATACAGAATTGAAAACAAAACTGGACGAAATGGTACATGAACTGCGTACATTGCAGAAGATGTCCAAGGGCGAAGCAAAAGATTTTGTAACCAAGGGTGTATTGACAGCTAACTGGAGTACAAACCCGGATGAGTGGGGCGAGGGCTTTGTCAGCGCGTACTCTCCTGACCAGTTTGCACTTCTGGAGCAGTATGTTCCTTATGGAAGTCCTGACAGTGGTATCTGGGCGCCATACTATACGCTGCACAAATTAATTGCAGGATTTTTGGATTCTTATACTTATGCCGGAAGTGAAGAGGGTCTGGAAGCGGCAACAGCACTTGGCAAATGGGCAATCAATCGTCTGAGCGCACTGCCGCAGGATCAGTTGACGAAAATGTGGGATATGTATATTGCCGGTGAGTTTGGCGGATTTAATGAATCTCTGGCAAAACTGTATCTCTACACAGGTGACGAAGCATTTATTGAAGGTGCAAAGCTGTTTGATAATACAACGTTCTTTGATAACCTGGCAAATAACTATGATGATATTGCAGGACGTCATGCAAACCAGCATATCCCGCAGATCATCGGTGCGCTGGAACTGTATAAAGCGACTGCAAAAGCCGGAAAACCGGAAACCTATTATTATGATGTAGCTTCCAACTTCTGGCAGATGGCAGTTTCCCGTTATGCTTACTCCATCGGCGGCGTAGGTACCGGTGAGAAATTTACAGAGCCATATAAGCAGGCAAATAATATCGTTGGCGACAGCAACTGTGAGACCTGTGCGGCTTACAATATGTTGAAGCTGACGAAAGAGTTGAATAACTTTGATCCGGATAATGCGGAGTATATGGACTATTATGAGAGAACACTGTACAATCAGATTCTGGCTTCCCAGACTCCGAATGTAACAAACAACAGACATAATGGAACCACATATATGCTTCCGATCGGACCTGGACAGAGAAGAAGCTATGGCGGAGACTATGATTCCTTCTCCTGCTGTCATGGTACCGGTATGGAAAACCATGTAAAATATCAGGAAGCAGCTTATGTAAAGACAGATGATACTCTGTATGTAGGATTGTATCTGCCATCTACGCTGACATGGACAGAAAAAAATCTTACTGTAAAACAGGAAACGGAATTCCCATCCGATACTTCTAAGTTTACTGTATCCGGAGAAGGAAAAGGAAGCTTTACCATGAAATTGCGTGTGCCGTACTGGGCAACCGAAGGCATGAACGTAAAAGTAAATGGAAATGAAGTAGAAGTAAATGCAGCAGTAAGCAGCTATGCAGTATTGGAAGGAATTAAATCCGGTGATGTGATTGACGTAACAATTCCGTGGTCACTGCATCTGGACAACACTCCGGATCAACTTGGTTCTGCTACTGTATCGAGCGTTATGTATGGACCGTTGGTAATGGCGGCAGAAGATAACAACACAGAATGGTCAACATTGATTCTGTCTAACACCATTTCCGATTCCATCAAGATTTCTCAGGATGAGAAGAACGGATTCCCGGTTCTGTCAGCAAAGGGCTATACCTTCAGACCAATGTTTGCACCGGAATTTGCATCATCAAGATATACAACATACTTTAAGACACTTCTGATCGCTGATGATGGAAAAGAATGGTTTAAAGTAACTGTTAATAACCGTACACCATTAACGGGTACAATTACCACAAACGCACAGTCAGACATGGTAAAGGATGGTGATGATCTTGTCATTACCATGGCACCGAATGATGGCTATATTGTAAAGAAACTGATTGTAAACGGTGAGGAAGTACAGGATCAGGTTGTAGATAATACATATACAGTCAAGGCGGTTACCGGACCTGTAGATATTTCCGTATCTTTCCGTCCGCCAGTGGTAGATGAGAACGATCTGGAATATGCAGCATCCCTGACCTGTGATACATGGTACGATTACTATGGTTCGCCATATGACATCATGAAAGACTGGGAACCGAAGAGTTCTACAGATGGTTATAATAACGGAAGGGCATACAGAAACTGGTATACCAAAGGACAGTGGAGCTGGTTACAGTATGACTGGGATGATCCGATGACGATCAGCCGATTTGAAGTATTCTGGGGAACCAACGACAGAAATAAACCGGGCTGGTGTGATGTTCCCGGAGCGATTCGGGTTGAATACCTGGATGATGCAGGCGAGTGGAAGGAAGCTGAACTTGCAACATCCTATGAAGACATGGTAAAACTGAATCAGTACAATACCATTAAGTTTGCTGAAAAGATTAACACAACAGCAGTAAGATTGTACATCCGTACAAAGGATGACAGCGAGAACTCAGAAGCAGGATGCGTTGGCGTCCTTCGTTGGAAAGCAGTCGGCGATGTACCGGAACCTGTAGTTGACACTACAACGGAAATTGCATACTTTGACTTTGAGGATAAGAATGAAGACGGCACTTTCAACGGCGGCGACTATGCAATAGGTACTGTAACCGGAACTCTGGAACCACAGGAATTTGATGGACACAAGGGACATGGCCTGAGCTTTGACGGTTCTTCTTCCATTAAAGTTACGGATAAGGACGGTGGAAGCCTTCTGACCGGTTACGACGAGATTGCATTCTCCTTCGATATGAAGCCGAACGCAGATTGGTCCGGATGGCCGTTCTTTGCAAATATTGATGACAAAGCACCGTTGGATGGCGGACGTAAAGAGCACTATTTGGGCGCTCTTGTAAATAGCGACGGACTTGTGTTAGAGAGATACCTGGATGGCCGTGGTGTGGCAGGAAGTAACCAGACAGTTGCGGTAGGCAGAGATAAATGGACACATGTAGATGTGATCTTTGGTCAGGACGGAACCAGGGTTTATCTGGATTACGAACTGGCAGGAGAGACCGAGTGTGCATCCAGCCTGACAGAGATTCTTGGCAGCGACAGTACACTGTATATTGGCCGGGCGCTCTGGAACACGGAACATTATAGCGGACTCCTTGATAATTTCGGAATCTATGCAAAGGGTACTGCAAAGAGCCTTAAGATTTCCGGAAAGACCGAACTTGAGAAGATGGAATCAACAAAACTTACAGTGGAAGCATCTCCATTGCATGTAACCAATATGGATGCCATTACATGGAGCTCCAGCGATGAGAAGGTTGCTACCGTAAAGGACGGCGTGGTAACAGCTGTTGCTGAAGGAAAAGCAACAATTACAGCAGCAATCGGTGAAGTCAGCGATTCTGTTGAAATCACAGTAAATGACCTTGCGGAAGACAGTGATATTGCTCCTTATGCAACACCGGAAGCATCTTATACATCCTCCTGGGAGAACCTGAACGGAATCAATAACCCTGCCTTTGAGCCGGAAAGCTCCGCATTTGGAACAGGAAGAGGCTGGGGTAACTGGTCTCAGACTGCAGGAACTGTTCTGTGGGTAAGCTATACATGGAATGAGGCAGTCAAGGTAGCGGGTAACGAAGTTTACTGGTATGATGATGGCGGCGATACAGGTGTTCCGTCAGAAGTGACAATGGAATATCTGGATCAGGATGGTAACTGGCAGCCAATGACCATTACCTCTGACAACTACCTGAATAAAGATCAGTATAATACAATTAATGTAGAACCGGTAACAACTACCAGCATCCGTATGAATGTAACCGTTGCAGAAGGAAAGCTGGCAAATGGTATCGGACGTTGGAAAGTATACGGTAAAGCAATTGAAGAGCCGACGCCAGCTGATAAACTTCTTCTTACAGCAGCAGTTGCAGCAGCCGACGCTCTTAATGAAGCAGATTATGAATCCGGATGGGCAGACTTTGCAGCAGCGCTTGCAGCAGCAAAAGAAGTGCTTAACGATGAAAATGCAACACAGGAAGCAGTTGATGCAGCAGCAACAGCTCTTGCACAGGCAGAGGGTAATCTGGTGAAAAAAGGAGAGCCGACGCCGGAGAAGAAGC
The DNA here is from genome assembly GCA_002492335.1 of Lachnospiraceae bacterium UBA7109. Taxonomy (GTDB): domain Bacteria; phylum Bacillota; class Clostridia; order Lachnospirales; family Lachnospiraceae; genus UBA7109. The sequence continues at coordinate 6,743 of DKYD01000030.1, forward strand.
TCCTTGCAGACTTTAACTTTGATGCAGTGCCGACAGAGGGTGCAGCATTTGACGGCGGCAATGCACTTGCAGCAGGTTCTTATGAATTAGTAGACCATGACGGAGGCAAGGCTCTGAAGCTGAACGGAACAGATCAGTTCCTGAATGTAACGGATAAAGCCGGAAACAGCCTCTTAACAGGAGCAAAAGCCCTGACTGTTTCCTATCAGACAAGACCTGGTTCCAGCGCTACAAACTGGGGATTCTTCGCAGCGCCGAATACAACCCAGCAGCAATACTTAAACGAGCACTATATCGGCGTCTTTGATAAATCCGGAGAAGTAGCGGCAGAGAGATATCTCCTGGACAATGCGGCGGCGAGAACACCGAATCCGTCCTATCAGGCAAATGAAGACAACTGGTATTATGTAACCGCTGTATTTGATGAGACAGAGACGATCCTTTATGTAAACGGTAAAGAAGTGGGCAGAGA
>DKYD01000106.1:0-397 GCA_002492335.1 Lachnospiraceae bacterium UBA7109
CTGACGTGAATACCACAATGAATGTATCTGTCAAGAAAAGGGGGCAATCGGAAATATTTCCGACGCCCCCTTTTCGAATGCCTATTTCTTAATAAAGTTTAAGAACTGCCGAACTCTTTCATTTTCAGGATGATCGATGATTTCTTCGGGAGTTCCATCTGCCGCGATGCGGCCGCCATCCATGAAGAGAACCCGCGTTGCAACTTCACGTGCAAATCCAATCTCATGTGTTACCAGGAGCATTGTTGTTCCTTCTTCTGCAAGTGACTTAATAGTATTCAGTACCTCACCTACCAGCTCCGGATCCAATGCCGATGTTGGCTCATCAAATAGCAGCACATTCGGATTTACTGCAAGAGCACGCGCAATACCTACTCTCTGCTGCTGCCCGCCGGAG
>DKYD01000106.1:529-6885 GCA_002492335.1 Lachnospiraceae bacterium UBA7109
TCCGCCAGGGAGCGGATGACCCGCAGAACCTCTCCGGTAAGCTCCGGGTCCAGCGCCGAGGTCGGCTCATCGAAAAAAATAATTTCCGGGTTTGCCGCAATCGCCCGGGCAATCGCGACTCTCTGCTGCTGCCCGCCGGAGAGCTTGGACGGATAAAAATCCTTTCTTTCAAGCATTCCGACTCTCTTTAACAGATCAAGAGAAATCTTTTCTGCTTCCGCCTTCGGCTTCTTCTGTACCTGTATAAGCGCTTCCATTACATTTTCAAGAGCTGTCTTATTTTTAAACAGATTGTAACCCTGGAAAACCATAGAAGAATGTTTCCGAAGTTCAATAACCTCTTTCTTGGTATGCTTCTCTGCGTCCACCCGAAGGCCTCCGATTTCAATGATTCCCTTTGTCGGAACCGTCAGATAATTAAGACATCTCAACAGTGTGGATTTTCCGGTTCCCGAAGGACCCAGGATTGCAATAACTTCATTTTTATTAACTGTAAGATTGATATCCTTCAGAACCTTCGTTTCTGTATCGAATTCCTTATACAGATGCTCAACCTTAACCATTGGTGTTTCTGTTCCCATAGTTTCCCTCGATCTTCCTGACTTTATATTATTTCTGAATTAACTGTGTCATGTCTGCAAACATCCACTTCTCAGTGATCTTTGCAATGGTTCCATCATCCAGCATATCCTGGATTACCTTGTCCAGCTCTTCGCAGATTGCTTCGCCTCTTTCTGTTTTTGTACAAAAATATGCAACATTATTTGCAAGAAGGTTTTCTTCCAGGAAACGGAAGGAAATCGTATCATTGTAATGTGTAAAGTTATTTACATTTGTTGTTGTATTTGCATAAGCATCCAGTCTTCCAAGGTTCAGATCATTCATACCAACGGAGCTGTCTTCATAAAGAACAACCTCGAAGCCGATTTCCTCTGCCATCTGTTCGATAATTGTCTGAGCTGCCTGTCCATTCGTACAGCCTACCTTCTTCCCTGCAAGATCATCAAATTTATAAATATCTTCATTGGACTCTGCTACGATGATGCACTGTGCATCTCCATAATACGGGATCGTTGCATTATATTTCTCTGTTCTTTCTTCCTTTACTGCCCAGCAGTTAGCAGATACATCTGCACGCTCGGTATCCAGTTCTCCCCAGATTGCATCGAAAGCAGCGCGCTTTACTTCGACTTTCCATCCGGTACGCTCTTCAATCTCAGCCCACATCTCTGCGTCAATACCGGTCCATGTTCCATCATCTGCAAGTAAGCTGTATGGCTCGCCTGATCCGGCTGTTACAACAACAACCTTATCAATTTCCGTACTCTCACCGGCTGTTTCTTCATCCTTTTTTTCTTCTGAAGATTCCTTCTTCGTTGTGTCCTCTGAATCAGAACTCTTTCCGCATCCTGCTACCGCCGCTACAGTCATCATAGCTACAAGCATTGCTGCTAATACACGTTTTTTCATGATACATGTTCCTCCTGTAATATTAATAAATGAATATTTATCTTAAACGGTTCTCCGTCAAGATCGATAAGCTTAATACATACTTGCGCATTTCTTCTCAAGAAGCTTATGTAAGATTCCAAGTACAAAGATAATTACCCAGTAGATCAACATAACTGCAGCATAAATTTCAAAATACCGGAAGGTTTTTGCTCCTTCAATTTTTGCTGCACCCATGATATCCGGCACACCCAACATGAAAGCAAGTGAAGTTGTCTTGATCAGATTGATTACATCATTGAAGATTGGTGGAAGTGCCACACGAACTGCCTGCGGAATAATGATCCGGGTAATCAATTGGAAATTCGTCATCCCAAGCGAATATGCCGCTTCCTTTTGCCCTTCGTCTACGGAAAGCAGCGCTCCCCGAATACTCTCGGACATAAAAGCCCCCATATTTAAACTCATAACAACCGAAACCGCAATCAGCGGGGTCATATTACGAATCATAGCACTATACAAAGCAAGACCATAATAGAAGAAATAAAGCTGTGCCACGATCGGGGTACCACGCATAATGGATACATAGACTCTTGTGAGCTGATAGAATCCTCCCACCTTGTAATAGCTGATAATCGCAACGACAACACCAACCAGAAGTGCAAATATTGTCGAAACAATGGTCAGTTCAAAGGTAACATTTACCTTGCTTCCGATAATCGGAAGGATCTCCATAAAGTAACTGATTTTGAACATCTTCTTCACTCCGCATTTCTTATTTTTAAACGTGTCAGTGCCAGTGTACAGAGTCCTTTCGGCCATATTTTCTCTGTACACTGGCACCGACTGACTACATGAACTAAATTAATTTTATTCCCAAACTTTAGTTCTGTCTAATTGTTTATTTCAATAATTTTATTACTAATATCTATTACCCGAAAGATAATTCAAAACCAGATTAGCAAATACTGCCGCCGTCGGCGCCAATACCTCTTCTGCAATCTCAAAAATCGGACTGTGCAATCCGAATTTTCCTTCCGTCCGGTCTGTCCCAATCCCAACAAACATATAGCATCCCGGTACACGGCTGCTGTATTCTGAAAAATTCTCGCCGCCCAGGTGCTTTTTGTCGATGATATAGCAGTTTCCCTCTCCCAGGATCTCCTCCGCACTCGCTTTGCAAAGGGCAATCATTTCGGGATCATTTTCTACAGCCGCTCCTCCGATATTCACATGAAGCTCATAGTTCGCCTTGTGCATAGCCGTAATATTAGCCGTAACATTTTCAATCTCCTCTGCGATCTGCTTCATAACGCTCATCTCCGTCGCACGAATCGTACCATTCATCGTACACGTATCCGGGATAATATTTCCTGCATCCCCGGCATGAATCGCACCGATTGAAATGACCCTCGGTTCTACAGAATCAATATTTTCAGCTACTACCCCCTGCAGTGCAGAATAGATCTGCATTGCCACTGTAATCGGATTGATACACTGATACGGCCAGGAGCCATGTCCGCCTTTTCCGATAATTTTAAGAGAAAATCCTCCCGGACAGCCAAATGCATACTTCGCGGCAATTCCGATCTGGCCTGCCCTTACCGTCGGCCAGGCATGCGCTGCAAATACAGCGTCTACATGCGGATTTTCAAGAATATGGTCCTTTTCAATCAGCGCAGTCGCTCCCTTCCCACATTCTTCTCCCGGCTGGAAAACGAATTTCACCGTTCCACAAAACTCCTCCCGGAGTCCGCTTAAAACCATGGCCGTCCCCAGAATCCATGCTGCGTGTGCATCGTGTCCACAGGCATGCATTCTCCCAGGGTTCTGCGATCTGAACTCCACGTCCAGTTGTTCCTCAATCGGAAGTGCATCGATATCTGCCCGCACCATGACACATTTCCCCGGGCCTTTTTTACCTTCCAGAATACCTACCACTCCGCTTCCCTCGGCCATATTCTCATATACGGTCATGGCGGGGATTTTTTTCAACGTTTCTGCAATAATTTCTGCAGTTTCTACCTCCCTAAGAGCCAGCTCTGGATGCTGATGCAGTCTTCGACGGATCTGTATTAACTCTTCCTCTACTTCTTTTGCAATGTTACGTACGTCTTTTTTCATCAGTTGTTTCCTTTCTCTGCCAAAATGTACTCCATTGCCAATTTCCCTTATTTGAGTGTAACACAATTCTCAGACTTATATTAAATATCTTTTCAATAAATGGTTCAATTTCGTAATGTCAATCGGCTTTGCTATGTGGTCATTCATACCGCACTTCAGGCAATTCTGTACATCCTCGGAAAAGGCATCCGCACTCATAGCTATAATCGGAACAGAGACGGCGTCCGCACGATCCAGCGCCCGAATGGCTTTCGTGGCCTCATATCCTGTCATATGCGGCATTCGTATATCCATAAGAATGGCGTCATAATAACCCTCCGGCGACGCCCGGAACTTATCCAGACACACCTGGCCGTCTTCCGCCCATTCCAGCTTCACGCCCAGATCGGAAAGCAATTCACTTGCAACCTCCCAGTTAAGCTCATTATCCTCGGCAAGCAGGATGCGCCGTCCGGACAGATCAATGTCCCCCTCATCCGCCTGATCCTGCTCTGTTCCAATATCCATATATTTACATAGAGCATGATACAGAGTAGATTTAAAAAGCGGTTTGGAAATGAACCCATCAATACCTGCTTCGCGGGCCTCCGCTTCACATTCGCTCCAGTCGTATGCAGAAATCAGTAAAATCGGCACGTCACACCCCAGATTACGCCGGATTTCCCTTGCAATCTGAATGCCATCCATGCCAGGCAGCTTCCAGTCCAGCAGAATGATCTGATAATCTTCTCCCTTTCTGTGGCGTTGGAGTACCCGTTCCAGCGCCTCTTCTCCGCTCAATGTCCATTCCGCATTGATTCCGATGGACTTCAGCGTGTCCATGGCGATCTCACATAACGCTCTGTCATCATCGACTACCAGCATATTCCAGGCAGGAAGAACCATATCTGTTTCTACTATATCCACTTTTTCGCAGTCAAACGTGAGATGGAATTCCGTTCCTTTCCCCGGTTCACTCTGTATATCGATAGTTCCATCCATGGCATCCACGATGTACTTTGTAATCGCCATTCCCAGACCGGCGCCTTCTGTCTTATGTACTCTGGCTTCATCCGCGCGGCTATAGGATTCGTATATTCTGTCCAGAAATTCCTGCGACATACCGATGCCATTATCCTTGACCCTGATATGAATGCGGACATAGCTTTCTCCCTTCGGAGAAGCTTCCTCGGTACAGGATAATTGTATGGAGCCGCCCTCCGGCGTATACTTCGTTGCATTCGATAAAAGATTCAGAAGGACCTGGTTCAGGCGCACGCCATCGCACCACACATCCTCCGCCAGGATATTTTCCACATGTATGTGAAAGGTCTGCTTCTTTGTCTTCACCTGCGGCTGCATAATGCTGACAATTCCTTCCATCACTTCTTTAAGTGAAATGCGCTCGATTGTCAGAGCTAATTTGCCGCTTTCAATCTTAGACATATCCAGAATATCATTAATCAGGCCCAACAGATGCTTGCTCGACAATGCAATTTTTCTAAGACAATCCTGTACCTGTTCCCGGTTGTCCATGTGGGCCGAGGCAATCGCAGTCATACCTACAATGGCATTCATAGGCGTCCGGATATCATGACTCATATTCGCCAGAAATTCACTTTTGGCCCGATTCGCTTCCATAGCCTCCTTCCGGGCTTTCTCCAGTTCCCGCACATGCGCATTGATAATGCCGAAATACCGAAGGAAAATTAATGACAGGAGGATTAAAATCGCAACGCAGGACAGCATTGTCATGATCATACGTTGATTGCTCAGCGTATTCATGATACTGTCCAGGATACTATACGGCATTACGGACACCAGATACCACTCCGAATGGGGCAATGCCTTTCCATAGATCTGCTGTCTGACTCCATTGACTTCTAATGTTGCAGTATACTCCTGGTCATTCTTCAGTGCCGCGCTAAATTCTGCAATCACATCTTTCCCGGCGGAATTCTCCTCCGAAGAAGCAAGCCGCTCTTGCAGCTCTTCAAAAAAGCTCAGCAGCTCCATGTTGGAGTTCTGTATGACAAAGCTGCCGTCTAATCTGATAATATGATAATATACGATCTGATCATCATTTTCCAGGCCAAGGAAACTGGTAATATATTCCAGCGGTACGGCGGCTATCAGACCAATGCTTTTTTCTCCGTTCTGCATAGGATAGCCGGCGTTCACTCCGAACAATACCACTTCATTTCCGGCGGCATCCGTTCCCACTGCAACTCTGTGTTCTCCCTGTAATAAGGCGCCTAAAAAGGCCTCCGGGTTAATCGGTTGTATGGATTGTCCGTAGAGCGTTTCAAAGTCTCCCTCCTCAGAACAAAGCGCTAAATAATCGAAAGCTCTGATCTGTGTCCTGTAAGCGAGTTCCTCATATAGCCTCTCCTTATCGCCAAACTCCGGTAAAACAGCAGATACAATACCATCTACCTGACTAAAACGCAGCTCAATGACAGATTCAAAGTGGCTGGACATTTGCTCATTCATTCCGGACATGTAGATTTTTCCGATGTCGTAAACAGCATTATCACTCTTTCGATTCATATAAATTGCGAGCACGCTGAATATAGCAATACTAAAGATCAAAAGCGCACTGAAACTGATTTTCAGAAATTGCATGGAAGAATTCTTCTTTTTACTGCTGCTCATTAACTTGCTCCTCACAGGCTCTCTTGTATACTTCAATCGAATGGATAGTACGATAATAGTCCTCTGCTAATTGCGGCACCATATCGGCGGCTTTCTGACTATCATTCTCCTTTAACGCTTTTGTTGCCAGATAACTGCTTTCAAATAAT
>DKYD01000110.1 GCA_002492335.1 Lachnospiraceae bacterium UBA7109
CCATTCAGGGAAGCACAACCCCGGAAACCCCTTCCTTTAGCCCTTACATGGTCAGGGTTAATATTCCTGATTTGAACATCCGTAGCGGTGCAGGAACTAACTATAAAATCAACGGTTACACCGGGAAGGGAGTGTTCACAATCGTTGCTGAATCTGATGGTCAGGGGGCTTCTAAATGGGGAAAGCTGAAAAGTGGTGCAGGTTGGATTTCCCTTGATTTTGTAACAAAAGTGTGATACTAATTTGTTACTAACCGGGTTCAAAATACTCATACCCACACCGCAAAAAATGTTGAACTTTCAGCGTTTTCAAGGGGTGGAAAAGTCATATAAATTATGTAGCTATGATAACCGGCTTTGTACAGTCCTCCTTCATCAATTTTTCCAGATAAGTGTTCAGATCTGAAGCTGTTTTTTCCACAGCTGCCTTACTTTCTGACGCAGATGTAAAATCATCATTTACTCCCTGTACCCACGGAAAATCGTCTTTATTGATGGTATACACAATATAGTCTTCATATTCTTTCGCTCCTGTAGGCGTGAGTGTCCCATTCTCCACGAGCGACTTGCTGTCATGATTCCCCTGAAGGAACAGCTGCTCAAGCTTCGGCCATCTGCCTGTCATGACCTTGCGGATATTATCATAACTCTTCTTCATCTCCGCAGCCGTTTCTTCTCCGGTCGGATCTGTCCAGCCCGCCCCGACAATATAATCTCCGCACCATACAGCCAGCTCCGGCTCTATTCCTGCTTCTTTAATATTCTTTGTGATCGACTCCAGATTATCCGGTGCAGGATCGCCCTGATAGTCTGATGCAAAGAACAGCTTATGCTCATAAGTCTCCTCCGCCTTCACCGGAACTGTTATACCTGAAAACATTCCTCCGATCAATACTACTGACATACTTGCCGCAAAAATATTCCTGATATTTCTGCGAATACATTTTCCCCTTCTGTACATGCACTTTCCTCCTTTTTCTAAAAAATGTACTTTTAAAAAAATGACTTTTCATCATTTTATCATGCCAAAGTATATTGCACAATGAATATTCATACTTCTTCTGGTAAATTCGTGCAAAATGTACTTCGTTCTCCATATGTCAAAAAATTGCGGGTTCCTAGCGAACCCGCAATTTTTTATTTCAGAAATTTATATTTTCCTATAACAGGAAGTTCTTTTTTCTCGCCTTTGCACGCTGTGACAATTCCTACGATCAGCAATATAAAGCACGCCAGATTTGCAATATCAAGTACCCAGGACAGCACATTTCCTCCGAAATTCACCCAGGAACGAAATCCCCATATCCATTCTCCATCAAGCAGATCCACGATCGCCGAAATAATAAACAGCATCAATCCCTGATTCGCATGATGTCTGACATACGGCGATTTCTTATCTCCTGCAAGAAGGGGAATCAATACCAGGATTCCAAGATAAGATACGACCCCCATCCCTTTATTTTTCTTTACATCATACGCATCAAAATATTCTCCCTGCTGATATGCCTGTCCTTCGGCATTCCCCTGCTGCTGATATGTATACTCCTCCGTATTTCCCTGCTGTGGAATTTTTTCTCCACAATGCGGGCAAAACTCAGATGTATCGTCAACACTCGCCCCACATTTTACACAATATGCCATCTTCTAATCCTCCAATCCAAGTATTTCTGCCAGAACTTCTATAATAATTTCATTTGTACAGGACTTTACATATCCCATCATATGCAGACTGATCTCATCCTGCTTCTGTGCTTCTGTAAGTGTGTGATCATGTTTGGTCTGCTCAATCAGCTGTATCAGCTGAGGCGTCAGTTCTTCGTATATCTCCATTGTAGTCTGACTGACCAGTTTTCGCAAGTCATCTTTTTTCACAGGTACCATAATTTTCCCCCTCTTTTTCTGTTTTCGCCCATACATTACCTCAGATTTTTCACCTTAAAATCTCTTTCTGCTTCTCTCTTCTGATCTTTTTTTGCAATATCCTGGCGCTTGTCATACAATTTCTTTCCTTTTGCAAGTCCGATCTCTACTTTCACAAGGCTTCCTTTAAAATATACTTTCAGCGGAATAACCGCCATTCCTTTTTCTTTTGTTTTCCCTGTCATTTTATTGATTTCCGACTTATGAAGAAGAAGCTTCCTGACCCGAAGCGGGTCTTTATTGAAAATATTTCCTTTTTCATACGGACTGATATGCATTCCATATACGTACACTTCTCCATTCTCTATCCGGATAAATGATTCTTTGATGCTGCACTTACCCATCCGAAGAGATTTTACTTCTGTTCCATGGAGTGCAATACCCGCTTCATAAGTTTCCAATATAAAATAGTCATGATATGCTTTTTTATTATTCGCTATCATCTTACTGCCTGTCTTCGCCATCTTCCCTCTCTCCTGTTTCTATTTCAAAATCTATCGTCCGAAGAAGCGTGGACGCTCCTTTTACGCGAACGTCGATCTCCTGTCCAAGCTTGTATACCTTTCCGGTATGCTCTCCTTTCATTTCATATCTGTCCTCGATATAATCGTAATGATCATCTGTCATATTCGCCACATGCACGAGTCCTTCTACTGTATTGGCAAGCTCCACATACATTCCCCATTTGGTCATGCCGGAAATCACCCCATGATATACTTCCCCGATGTGCTCCTGCATATATTGTGCCTTCTTGAGTCTGACGGTTTCTCTTTCCGCCTCCTCTGAGCGTCTCTCCGTCTCGCTGGACTGCTTTGCTACCTCGGGAAGTATTTTTTCATAATGCTCTATTTTCTCCGGTTTCATCCGGCCACGCAGATTATCTTTGATGATTCTGTGAATCTGCAGATCCGGATAACGTCTGATGGGCGAAGTAAAATGTGTATAATATTTTGCCGCCAGTCCAAAATGCCCCGTATTTTCAGGCGTATATCTCGCCTGCTTCATAGAGCGCAGCGCCAGCCTGCTGATCAGTGTTTCCTGCGGCGTTCCTTCTATTTTTGCCAGAAGCTTCTGCACTTCCCCAGGATGAACATCGCCTCTGATATGCATCGAGTATCCGAAATTATTGATAAATGTGGCAAGTGTCCGTATTTTCTCATCATCCGGCGCTTCATGTGTACGATATACAAACGGAAGCTCCTGCCAGTAATAATCTTCAGCAACTGTCTCATTTGCCAGAAGCATAAAATCCTCGATCATCCTTGTCGCCACGTTACGCTCGTAAGGCTTCAATTCTACCGGGCGTCCATTTTCATCCAATATGATCTTTGTCTCCGGAAAATCAAAATTGACGGATCCTCTTTTTCTCCTCTGTTCTCTCAAAACACCGGATAATTCCCGCATAAGCTCGAACATCGGTACAAGTTCTTTATACTTTTCTATCTCTTCTTCGTCCTTTTCTTCCAGTATCTTTGCCACACTCGTATAGCTCATCCGGCAGTCGACACAGATAACCGTTTCCGCAATTCTATGACCAATAACATGTCCTTTATCATCCACTGTCATAATACAGCTGAGCGCCAGCCTGTCCTCTCCTTCATTCAATGAACACATACCGTTCGAAAGCGTGTGGGGAAGCATCGGGATCACACGGTCTGCAAGATATACACTTGTCCCACGCTTTAATGCCTCTCTGTCAAGCGCACTGTTCTCCTGAACATAATTCGTCACATCCGCAATGTGCACACCCAGCGTATACTTTCCCTCTTCCTTTATTACAGACACTGCATCGTCCAGATCCTTTGCATCTTCACCGTCAATCGTCACCATCTGCCAGCTGCGGAGATCCTCTCTTCCTGCCATGTCTGCTTCACTTACAGGCTTCGCCACCCGTTCCGCCTGATTCAGGACCTTCTCCGGGAATTCTGTCGGCAGGTCATGTTCTTTTACAATGGACATAATATCTGTCCCCGGATCATTTACATGACCGATGATCTCGATAATCTTTCCTTCCGGTTTCTTTCCGCCTTCTCCGTATGAAGTAATCTCCACCACTACTTTATGTCCGTTTACCGCCCCTTTTGCACACTCTGACGGGACAAAAATATCTCTCAGTATCTTCTGATTATCCGGAAGCACAAAGCCATACCCTTTCCCGCGATTCTTTTGATAAAGACCCACAACCTTTGTAATACCTCTGGATAAAATACGTACAACTTTACCTTCCCTGCTTTTTCGTTTTTTCTGTCTTGCTTCTTTTATGATGACAACTTCCACCTCGTCACCGTCCAAAGCGCTCCCCGTATGTTCTTCTCCTATATAAATATCGGCTTCTTCCTCTGTCGTCACAAAACCAAACCCTTTTTGATTGGCACGGTAAATCCCCGTAATCTTCTCCATACTATGAAACTCTCCCCCTGTATCTATCATAAAATGCGCATCGTATGATATAAAAAAGAATGCGCAAAGGACACCCCCATTACAGGAGTGTCCTTTTGTTTTCCTAAAATACTGTTCATTTTAAGCAAATACTTTTAAATTCAACACTGCTGCCAGTACAATAAACAGAATCGCAAGAAACTTCGTAGACTTCACCAGCGCGCCCTCGAGAGAACGTCCCTTATTCTGTCCCCAATATGTGTCAGCCATACCACTGATGGTTCCAAGTCCCGCTGACTTACCTTCCTGCAGCAATACAATTGCCGATAATGCGATACAGTCTATTGCAAATATAATCATTAATACTGTCTTTAAAATCTCCACCTTCTTGCACCTCCTATGGATAAACCATGTCTATCTTACCACAAGAGATTCCGCTTTACAAGAGTTATTTTCACTTATTGAAAAGGATTTTTATATTCTGCACTGTTACCGAGACGTTCCTCGATCCGCAGCAGCTGATTGTATTTTTCTACCCGCTCTGCCCTGCAGGGCGCTCCGGTTTTTATCTGTCCTGCATTAAATGCAACCGCAATATCTGCGATCATTGTATCAGCTGTCTCCCCGGAACGATGGGAAATGATGGTGTGGTATCCGGCATTTTTTGCCATCTCGATTGCATCAAAAGCCTCTGTAAGTGTTCCAATCTGGTTTACCTTTACAAGAATTGCATTTGCGACCTCTTTCTCAATTCCTTTTTGCAGACGCTTCGTATTGGTCACAAACAGATCATCCCCTACAAGCTGTATGTGAAGTCCCAGTCTTGTGCTGAGAAGCTCCCAGCCATCCCAGTCTTCTTCATCCAGCGGATCCTCAATCGAAGCAATTGGAAATTCCTCTGCCAGTTCTTCATAATAATCAATCAGCTCTTCCGCAGAACGAACCACATTTTCGCCCTGGAAAACATATTTCCCGAATTTTTTATCATACAGTTCTGTCGCAGCCACGTCCAGTGCAAGCATAATATCCTCGCCCGGTTTGTACCCCGCTTCTCTTACTGCATTTACGATAAATGTAAGCGCTGCCCTTGCATCCGGAAGATCCGGTGCAAATCCACCTTCATCTCCCACTCCGGTACTGAGTCCTTCTTTCTTCAAAAGACCTTTCAGCGCATGATAAATCTCTGCGCACATACGAAGACCTTCTTTAAAACAACATGCACCGACCGGCATAATCATGAATTCCTGAATATCAATCGAATTGTCGGCATGTTTTCCTCCATTCATGATATTCATCATCGGCACCGGCATTTTCTTTGCATTTGTTCCGCCCAGATAAGCATAAAGAGGCTGCCCAAGCGCTGTAGCTGCCGCCCTGGCCGCTGCCATGGATACTCCCAGCATTGCATTTGCACCAAGATTTGATTTATCCTGTGTGCCGTCAAGCCGGAGCAGCGCCTTGTCTACCTGCGCCTGTTCAAACACATTTATCCCTATGATTTCCGGAGCGATCCTGGAATTAATATGGTCCACAGCCATAGCTACTCCCAGTCCTCCGTATCTCTTTTGTCCGTCCCGAAGCTCCAGCGCTTCAAACTGCCCGGTAGACGCTCCTGACGGCACACTTGCCCTTCCACGGAATCTGTCCCCTGCAAGTACTTCTGCTTCTATCGTAGGATTCCCCCTGGAATCTAGAATTTCCCGCGCGAACACATCCGTGATCGGTAAATATTTATGCATTCTCAATTCCTCCTTCATAAAAGTAACTGTCCTGTTACTTTATGAAGGATATTATGTGCGAAATCTCTTTTTCTTATTCTGCCGCAAGACCTTCTGCTTTCATTACATCGACCACCTGGCCGACATATTTTGCACAAAGCTCATCGGTTGACGCTTCCACCATAACCCTGATCACAGGCTCCGTACCACTCTCTCTCACAAGAATACGTCCGTCGTCGCCAAGCGCCGCGGCCACCTCATCCACTGCCTTTATCACTTCCGGATTCTCACGTGCCGTTTTCTTATCAAATACTCTGACGTTCTGAAGAAGCTGCGGATAAATCTTTACCGGCTCAGCAAGCTTTGCAAGCGTCATCTTCTTTTCCAGCATAACTTCCATAATCATAAGGGAAGTCAGAATACCGTCGCCTGTTGTCGCATGTTTGCTGAATATGATATGTCCGGACTGCTCTCCGCCAAGGCAGAAATTATTCTGCACCATGTTTTCATATACATATTTATCACCGACCGCCGTCTTCTCATACTTCATGCCGATTTTATCACATGCCTTATATAAGCCCAGATTAGACATAATTGTCGTAACAATCGTATCTCCGTTCAGGCGGCCGTTTTCTTTCAGATATTTACCGCAGATATAAAGAATCAGATCGCCGTCTACCACATTTCCATTCTCATCTACTGCAATACATCGATCCGCATCTCCGTCATAGGCAAATCCTACGTCCAGTTTATTCTCTTTTACATACTGCTGCAGCACTTCGATATGGGTAGAGCCGCAATTTGTATTGATGTTCGTTCCATCCGGCTCGCAATTGATAACATAGGTCTTTGCGCCAAGCGCGTCATATACACTTTTTGCTATCGTAAACGCACTTCCGTTTGAGCAGTCAAGACCAATCCTCTTTCCCTCAAAAGAACGTGTCGCAAGTGAAATCAGATAACCGATGTAACGGTTTCTTCCCGCCGCATAATCAATCGTTCGGCCGATCTTCTCTTTCTTTGCAAGAGGAAGCTCACCCATTTCTCCGTCAATATAGCTTTCAATCTTATTTTCGACTTCTGCTTCCATCTTATGCCCTTTTCCATTGATAATCTTGATTCCATTATCATAGAACGGATTGTGACTTGCGGAAATCATAATCCCACAGTCGAACCCTTCTGTTCTTGTTACATAGGACACACTTGGCGTTGTTGTAACATGAAGAAGATATGCATTTGCTCCGGATGCAGTAAGACCTGCCGCCAGTGCATACTCAAACATATAGCTGCTCCTTCTGGTATCTTTTCCAATTACTACCTTTGCCTGATGATCCTGGCCATAATACCAGCCCAGAAATCTTCCCACTTTAAATGCATGTTCTACTGTCAGGACTTCATTCGCTTCTCCCCTGAAACCATCTGTCCCAAAATATTTACCCATTTTCCAGTCTCCTTTATTATTACATTATTAATGATGGAATAATCTTATTCCTGTAAATGCCATTACCATGTCATATTTATTACATGCAGCAATCACATTGTCATCTCTTACAGAACCGCCCGGCTGCGCAACGTATTTGACGCCGCTCTTATGCGCACGTTCAATGTTATCGCCAAACGGGAAGAATGCATCCGAGCCAAGCGCTACATCCGTCAGTTTATCAAGCCATTCTCTTTTCGCTTCTCTTGTAAATACTTCCGGCTTCTCCTTAAAGATATTCGGCCATGCGTCGTCAGCAAGTACATCCATATAATCCTCGCCAATGTACAGATCAATTGCATTGTCACGGTCTGCACGGCGGATACCGTCTATAAACGGAAGATTCATGACCTGCGGCGACTGTCTTAACCACCAGTTGTCTGCCTTCTGTCCTGCAAGACGTGTACAGTGGATTCTGGACTGCTGTCCCGCACCGATACCGATTGCCTGACCGTCTTTTACATAACAGACAGAATTGGACTGTGTATATTTTAAAGTAATCATAGAAATCGCCAGGTCAATTTTCGCCTGCTCCGTAAGCTCCTTATTCTCTGTCACAATATCAGAAAAGAATTCGTCGTCAATCTTCAGTTCATTTCTTCCCTGTTCAAAGGTGATTCCATACACTTCCTTGTGCTCCAGCGCCTGCGGAACATAATCCGGATCAATCTGAATTACATTATAATTGCCTTTCTTTTTCTGTTTTAAAATTTCCAGCGCTTCCTCTGTATATCCCGGAGCGATTACGCCGTCGGAAACCTCACGCTTAATAAGCCTTGCCGTATCTGCATCGCAGACGTCGGAAAGAGAAATAAAATCACCAAAAGAAGACATCCTGTCTGCCCCTCTTGCTCTTGCATAAGCACAGGCAAGCGGAGATAACTCTCCCAGATCATCTACCCAGTATATTTTTGCAAGGGTATCACTCATCGGAAGTCCTACTGCAGCCCCTGCCGGCGATACATGCTTAAAAGATGTTGCCGCCGGAAGACCGGTTGCTTTTTTCAGCTCGCTGACAAGCTGCCAGCCATTGAAAGCATCCAGGAAATTGATATATCCCGGTTTTCCGTTTAACACCTGAATCGGAAGCTCGCTTCCATCTGCCATGTAGATTCTGGAAGGCTTCTGATTCGGATTACAGCCATACTTTAATTCTAATTCTTTCATTCGTATCCTCCTTACTGATTCTTATTTACAATCTTTGTCTCATAAGTTCCATCTGCAATATTGATATAACGCACAAACAAAGATACCTTATTATCTTCATTCAGGCTGTTCCATAAAGTCTCTGTAAATGCATCCATATCATCCGGGATCGCAACCAGCTTCGGTTCCCCTTCAAAGCTTGGAAGCGGATTGCCGTCGCATTTGTATGTATGAATAAAATGTCCTTCTCCTGCCGCCGGATTCTCGTATGCAAACGTATAACGATTACAGCTCTGCGGATTTCCATTATTACTCTTTAAGATAGACATTGCATAATTATAACTTCCGTTTTCAATATGCATTACTCCGGAAATTCTTGGAGTATAATTCGGGCCGTCCGGCTCAAATTCCCGGCTTCTCAGGCACTGTTCAAATGTCATCTGTTTGTCCATGCCTTCATAGATCGTATCTGTCTGATCCCCGTTTGTCACAATTGTCTTATTACCAAGCACACGCACCGGTGCATAAATAATCAGACTCGGATCTGTAAGCTTAGACGGATCAAATGCCTGTGTGCGGATTCCTTCTCCTTCTTCTGCGAAGATACGGTTCCGGCTGTTCTCACTTCGTCCCATAATAAAGTATGCGGTTACTGCTTTTGTCCCATCAGCACTTTTTCCTATGATGATGCCACGCCCCGGATATGAATTCTCCTGCAGTTCTTTTTCAAGATTTAACATTTCCATGAATATGTCTCCTTCTTTCATTCGTTCATTTTTGCTACGCTTTTCATTATATATAAAATCTATATGTTTTTCCAGTAGTATTTGTGCTAAAATAAAGGAATCATGATTTTATGGAGGATATTATGAAAAAACAAAGATTATTTTTACTGTGTCTTATCGCCTTCACATTTCTTCTATGTGGCTGTAATATGGGAAAATCTGCATCCGAATACGTCGGAGAACAGATTACATCCATGAAGGAAGGAGATCCAGACAACCTTTCATCTCTTCTTGAAAAGGGAATTATAAACAGCAGTTCTTCATATGCCCTTGATTTTCCGGAAGAATTAAAGGCTGATTACCTTGACTTTCTGCAGACTGCAGCCCGGGCTACCCGGTTTAAAGTGTCCTCTGCCAGGGAATCCGAAGCAGACACTTATTCCGTGACTGTAACCTTTACTCCTCTGGATATCAGAAATACTTTGCAGAACGCTGTCACTTCCTATCAGAACTCCATGACCTCAGCCGATTTGACAGCGGAAACTGCCGCTCTTCTTACCGAGTGCGAAAAAGTGATTTCTGATTCGCCTGTTTATGCATCAGAAACCTATGTTACACTGAATGTATCTGAGAAAGAGAATGGATACCGGATAAATGCTGATGACTTTGACCATTTTCTGTCCCTGGTATTTTGCAATTTTGATTATATGTATCCTTTCGACGCTGTCTGTGAACCCTTGAATGCCCGTGACTTTATCCTCGCAGAGCTTGACGGGATCCTTAAGGGTGATGTTACACAGCTTGCAAAACACTTAGATGAAACAGAAGACATACTTCTCTCCGAGTGCCAGAATCAGATAAACCTGATTATTCCGGAACAATTTTCCGCCGAGTATACAGACAGATATTATGCAGCCTTGAGGAATATGCTTCATGCCTGCCAGTATGATGCCGGCATCCCCAGAAAGGAAGATGGTCTGTCCTGCTATACGGTCGATATAACCGTGACGCCAAATAACAGTCTTCTTCAGACCATACATGAACTGGAAAATGCCACTTTTCCTTCCGTACCGGCATTTTCTAAAGCCACTGTTGAAAAGCTGGAGCAATACGCGGCCGCACCCGTGTATGGAGAACCCACCGTAGTGCCCCTGTCCTTTTCTCTTTTTTCCACTCCCTCTGAGGAACAAATCGCATCCTTTGAACTGCTTGTAAATACACTCTTTCCGGGAGAATAAAAAAATTGATTTGAATATTCAGGATATGCTATGATAATGAACACCAGACAACAAAAACAATGGGGTGAAAAACGATATTATTCCCTGGACTTTTATCTGAAACAGACTTATGGGGAAAAATTATATAAGCTTTCTTTAAATGGCGGTATGACCTGCCCGAACCGCGACGGCACGCTGGGAAGAAGAGGCTGTATCTTCTGCAGCCGGGGCGGCTCCGGAGACTTTGCCAGTGATGCGTCTCTTTCTGTCACAGAGCAGATTGAACAGGGCAAAGCGCTTGTCAGAAACAAGCATACAGGAAACGGGTATATTGCATATTTTCAGGCTTATACCAATACTTATGCGCCCCTCGATTACTTAAGAAAATTATATACAGAAGCGATTATGCATCCGGACGTCCGGATCCTGTCGATCGCCACCAGACCGGATTGTCTTGACAGTGACGTTCTTCACCTTCTTGAGGAGTTGAACCAGATCAAACCGGTATGGGTAGAGCTCGGTCTCCAGACCGTTCATGAGGAAAGCGCTGTATTTATCCGCCGGGGTTATAAGTTGCCGGTATTCGAAAGAGCAGTGAAAGATTTACGCCGCGCGAATCTTTCAGTCATTGTCCACACGATTCTGGGACTTCCGGGTGAGGATCCAGGAATGATGCTGGAAACGATGCATTACCTGAACACGCTGGATATCCAGGGTGTAAAGCTTCAGTTACTGCACATACTAAAGGATACAGATCTCGCTGCGTACTATGAAATTCATCCGTTTCCTGTCTTATCGGAGGAGGAATATATCCGGCTTCTTGGAACATGTATCGGACATCTGAGACCGGACATTGTCATTCACCGTCTGACAGGGGACGGCCCGAAAGCGCTTCTCATTGCTCCTTTATGGAGCGGCAGCAAACGACATGTATTAAACAGCATACATGCCTGGCTGAAGGCGCAGGACATCTGGCAGGGAAAGGAGTTATCATTATGACAGAAGTATTAAAATTATATAAACTGATTATTCTTTATATGCTGAGTAAAGTTGATTTCCCATTAACAAATTCACAGCTTTCAGAATTTATTCTTAACGAGGGCTATACGACCTATTTTAAGCTCCAGCAGGCAATTTCCGAATTGATAAATTCCGGATTTATCCGTGAAGAATCTACGCACAGCCGTACTTTTTATCATCTGACCGAAGAGGGAGCCGAGACAATCCGGTATTTTAAAAATGATATCTCCCATGCCATCCAGTCGGATATTGACGCCTTTCTTCGTGAAAAAAAGTATGAACTGAAAAACGAGGTCTCTGTGAAATCAGACTATTACCGCAACTCAAACGGAGAATATTCTGTCCGCTGTCAGGTCATCGAGCAGGGCGTCCCGCTGATCGACCTTACCATAACTTCTCCTACTGAAGAAGAAGCATCCAAAGCTGCAAATAACTGGCAGCAAAAAAATCAGGAGATATATGCTCTGATTATGAAGAATTTATTTTCAAATCGAAAGGAGTAAATTTTATGAATTTTCGTAAATTCGGGGAATTATACATCAGCTTTTTCCGGGTCGGCATCCTCACCTTCGGCGGCGGGCTGGCCATGCTGCCGATGCTGCAGCGTGAAGTCGTAGACCAGAGAAAATGGTGTACGGAAGAAGAAATTCTGGATATGTATGCCATCGGCCAGTGTACCCCGGGGGTCATTGCCGTAAATACCGCAACTTATGTCGGCTATAAGCAGGCCGGCTTTTTGGGCGGTGTATGTGCCACCCTGGGAATTGTATCCCCTTCCCTGATCATCATCAGCCTGATTGCCTCAATCCTCCAAAACTTTATTCATCTTCCGGCAGTCATTCACGCACTTGCAGGCATCCGCATTGTCGTATGTGCCCTGATGCTCAATACGGTATTCACAATGGCGAAAAAGGGAATTGTTGACAAGCTTGGACTGGCAATATTTACCGGCGGTTTTATTCTTGCATGCTTTACCCCCGTTCCGACAGCCATGGTCATCGTACTGGCCGGAATGATCGGGATCATCGCAAAGAAGTTCGGAGGGAAAAAAGAATTATGATTTATCTGACATTAGCTTTTGAATTTTTTAAGATTGGACTGTTTTCCATCGGAGGCGGTATGGCCACCCTGCCCTTCCTTATGGATCTGACTACCAGATATGACTGGTATACTGCCAGCGAGCTCACAAACATGGTTGCGATCAGCGAAAGCACCCCCGGCCCGGTAGGCATCAATATGGCTACCTACGCAGGCTATAATGCGGCAGGCGTCCCCGGAGCTGTCGTCGCCACCCTGTCTTTAACAGCACCCGCGCTGATTATTATTGTATTAATTGCAAAATTTCTGGACAGCTTCAGCGAAAACGCTGCCGTCAAGGCTGTATTTTACGGAATCCGTCCTGCAGTTGCAGCATTAATCGGGTATGCGGTATGGGAGCTTCTGAAAATTGCCCTCGTCACCACAACAGGAGATGCTTTGCAGCTTGACTATACCGGAATTTTTATCTGTGCGGGTGCCTTTATCCTGCTGCAGATAAAACAGTTAAAAAAGCTTCACCCACTTGTATGGATCGTTGCCGGCGCTGTAATCGGGATCGTGTTTAAGATGTAGTATTTCATCTTTTCTTTACAGCGCGTTTATTCGTCCAGCAGGAACTCGCTCATCACATAATTGCTGACGTCGATTCCACGCTCTGTGAGCCTTACAAATTCATTCCGGGTTTCCAGCAGACCCTTTTTCGTCATCTCATCTATAACGGGACCATACACTTCTTTCATACTGCACTGAAATATCTCGTAAAACCTGCGCTCCGACACTCCCTGCATTTTCCTGAGGCCAAGAAACATATACTCCTCCATCTGCTCCGGCACACTCAGCTTCTGCGGCTTTTCTCCCTCGCACCATCGATGGTTGTCTACAAGAGAGGCTGCGCCGCTTCCAATACCAAGATATTCTGTCCGCTCCCAATATCCCAGATTGTGACGGCACTCATATCCCGGCTTTGCATAATTTGATATTTCATATCTATGATAACCACACGCCTCCAGTATTTTTTTTGTATCATAATACATCGCTCGCTCCGCATCCTCATCCGGCAGCTCTGCCTGACATCTTGCTTTGGCTCCTTCTTCTCTTCTGTATCGTTCATAAAACGGGGTTCCGTCTTCGATGATCAGACTGTATGCAGAGATATGCTCCGGACTTAACTCCGCCACTGTCCTTAATGTATACATCCAGCTTTCTTCCGTCTGATATGGAATGGCTGACATCAGATCCACATTTATGTTGCAGAAGCCCTCTCTTCTTGCCATCCGAAAAGTATCCAGAAATTCCTCAAATGTATGAATTCTTCCCAGCGCTTTCAATTCTTTATTCTCCGCAGACTGCAGGCCAATACTTAATCTGTTAATCCCCGCCGCTTTATAGCATTTTAATTTTTTCTCTGTCACGGTTCCCGGATTCATCTCAATTGTAATCTCTGCGTTCTCCTCGACATAAAAGGTTGTCCTCACCGCCGCAAATATCCTGCTGATCTGCTCTTCCGTCAGTATGGACGGGGTTCCGCCGCCTACAAAGATGCTGATAACACGATAAGCCTTTGCCCTATCTGCAAATTCGCAGATTCTGTGACAAAGGCTTTCTACATACTTTTCACGCTCCTCCCATGTGGAAGGAGCGGACAAAAAATCGCAGTAATTACATTTTTTTATACAAAACGGAATATGAATATATAATTCTAAAGGTCTCATTATTTATCATCCAGCTTCAATACACTCATAAATGCCTTCTGCGGAATTTCTACATTTCCAATCTGGCGCATACGCTTCTTGCCTTCCTTCTGCTTTTCCAGAAGCTTCTTCTTACGGGTAATATCACCGCCGTAGCA
>DKYD01000082.1:0-24055 GCA_002492335.1 Lachnospiraceae bacterium UBA7109
AATTTATCGGAGGCGGATGTTTTCATGTATAAAAAAAGTGCCTTTGGCACTTTTTTTATATAGGAAACTTCATTCTCTATGCAAACTTTATTCTTTGTAAAAACCTTTCAGACTTTCCAGCTTTGAAGACATGTTAATCATAATCTGGTCAAGAATCGTTACTGCAGCCATGGATTCTATTACGACAACCGCCCGCGGTACAATAACCGGATCGTGACGTCCGGTAATGGAAAGAGATGTGTTCTCCCCGGTATTTGTAACGGTATCCTGAGCTTTGGCAATGGATGGGGTCGGCTTTATGGCTGTCCGTATAAGAATCGCACTTCCGTCGCTTATGCCGCCTAAGATACCCCCGGAGTGGTTTGTCTTTTTGGAAATTTTCCCATCTTCCTGGCAAAAAGCATCATTATTGACACTTCCAACGGAGCTGGCCACGGCAAATCCGTCGCCGATCTCCACTCCTTTTACAGCGCCGACGGACATCATTGCTTTTGCGAGAGAGGCGTCAAGCTTGTCAAAGACCGGTTCGCCGATTCCGACAGGCATTCCGGTAATCATACATTCGATTACACCACCTGAGGAATCCTTGTCTGCCATGCATTTTTCCAGATAAGAGGAAGCCCTTTTGGCATAAGAATTATTGGGCATATAAAGTACATTGTCCGAAATCTCATCATAGTGGTATTCAGAAGAAGGGATACAGATATCACCGATGGATTTCGTGTATGCTATAACTTCGATTCCCAGCTCTCTTAGTATTTTTGCGGCTATGGCTCCGGCGGCTACCCGTCCGATTGTTTCCCGGCCGGAGGAGCGCCCACCGCCGCGGTAATCACGGAAGCCATATTTGGCGTCGAAGGTATAGTCGGCATGACCGGGACGATAGCAGTCCTTTATTCTTCCGTAGTCACGGGAGCGCTGGTCTTCATTGCGGATGAGAATGGAAATGGGAGTGCCGGTGGTGCGGCCTTCAAATATGCCGGATAAGATTTCAGCCTTATCACCTTCCATTCGTTTTGTCGTAAATTTGCTCTGACCGGGTTTGCGCCGGTTCAGATAGGTCTGAATATCAGATTCATTTAAAGGGAGTCCTGCCGGACAGCCGTCAACCACAACACCGATCGCGGCGCCGTGGGATTCTCCCCATGTTGTTATTGTAAATAAGGTTCCATATGTAGATCCTGCCATATCAAGTCTCCTTTAATTGATTCCTGAAAAATTTCCGGATAAATCCCGTTAATGATTCTATTATATAAGAATGAAGGAAAATCTGCAATCAGAAATTCTTTAACGAATCTTAACGAAATCTTCATGAATTTGACGAAATTATACTGTACTTTTAGGAAGGTGCATATTATAATAAATAGCGTGAAAGAAAGAGTGAGGAGTATATTAAATGGGTAATAAGGATAAAAGTGCAGAAGAAATCATTGAGGAGACAATGAAGGAACTCTATAGTGATATAGAGAGGGGGAAGTCCGGAAATAAGACAAAAAAAGAAATGCCAAAAGAAGATGTTTTTGATATTCCGGACGATTTTGAGATAGATTACGTGGATTTAGATGATGATGTGTTCCCGGCCGGAGAAGAGTCTGCAGAACCAGACGAATCCGAAGAGGAAGATTATGAGGAGGAATTTGAAGACGAGTCCGAAGAGGGAGAGCCTGACGAAGATTATGAAGAGGATTCCGATGAAGAGTTTGACGAGGACTATGAGGAAGAACCTGTACGAAAAAAGAGGAAAAAAGGGAAGGGTAAAAAGATTGCGGCAATTACAGCAGGGAGTATAATAGGAATCATTGCGGTCGCATATATTGGCCTTGCTGTTTATTTCGGAAGTCATTTTATTTTCAATACATCTGTAAATGGAAGAGATGTGTCGATGAAAAGCGCGGCACAGGCGGAAGAAGATATGAAGCAGCAGGTTCGTGGTTATGCGCTTGATATCGAAGAGTCTGACGGTGACGTCCAGCAGATTAAAGGCTCTGATATTTCCCTGGAATATGCCGGGGGAACAGATATTGAGGAGCTGATCAGGGCACAGGATAATTTCCTGTGGGTGAAGGCTTTGTGGGATAAGCCGGAGATAGAGGCTCCTGTTGGTGTGCAGTATGATGAAAATGCACTCACGGAACAGATAAACAGTATGCCTTGTCTGGCGGCGGAGAATCAGACGGCGTCTGTGGATGCACATCCGGAATTCCAGAATACGGAGTTTGTCGTAGCGCCGGAGGTGATTGGAACCCAGATTGATACGGAAAAGTTCAGCAGTGCGGTAAAGACGGCAATCGATGAGTTTCAGCCATCTCTGAAGCTTGCCGATACAGACTGCTACCTGCTTCCGAGATTTGTTCAGGATTCCCAGGAAGTCGTTGCGGCGAAGGATGCTATGAATGCATATCTTGGCGCAAATATTACTTATGATTTTAATCCGAATACAGAGGTTGTAGATGCTTCTGTTATTTCCCAGTGGATTACCTGTGATGAAAATATGAGTGTGGGATTTAATACAGAGGCGGTTAAGGCTTACATTACTACGCTTGCTGAAAAATATGACACAAGAGGAAAGGCGCGCCAGTTTACAACTGCAAATGGAAATACAGTTACCGTAGAAGGTGGAAAGTTTGGGTGGAAGATTGACCAGGAAGCCGAATATGCGGCGCTTACCGCTAATATTCAGAATGGAGAGACTGTGACAAGGGAGCCGGCCTATGCAAGCAGGGGAGTCAGCCACGGAAGCACAGATATCGGCACGACCTATGCGGAGGTGGATCTGACAAACCAGCATATGTGGTTCATAAAGGATGGTCAGGTTGTTATGGATGCTCCGGTTGTAACCGGTAATCCGAATAAAGGAAATGCGACGCCGCAGGGAACATATACTTTGACCTATAAGACAAAAAACGCAACCCTGCGCGGGGAGAGAAGACCGGATGGATCGTATTCCTATGAGACTCCGGTTGCGTACTGGATGCCGTTTAACGGAGGAATCGGATTCCATGATGCTACATGGCAGTCGTCTTTCGGTGGTACCAGATATAAGAGTCATGGTTCACACGGATGTGTGAATATGCCGAAGGATAAAGCAAAGCAATTGTATGAGCTGATTCCGGATAAATGTCCGGTTATATGTCATTATTAGAAAATCTCAAAAGGATAAGAGGAAAAGATCATGTATGAATTATTAAAAAAAGATGGTCTTGCCAAGAGAGGAAGATTGCACACAGTACATGGGGTCGTTGAGACCCCTGTATTTATGAATGTAGGAACGGCGGCGGCAATCAAAGGAGCTGTTTCTACTACGGATTTACAGGAAATCGGTACACAGGTTGAACTTTCGAATACCTACCATCTTCATGTCCGCCCCGGGGATGAGGTCGTAAAAAAACTTGGAGGCATCCATAAGTTTATGGTATGGGATAAACCGGTTCTTACGGATTCGGGAGGTTTTCAGGTCTTTTCTCTGGCGGGACTTAGAAGGATTAAAGAAGAGGGAGTTTATTTCAATTCCCATATTGATGGAAGAAAGATTTTCATGGGACCGGAGGAAAGTATGCAGATTCAGTCGAATCTGGCGTCTACGATAGCTATGGCATTTGATGAATGCCCTTCCAGTGTTGCAGAAAAAGAATATATCGAACAGTCTGTAAACAGGACGACAAGGTGGCTTAGAAGATGTAAGGACGAGATGGCCAGACTGAATCAGCTTCCGGACACGATTAACAAGAATCAGCTTTTGTTCGGAATTAATCAGGGGGGTATCTATGAAGATATCCGGATTCGCCATGCTCAGGAGATTTCGGAACTTGACCTTGACGGATATGCGGTCGGAGGACTGGCGGTCGGAGAGTCTCATGAGGATATGTACCGGATTCTGGACGCGGTCGTGCCGTATCTTCCGGAAAGGAAACCGACGTATCTTATGGGAGTGGGAACTCCTGCGAATATATTGGAAGCAGTGGATCGGGGTGTGGACTTTTTCGACTGTGTATATCCGAGCAGGAACGGACGTCATGGACATGTTTATACCAATTATGGGAAGTTGAATCTTTTTAACGCAAAATATGAGCTGGACAGCCGTCCGATTGAAGAGGGGTGCAGTTGTCCGGCGTGCAGGACTTATTCCAGGGCATATATCAGGCATCTTCTGAAAGCGAAGGAAATGCTGGGAATGAGGCTTTGTGTACTTCATAATCTGTATTTTTATAATACGATGATGGCAGAAATACGTGAAGCAATAGAAAAAGGAAATTATCAGGAATATAAGAAAGAGAAACTTTGCAGGATGCTGGAGGGTGAAAAATAAATTTTCTATGAATTGGTAAAAATGACTTGATGAAAGGGCGTTTATTGTGTATCATATAACACAGAGTGTTAAAGAAATCAGGAGGAATAGATTATGTACACATTGGCAAGCTCAGGAACAAGCAGTACAAGCTGGATATATTTGTTTGTTATTTATGCATTTATATTTGTGGGATTTTATTTTCTGTTTATGAGACCGCAGAAGAAGGAGCAGAAGAGGGTACAGGCAATGATTTCTGAGATGGAAGTCGGCGATACCGTACTTACGACAAGCGGTTTTTACGGGATTATCATTGATATTTCCGATGATGATATTATCGTAGAGTTTGGAAGCAATAAGAACTGCCGTATTCCGATGCAGAAATCAGCGGTTGCACAGCTTGAGAAAGCAACAGAAGAATAGAAAAGTAATTGCAGGGAAGAATCTTTCGGATTCTTCCTTTTTTTGCACAAAATAAAATACAATAGCGGAAAGCTTGCTATTGTTTTAGTAAAATGATATACTGACCGAGGAAAATGACATTAAGAAAAGGAGACAAATCACAATGGCAAATTTTGAACAGTGGACAGGTTTCTCGGGAGAGAATTGGAGAAGTTCCGTAGATGTTCGCGATTTTATTCAGAACAACTACACTCCTTATGACGGTGATGAATCTTTCCTGGCCGGCCCGACAGAAGCGACGAACAAACTTTGGGGGAAATTACAGGAGCTGCAGAAAGAGGAGCGCGCAAAAGGCGGCGTTCTCGACATGGAGACAGAAGTTGTTTCCGGTCTTACAGCTTACGGTCCCGGATATATTGATGAAGAGATGAAAGATCTGGAGGCAGTTGTTGGTCTTCAGACAGATAAACCGTTAAAGAGAGCTTTTATGCCTTATGGTGGTATTAAGATGGCAGAGCAGGCTTGTACAACATATGGATACCAGCCGAGTGAAAAGCTGCATGAAATTTTTACAGTATACCATAAGACACATAACCAGGGAGTATTTGATATTTATACACCGGAAATGAAAAAAGCCCGTCATAACAAGATTATTACAGGACTTCCGGATACATATGGACGCGGACGTATCGTTGGCGATTACCGTCGTGTCGCTCTGTATGGCATCGATTTCCTAATCGAGAAAAAGCAGTACGATTTTGAGCGTTATGCAAGACACGGCATGAAGGGAACAGACTTCCGTCTTCGTGAGGAGGTTGCAGACCAGATCCGTGCACTGCAGGGTATGAAAGAGATGGCAAAGGTATATGGATTTGACATTTCTGTTCCTGCAAAGGATGCAAAAGAAGCGGCTCAGTGGCTGTATTTTGGATATCTTGCAGCAATCAAGACACAGAATGGCGCGGCTATGAGTGTCGGACGTGTCTCCACATTCCTTGATATATATATTGAAAGAGACTTAAAGAACGGTACAATTACTGAAGCACAGGCTCAGGAATTGATCGACCACATGGTTATGAAGTTCCGTATGGTGAAGTTTGCAAGAATTCCTTCCTACAATGAATTATTCTCAGGAGACCCGGTATGGGCAACACTGGAAGTTGCAGGACTTGGCCAGGATGGACGTTCCATGGTAACAAAGAACGATTTCCGTTTCCTTCACACACTGGAGAATATGGGACCGTCACCGGAGCCGAATCTTACCGTACTTTATTCTCCAAGACTTCCGGAGAAGTTTAAGAAATATGCATCCTATATTTCTGTTGAAACAAGCTCTATCCAGTATGAGAATGATGATGTCATGCGTCCGGTATGGGGGGATGATTATTCTATCTGCTGTTGTGTATCTGCAACTCAGACGGGGAAAGAAATCCAGTTCTTCGGAGCACGTGCAAACCTTGCAAAATGTCTGTTATATGCGATTAACGGTGGTGTGGATGAGAAGTCAAAGCAGCAGGTAGCACCGGCATACAGACCGATTACTTCAGAATACCTTGATTATGATGAAGTAATGGAACGTTATGATGAGATGATGGACTGGCTGTCCAAGTTATATGTAGATACCCTGAATATGATTCATTACATGCATGATAAATATAATTATGAAGCAGCAGAGATGGCTCTGATCGATACAAATGTAAGACGTACTTTTGCAACAGGTATTGCAGGATTTTCACATGTTATTGATTCCCTGTGCGCGATTAAGTATGCAAAGGTAAAACCGATTCGTGATGAGGATGGTATTGCAGTAGACTTCGAAATCGAGGGTGATTTCCCGAGATATGGTAATGACGATGACAGAGCAGATCAGCTTGCAATCTGGCTTCTGAAGACGTTTATGCACAAATTAAATAAATGCCATACTTACAGAAATTCAGAGCCGACGACATCTATCCTTACGATTACATCCAACGTTGTATATGGTAAGGCAACCGGCTCCCTTCCGGATGGAAGAAAGGGCGGCGAGCCGTTGTCACCGGGAGCAAATCCGTCATACGGTGCAGAGAAGAACGGACTTCTTGCTTCTCTTAACTCTGTTGCGAAGCTGCCGTATGAGCTTGCACTTGACGGTATTTCCAATACACAGACCATTAGCCCGGACGCACTTGGGCACAGTGACGAGGAGCGTGTAAACAACCTTGTACAGGTTATGGACGGATATTTCAGCAGAGGAGCACATCATCTGAATGTAAACGTATTCGGTACAGAGAAGCTGATCGATGCAATGGAACATCCGGAGAAACCGGAATATGCAAACTTTACAATCCGTGTATCCGGTTATGCAGTTAAATTCATTGATCTGACACGCGAGCAGCAGATGGATGTAATTTCCCGTACCTGCCACAAGCAAATGTAGATTTATTCGAATAGAAGGAGACCGGAATGACAAAGGGATATATACATTCTCTGGAAAGTTTTGGCTCTGTAGACGGCCCGGGAGTCAGATTTATTATTTTTACTTCCGGCTGCGCAATGCGCTGCCAGTTCTGCCATAATCCGGATACCTGGAATATGCGGTCAGGGACAGCGTACACTGCGGATGAACTTATTGAAAAAGCGATAAGATACCGCTCTTACTGGGGAAGTGAGGGCGGTATTACCGTCAGTGGCGGCGAACCGCTTCTGCAGATTGATTTTTTGCTGGAACTTTTCAGGAAAGCCAAACAAGAAGGAATCCATACGGTTATAGACACGAGTGGAAACCCGTTTACAAAAGAGGAGCCGTTTTTTGGAAAGTTTGAAGAATTGATGAAGCTCACAGATCTGGTGCTTCTGGACATTAAGCATATAGATGAGGAGCAGCACCGGATACTGACCGGTCAGACAAATACCAATATTCTGGAACTGGCCAGGTATCTGTCAGATATTGGAAAACCGGTGTGGATCCGCCATGTTCTTGTGCCGGAGCGAAATGATAAAGATGAGTATCTTGACAGACTCCATGAATTTATTGAAACCCTGGATAATGTGGAAAGAGTTGAAGTCCTTCCATACCATACGCTGGGCGTATATAAATGGAAGGAACTGGGGCTTGACTATCCGCTTGATGGAATTGATCCGCCAGATGCCGACCGGATAGAGAATGCAAAAAAGAGGCTGGGAATCTGCTAATTCCCGGCTTTTTATTGTACAGGGAACATTCTTCGTCTGTACATTTCATATTAAAGGAGGAAAACACTATGGGAACACCACATAATGCTGCAGAAAAAGGACAGATTGCAAAAACAGTACTGATGCCGGGCGACCCGCTTCGGGCAAAATATATTGCGGATACGTATCTGGAAAATGTAGTCTGCTTTAATACGGTCAGAAATATGCTCGGTTATACCGGGACATATAAGGGAAAGAAAATTTCTGTCATGGGCGGAGGCATGGGAATGCCTTCGATTGGAATTTATAGCTATGAGCTGTATCATTTTTATGATGTAGATCAGATTATCCGCATCGGTTCCGCAGGTGGTCTGCAGGATGATGTGGACGTGATGGATATCGTGATCGGCATGGGGGCATGCACAAACTCCAATTATGCGGAACAATACGAGATACCGGGAACCTTTGCACCGATACCGGATTACGGCCTTTTAGAAAAGGCGGTGAACCTTGCAAGAGAAAAGGGGGCAAATGTAAAAGTCGGAAATATATTGTCTTCTGATGTGTTTTATCATGACAGGGAAGATTTTAATGACCGCTGGAGACGCATGGGAGTTCTGGCGATAGAGATGGAGGCAGCGGCTCTTTATATGAATGCGGCAAGAGCCGGAAAGAAGGCGCTGTGTATTCTCACTGTTTCGGATCATCTGTACAAAGAAGCATCGCTTGGCGCCAGAGAAAGAGAGACCGGATTTCATCAGATGATGGAAATTGCGCTGGAACTTTGATTTCTATTCACTCCTGCCTGCAAAACTGATTAAATTACAGTCTTGAAAGATGTATGAAAATGCGATATTATAAATGTTATAGGTTTTTTATGTAGATGTTTGGGAAGGAAGAGGGAACCATGAATTTAAAAATAGGAGTGATTAAAGGGGATGGAATCGGCCCCGAGATCGTAACGGAAGCGATGAAGGTTCTGGATAAGACAGCTGCACGTTACAATCATACAATTGAGTATACCCAGCTTCTTATGGGAGGCGCATCAATTGATGTGAATGGAATTCCGCTTACCGATGAGACGGTTGCCAGTGCAAAAGCATGCGACGCTGTGCTGCTGGGTTCTATCGGCGGAGATGCAAAGACCTCGCCGTGGTATCAGCTGGAGCCGTCAAAGAGACCGGAAGCAGGACTTTTGAAAATCCGTAAGGAATTAAATCTTTTTGCGAATTTACGGCCGGCAGTTCTGTATGATGAACTGAAAGGCGCATGCCCGCTTAAGGAAGAGATTACCGACGGCGGTTTTGATATGATGATTATGAGAGAACTGACCGGAGGCCTGTACTTTGGGGATAGAAAGACTGTATGTGAGGATGGTGTGATGACTGCATACGACTCTCTTACCTATAATGAAAATGAAATCCGCAGGATTGCAAAGCGTGGTTTTGATATTGCAATGAAGCGCAGAAAGAAAGTAACAAGTGTAGACAAAGCGAATGTATTAGATTCTTCCAGACTTTGGAGAAAGATCGTAGAGGAAGTGGCGGCAGATTATCCGGAGGTAACGCTTACGCATATGCTGGTGGATAACTGTGCAATGCAGTTAGTCAAAGACCCGAGGCAGTTTGATGTTATTTTAACAGAGAATATGTTTGGAGATATTCTTTCAGATGAAGCAAGTATGGTGACAGGCTCCATCGGAATGCTGGCGAGTGCAAGTCTGAATGAGACAAAATTCGGTCTTTATGAGCCGAGCGGCGGCTCCGCGCCGGATATTGCAGGAAAAGGCATTGCGAATCCGATCGCTACAATTTTGTCTGCGGCTATGATGTTAAGATACAGCTTTGATCTGGACGAAGAGGCAGATGTGATTGAGGCGGCAGTCGGAGAAGTCCTTAAGAAAGGATATCGCACGATTGATATTATGTCCGAAGGAAAGACACAGGTTGGCACAGCCGGGATGGGCGACCTGATCTGCAGCTTCATCTAAGAACAGGATAAAGGATAACCAGATAAACTGCAAATGCAGATTCAGGACGTAGTCCGATCAGGATATATTACGTCCCCAGGAGGTAAATATGAGAAGTGATACAGTTACAAAAGGAAAGCAGCAGGCGCCGCACCGTTCTTTATTTAATGCGCTTGGGCTGACGAAGGAAGAGATGGACAGACCATTAGTTGGTATTGTCAGCTCTTATAATGAGATTGTTCCGGGTCACATGAACCTGGATAAAATTGTAAATGCCGTAAAACAGGGAGTTGCCATGGCAGGGGGAACACCGATCGTATTCCCGGCCATTGCCGTATGTGACGGGATTGCCATGGGGCATATCGGCATGAAATATTCTCTGGTTACAAGAGATTTGATCGCGGATTCTACAGAGGCCATGGCGCTGGCGCATCAGTTTGATGCTCTGGTTATGGTTCCGAACTGTGACAAGAATGTTCCGGGACTTTTGATGGCGGCTGCAAGAATTAATGTTCCGACGATTTTTGTAAGCGGCGGTCCGATGCTTGCAGGCCATGTAAAGGGAGAAAAGAGAAGTCTTTCCAGCATGTTTGAAGCAGTTGGGGCGAATGCTGCGGGAACAATGTCAGATGAAGATCTGTGTGAATTTGAAAATAAAGTATGTCCGACCTGTGGTTCCTGTTCCGGTATGTATACGGCGAACAGTATGAACTGTCTGACGGAAGTCCTTGGTATGGGACTTGGCGGAAATGGAACAATTCCGGCAGTATATTCTGCAAGGATCCGGCTGGCGAAACAGGCTGGTATGAAGGTTATGGAACTTTGGGAGAAAAATATCCGTCCGCGTGACATTATGACAGAGGACGCCATCCTGAATGCGCTGACAGTAGATATGGCGCTTGGATGCTCTACGAATAGTATGCTGCATCTTCCGGCAATTGCCCACGAGATCGGCATGGATTTTGAAATTGATTTTGCAAATGGAATCAGCGAAAAGACGCCGAATCTCTGCCACCTGGCTCCGGCGGGTCCGACCTATATGGAAGATCTGAATGAAGCCGGCGGTGTGTATGCAGTGATGAATGAGCTGAACAAATTAGGTTTATTACATACAGACTGTATGACAGTTACCGGTAAAACAGTAGGCGAGAATATTAAAAATGCAGTGAACCGGGATCCGTCTGTGATCCGTCCGGTAGAAAACCCGTATTCAAAGACCGGAGGACTTGCAGTGTTAAAGGGTAATCTTGCCCCGGATGGAAGCGTGGTAAAACGTTCTGCGGTTGTAGAGGAGATGCTGGTGCATGAAGGACCGGCAAGAGTCTTTGAGTGTGAGGAAGATGCGATCGCGGCAATTAAAGGCGGAAAAATTGTGGCGGGCGATGTTGTGGTAATTCGCTATGAAGGACCAAAGGGAGGTCCGGGTATGCGTGAAATGCTGAATCCGACGTCTGCAATTGCAGGTATGGGACTTGGCTCCAGTGTGGCGCTTATTACAGACGGACGTTTCAGCGGCGCGTCAAGAGGAGCGTCCATCGGGCATGTTTCACCGGAAGCAGCAGTCGGCGGTCCGATCGCACTTGTAGAAGAAGGAGACATCATTAAAATTGATATTCCGGGATTAAAGCTCGAGCTTGATGTATCAGAGGAAGAGCTTGCAAAGAGAAGAGAAAAATGGCAGCCGAGAGAACCAAAGGTAACGACCGGCTATCTTGCAAGATACGCTTCCATGGTAACTTCCGGAAACCGGGGCGCAATTTTGGAGATACCAAAGAATAACTAAAAAAACAGAAACTTAAGATAGAACAGGAGAGTTTACAGGTATGGAGTTGACAGGATCACAGATTGTAATCGAATGTTTGAAAGAACAGGGCGTGGATACCGTATTTGGTTATCCGGGCGGCGCGATTTTGAACGTATACGATGAATTATACAAGCATAGTGATGAAATTACACATATATTAACATCTCATGAGCAGGGAGCATCGCATGCGGCAGATGGTTATGCAAGAGCTACCGGAAAAGTAGGCGTATGCCTTGCGACCAGCGGCCCGGGGGCAACGAATCTGGTTACGGGGATTGCAACGGCCTATATGGATTCCATCCCGGTAGTGGCGATCACCTGTAATGTAGGGGTATCCCTTCTTGGAAAAGACAGTTTTCAGGAGATCGATATTGCGGGAATCACAATGCCGATTACGAAGCATAATTTTATTGTAAAAGATGTAAATGACCTTGCAGACACAATCCGAAGAGCGTTTGTAATTGCAAAGAAGGGGCGTCCGGGTCCGGTATTGATTGATATTCCGAAGGATGTGACAGCGAATAAGGCGGAATATGAGAAGATGGAGATTTCTTCTGTGACAGCCTCAAAGGATATTTCCCGGGAAGAAATTGAAACTGCACTTCAGATGATAACAAAGGCGAAAAAGCCGTATATTTTTGTGGGCGGAGGGGCAGTATTGTCCGGAGCCAGCGAAGAACTTTATACGTTTGCGAAAAAACTGGATGCGCCGGTAGCAGATTCCCTGATGGGAAAGGGTGCATTTCCAGGGACGGATGATTTATACACAGGCATGCTCGGAATGCATGGTACAAAGGCGTCCAATTATGGAGTCAGTGAGTGTGACCTCCTGGTTGTAGTCGGTGCAAGATTCAGCGACCGTGTAACGGGAAATGCAAAGAAGTTTGCGAAGAATGCAAAGATTCTTCAGCTGGATATTGATGCGGCAGAGATGAATAAAAATGTGCTTATTACAGCTGGTATCGTAGGAGATATTAAAGAGATACTGACCCTTTTAAATGCACGTCTGGAACAGCAGAGTCATCCGGCGTGGATTGAAAAAATCATGGCATACAAAGAAAAATATCCGTTGTCTTATCATCCGGAAATTCTGACAGGACCGTATATCGTAGAAGAAATTTACCGTCAGACAAAGGGAGACGCAATTATTGTGACAGAAGTAGGCCAGCATCAGATGTGGGCGGCTCAGTATTATAAATATACAAAGCCTCATACACTGCTTACTTCCGGCGGACTTGGAACCATGGGATATGGACTTGGCGCCGCGCTCGGCGCAAAGATGGGGAGACCGGATAAGTGTGTTGTAAACATTGCAGGAGACGGATGTTTCCGTATGAATATGAATGAGATTGCGACAGCGGTGCGCCATAATATTCCGGTGATTCAGGTAGTAATTAACAACCATGTGCTCGGAATGGTACGCCAGTGGCAGAATCTGTTTTACGGACAGAGATATTCTTCTACCGTATTGAATGATGCCGTGGATTTTGTAAAGCTTGCAGAAGCGATGGGGGCAGAAGGAATCCGCGTCACAACACAGGAAGAGTTTAACCAGGCATTTGCAAAAGCGCTTACGCTTGGCAGACCGGTTGTCATTGACTGTCAGATCGACAGTGATGAAAAGGTATGGCCAATGGTAGCTCCGGGAGCGCCTATTAACGAGGCGTTCGATGAAGCGGATTTGAAAGAAAAAGGTAACTAATAATAATTCAATATAGAAAATGGAGGAATGAAGATGAGCAGAGTGTACAATTTTTCGGCAGGACCGGCAGTATTACCGGAGGAAGTCTTGAAGGAAGCAGCAGCAGAAATGCTGGATTACAAAGGATCCGGAATGTCCGTGATGGAGATGAGTCACCGCTCGGAACCGTTCAAAAAGATCATCGAGGAAGCAGAAAGTGATATCCGTGAGTTGATGAACATTCCGGATAACTATAAGGTGTTATTTATTCAGGGCGGCGCATCTACACAGTTTGCCATGATTCCGATGAATCTTATGAAAAACGGTGTGGCGGACTACATTATTACAGGACAGTTTGCAAAGAAAGCATACAAAGAGGCACAGAAATACGGTAAGATCAATGTGATTGCGTCTTCCGAGGATCAGACCTTTTCCTATATTCCGGATTGTTCCGACCTTCCGGTTTCTGAGGATGCAGATTATGTCTATATCTGTGAGAATAATACGATCTACGGAACAAAATACAAGGAACTTCCGAATACGAAGGGAAAACCGCTTGTAGCAGACGTATCTTCCTGTTTCCTGTCTGAGCCGATAGACGTGGAAAAATATGGGATTATCTACGGAGGAGTACAGAAAAATGTAGGACCGGCAGGTATGGCGATCGTAATTATCCGCGAAGACCTGATTCGTGAGGATGTATTCCCGGGAACACCGACGATGCTGACATATAAGACTCATGCGGATGCAGGTTCTCTTTATAATACACCTCCGGCATACAGCATTTATATTTGTGGAAAGGTATTTAAGTGGCTGAAAAAACAGGGCGGTCTTGAAGCAATGAAAGAACGCAACGAGAAGAAGGCAAAGATTCTTTACGATTATCTGGATGAGAGTAAATTATTCAAATCCAGTGTGAATCCGAAAGACCGCTCTCTTATGAATGTAACCTTTGTAACAGGAGATAAAGAGCTGGATGCAAAATTTGTAAAAGAAGCAAAAGCAGCAGGACTTGAGAGCCTGAAAGGCCACAGAAGCGTAGGCGGTATGCGTGCAAGTATTTATAATGCAATGCCAATCGAAGGCGTAGAAGCGCTTGTTGCATTTATGAAGAAATTTGAGGAGGAGAATCTGTAATCATGTATAAATATCATTGTTTAAATCCAATTTCTGCCGTAGGTCTGGACAGAATGACAGACGACTATGCCCCGGTGAGCAGTCCGGATAAGGCAGATGCAATTCTTGTAAGAAGCGCCGGAATGCATGACATGGAATTCGGAAAAGAATTAAAGGCAATCGGAAGAGCCGGAGCCGGAGTCAATAATATTCCGCTTGATAAATGTGCAGACCAGGGAATTGTCGTATTCAATACACCGGGCGCTAACGCAAACGGTGTTAAGGAGCTGGTAATTGCAGGTATGCTGCTGGCTTCCAGAGATATCATCGGAGGCATTAACTGGGTACAGGAAAATGAAGAAGACGGCAATATTGCAAAAGATGCTGAGAAAGCGAAGAAAGCATTTGCCGGATGCGAACTGGAAGGAAAGAAGTTAGGCGTTATCGGTCTTGGAGCAATTGGTGTACTGGTGGCAAACGCAGCAACCAACCTCGGTATGGAGGTATATGGATTTGATCCGTATATTTCTGTAGAATCAGCATGGAAGCTTTCAAGAAGCATTCATCATGCAAAGACAGTAGATGAGATCTATAAAGACTGTGATTATATTACCATTCATGTACCGGCTATGGACAGTACAAAAGGAATGATCGATAAAAATGCAGTCGGTCTGATGAAAGAAGGCGTTGTTGTACTGAATTTTGCAAGAGATGTGCTGGTAGATTCAGAAGCCATGGTCGATGCGCTTGTTTCGGGCAAAGTAAAACGTTATGTGACAGATTTCCCGACGCCGGAAATTGCAGGTGTAAAGGGCGCGATCGTAATTCCGCATCTTGGGGCTTCTACGGCAGAAGCAGAAGACAACTGTGCGAAGATGGCTGTGAAAGAGCTGATGGATTATCTGGAAAACGGAAACATCCGCAATTCTGTTAACTATCCGAACTGTGATATGGGAGAGCACGGAGAGCGTACAAGAATTACGGTTCTGCATCGCAATGTTCCGAATATTATCGGACAGATTACAAAGATTCTCGGAGATGACAATATGAACATTGAGGATATGACGAACAAGAGCAAAGGTGCATATGCTTATACGATGATTGATATCAGCTCTGAAGTTCCGGAGCGTGTTTCTGAAGATCTTGGGAAAGTGAAGGATATCTTAAGAGTACGTGTAATTAAATAACAGATTCCAAAAAGAACACCGGCTGCGGCCGGCGTTCTTTTTTTGAACCCTGATTATAGGTTTCTCATGTTATGTTTTTCCAGAAGCGCGTGTATTTTCGCTGTCGGATCAAGGACGGAACTCATAGTAATATCGTGGTTAAAGGAATCAATGATCAGAGCGATAAATTTACTCATATCTGCCACGACAAAGTATGGCTTTTCAAGGGCTTCCGGAGGAAGATAAGTAAGGTTTGTTGTGATTACCCGGTCGATATATCCTTTTTCGTAATATTCATCGAATTTGCCGAAGCCATCTGTGAAGAGTCCGAAGGTAGTACAGACGAATACCCGCTCGGCTCCCCGCTCCTTCATCTGTCTGGCAACATCCAGCATACTTTCGCCGGAGGAAATCATATCGTCTACAATAATTACGGTCTTTCCATGGATATCGCTTCCAAGGAATTCGTGTGCGACAATTGGATTTTTGCCGTTTACAACGGTAGAGTAATCGCGGCGTTTGTAGAACATACCCATGTCTACACCGATGACATTGGAAAAGTATACAGCGCGGTGCATTGCCCCTTCATCCGGGCTGATGATCATTAAATGATCTTTGTCAACTTTGAGATCAGGTTCCGCGCGCAGAAGCGCTTTCATAAACTGATAGGCAGGTGCAAAATTATCAAATCCATGAAGTGGAATCGAATTCTGAACCCTTGGATCGTGCGCATCAAAGGTAATAATATTGCTGACGCCCATGTCAACAAGTTCCCGGAGGGCGATCGCGCAGTCCAGAGATTCTCTCTTTGTGCGTTTGTGCTGCCGGCTTTCATAAAGAAATGGCATGATGACGTTGATC
Organism: Lachnospiraceae bacterium UBA7109; assembly: GCA_002492335.1. Classification (GTDB taxonomy): domain Bacteria; phylum Bacillota; class Clostridia; order Lachnospirales; family Lachnospiraceae; genus UBA7109. The sequence goes on from DKYD01000082.1 coordinate 16,435, forward strand.
CGGTGGGATTTGCCTGTGGCAGCAGATATAATACGCTTCAAGTCCTGGTAATGGTCATCCGGCGACATATGGTTCGGATGTCCGTTTACCGTATAAGTAAGGCTGTAATTGCATACATCTACCATAATAAATAAATCTTTTCCACGGGTGCTTTCACTGATAATCCCCTTTGCTTCTCCGGTTCCGAATCTGGGACAATGACAGTCAATCAGATAATTATCGAGCTGGTAGCTTGAAAACAACGGGGAAGAAAGTGATTCTTTTAAGGTGTCCTGACGGAATTTTACAATATAATCATTTACTTTCCTGCCCAGTTCACGGCAGCTGTCAAGCGCTGCGATTTTAAGAGGAGCAACCGGAAGGGCTGTTTCCATTAATTTAATATTTGGCATAATAATCTCCTGTAAATTTCTATCATTAAATTGAACATTTTCATCTCGAAAAATTACGTCCTATAATATTTATATCATTTTTGGTAGTATATGGTCAATGAAAAGGACAAATCTTTTTTGCCCGGATGGAGAATTGTGTGCTATACTAGCTAATAAGTATGAAAAGGACAGGAGTATTTCTATGATACATGAGCATATGATTAAGAAAATAGCGCCGGGCAGTATTGCGGATGAGCTGGGAATTGAACCGGGGGATAAGCTGCTCGCGGTGAATGAGGAAGAAATCGAAGACGTATTCGATTATCATTTTTTTGTGAATGATGAAGAGCTGGTTCTTCTGATTGAAAAGCCGGACGGAGAACAGTGGGAGCTTGATATCGAAAAGGATTATGAAGAGGACCTGGGGATAGAATTCGAACAAGGGCTGATGGACGAATACCGATCCTGCAAAAATAAATGTATGTTCTGTTTTATTGACCAGATGCCGGAAGGCATGAGGGAGACATTATATTTTAAAGATGATGATTCCAGATTGTCTTTTCTCCAGGGCAATTATATTACGCTGACCAATATGAGCGATCACGATATTGACAGAATCATCCGGTATCATCTGGAACCGATCAACATTTCCTTTCATACGACGAATCCCGAACTGAGGTGTAAGATGCTTCATAACCGTTTTGCAGGAGATGCACTAAAGAAAGTAGACAGACTGTATGAGGGCGGCATTGAAATGAATGGGCAGATTGTTCTGTGTAAAGGCGTCAATGACGGAGAGGAGCTTGAGAAGAGTATCCGGGACATGTCTGCTTATATTCCATATCTCAGGAGTGTGTCGGTAGTTCCGGTAGGACTTACAAAATACCGGGACGGCTTATATCCGCTTCAGCCGTTTACAAAGGAAGATGCGAAGGAAGTCTTAAGCATGATCCACAGATGGCAGGAGAAGCTGTACCGGGAATATGGATTTCATTTTATTCATGCAGGAGATGAATGGTATATTCTGGCGGAGGAAGAGATGCCGGAGGAGGAACGCTATGACGGATATCTTCAATTGGAAAACGGTGTGGGAATGCTGCGCCTTCTGGAAAATGAATTTCAGGAAGTCTTCCGGGAGCTTCCCGGAGACCATGTGAAAAGAGAGGTGTCCATAGCAACCGGTAAGCTTGCCTATCCTTACATTTTGGATATGACAGAGAGACTAAGGGAAAAATATACAGAAACGACAGTCCACGTATATCAGATCCGAAACGATTTTTTTGGAGAGCAGATTACCGTTTCCGGTCTGATCACAGGGCAGGATCTGTTAAAACAGCTCGCGGGACGCCCCTTAGGAGAACGGCTGCTTCTTCCGTGCAATATGTTCCGCAGTGAGGAAGAAGTATTTCTGGATGATATTACACTGGATGAAGTGAAGGAAACTTTACAAGTAGAAACAGATATTGTAAAATCAAGTGGACAGGATTTGATAAGTGCAATTATAGAAGCGGGCAGATAAGCCCTTTATGATAGAAGGAGAAGGAAATATGAGTAAACCGGTAGTAGCAGTTGTGGGAAGGCCGAATGTAGGAAAATCTACGCTTTTTAATGCGCTGGCAGGCGGAAAGATATCCATTGTCGAGGATACGCCAGGTGTTACCAGAGACCGTATTTATGCGGAGGTAAGCTGGCTGGATAAAGAATTTACTCTGATCGATACAGGCGGGATAGAGCCGGAGAGTAAGGATATTATCCTTTCCCAGATGCGCGAACAGGCACAGATCGCGATCGATACCGCAGATGTGATTATTTTTATGACGGATGTGCGCCAGGGTCTTGTAGATGCGGATTCCAAGGTGGCGGATCTGCTGAGAAGAAGTGGGAAACCGATCGTACTTGTGGTAAATAAAGTGGACAGCTTTGATAAATTTATGGCAGATGTATATGAATTCTATAATCTTGGAATCGGAGATCCGGTGCCGGTGTCTGCCGCTTCCAGACTTGGAATCGGGGATATGCTGGATGAGGTGATCCGTTTCTTCCCGGAACATTCCGGGGAGGAAGAAGAGGATGAGCGACCGAGAATTGCCATTGTAGGAAAGCCAAATGTGGGAAAATCTTCGATTATTAATAAGCTTCTGGGAGAACAGAGAGTGATCGTCTCTGATATTGCGGGGACTACAAGAGACGCCATAGATACGGATATTGTCCATAATGGAAAAGAATATGTATTTATTGACACGGCGGGGCTTCGGAGAAAGAATAAGATTAAGGAAGAGCTGGAGCGCTACAGCATTATCCGTACGGTGACAGCCGTGGAACGCGCAGATGTGGTGCTGGTCGTGATTGACGCGGCAGAAGGGGTAACGGAGCAGGACGCCAAAATCGCAGGAATTGCACATGAGCGTGGAAAAGGGATTGTGGTGGTCGTTAATAAGTGGGACGCCATTGAGAAAAATGACAGAACGATGCGGGAGTATGAGAGTGAAGTGCGAAGAATCCTCTCCTTCATTCCGTATGCGGAGATTATGTATGTGTCCGCGCAGACCGGACAGAGACTGCCGAAGCTTTATGATATGATTGATATGGTCATCGAGAACCAGACGCTTCGCGTGGCGACCGGGGTGCTCAATGAGATTCTGATGGAAGCAGTTGCCCTGCAGCAGCCGCCTTCAGACAAAGGAAAGCGCCTGAAAATTTATTATATGACACAGGTGTCTGTAAAGCCGCCGACCTTTGTGCTGTTTGTAAATGATAAAGAATTGATGCATTTTTCTTACCAGCGTTATCTGGAAAATAAAATACGGGAAGCATTTGGCTTTCGGGGTACATCGATTAAATTCTTTGTCAGAGAGAGAAAGGAAAAGGACTGATAATTATGGAACGTTTCATTTGTGTAGTGATTGGGTATGCGTTTGGACTCTGCCAGACCGGATATCTTTATGGGAAGCTTCATCATGTGGATATCAGGAAGCTTGGGAGCGGCAATGCAGGAACTACCAATGCACTTCGTACGCTGGGATGGAAGGCAGGGACCGTTACGTTTCTGGGGGATGCGTTTAAGTGCATCTTTGCGGTACTTGTCATACATCTGCTCTATGGAAAGACACATGCAGATATTCTTCCGGTATTAGCAATGTACGCCGGAATGGGAGCTGTGATCGGGCATAACTATCCGTTTTATATGAATTTTAAAGGCGGTAAGGGAATTGCCGCGACAGCAGGACTTCTTGCCAGTACGACGAATATTTGGATGGTGCTTATTTGTCTTGCTGCATTTGTGGGTATTGTAGCTGTGACACGTTATGTCTCCCTTGGTTCGCTTGCTGTTGTCGTTATTTATTTGATAGAGGTTGTTGTCTATGGACAGATGGGAGGATTCGGAGTAAAGCCGCCGTATGTATATGAAATGTATGGAATTGCGGCATTTCTTATGATATCTGCATTTTATAAGCATAAAGCGAACATTCAGAGATTAATATCCGGAACAGAAAACAAAATGAGTTTTGGAAAGAAGAAATAAAGCGGTAAAGGAGGAGATATTATGGCAAAGGCAGGAGTGATGGGTGCAGGAAGCTGGGGAACCGCGCTGGCTCTGTTGCTTCATAAAAACGGACATGAAGTAACGGTGTGGTCCATTGATGAAGCTGAGATCCGGATGCTTTCAGAAGAAAGGGAACACAAAAGCAAGCTTCCGGGAGTAAAATTACCCGAAGATATGGAATTTACTACATGTATGGAGAAGGCGGTAAAGGGAAAAGATTTCATTGTACTTGCAGTGCCGTCTACCTTTACGAGGGGAACCGCACGTAAGATGGCTCCTTATGTGGCAGAAGGACAGATGATTGTTGATGTGGCGAAGGGAATAGAAGAAGCAACACTTATGACTCTTTCCCAGCAGATCGAAGAGGAGATACCACAGGCGGATGTGGCGGCGCTTTCAGGTCCGAGCCATGCGGAGGAAGTAGGACGCGGGCTTCCGACTGCGGTTGTAATTGGGGCTAGAACAAAAAAAACAGCTGTTTATCTGCAGGAAATGTTTATGAATGAAGTATTCCGCGTCTATACAAGTCCGGACATACTGGGCATGGAGCTTGGCGGTTCTCTGAAAAATGTCATTGCGCTTGCGGCAGGCATCGCGGATGGTATGGGGTATGGAGATAATACAAAAGCGGCGCTTATTACAAGAGGAATAGCGGAAATTGCAAGACTGGGAGTCAAAATGGGCGGTGCGCTGGAAAGCTTTACCGGCCTTACCGGAATCGGAGATCTGATCGTGACCTGTGCCAGCGTCCACAGCCGTAACCGTAAAGCCGGATACCTGATGGGACAGGGAAAGTCCATGCAGGAGGCTATGGATGAAGTGCAGATGGTCGTGGAAGGAGTGTATTCCACAAAAGCGGCGGTAAAGCTCGGAGAAAAATATGGAGTATCCCTTCCTATTATTAACAAAATAAACGAAGTGCTTTTCGAAGGAAAGGATCCGAAAGAAGCTGTAAATGAGCTGATGCTCAGGGACAGCAAGACAGAAAACACAGCTTTGAAGTGGAAAGAATAATTCAGTTCTAAACCCTCTTGTGTATGCATACATTATATCAGCATAACAAGGGGGTATTTGTATGGATACATTTCAACTGTACAAAGATATAAAAGCAAGGACAAACGGAGAAATCTATATGGGGGTAGTGGGACCTGTACGAACCGGGAAATCTACGTTTATCAAACGGTTCATGGATGTGCTGGTGATGCCGCATATGGAAGATGAGCATGAAAAGTCACGGACCAGAGATGAGCTGCCGCAGTCTGCGTCCGGAAGGACAATTATGACAACGGAGCCCAAATTTGTGCCCAATGAGGCGGCAAAGATTAAGCTGTCTGAGGATGTGGAAGTGAAGGTCCGTCTGGTAGACTGCGTTGGATATATGGTAGAGGGAGCGTCCGGACATGTAGAAGGAAATGAGGAACGCATGGTAAAGACGCCGTGGTCTGAGCATGAGATTCCATTTACAAAGGCGGCAGGAATTGGTACAAGAAAAGTTATTCATGACCATGCGACGATCGGAATTGTGATTACGACGGACGGAAGTATCTGTGAGATTCCGAGAGTGAATTATAAAGAAGCAGAAGGAAGGACGATCCGGGAGCTGCAGGGCATCGGAAAGCCATTTGTTGTTCTCGTGAATTCAAAAAAACCTTATGGAGAGGAAGCAAAAAAAACAGTAGAAGAGCTGGGGCGTGAGTATGGGGTTCATGCGCTCAGCGTTAATTGTGAACAATTAAAAGAAGAAGACATCTATCGGATTCTGGAATCAGTATTATTTGAATTTCCGGTATCTGAGATACAGTTCTTTATTCCGAAATGGGCGGAAATGATACCGGGAGACCATAAGATCCGGCAGGATCTGCTGACGCATATCCGCATGATCATGGAAAATTTTCAGGAGCTTAAAGATGCGGCGGAAGGAATCCCGGAAATAGACAGTCCATATATAAATGAATGTAAGGTGGATTACATAGAGCCGGATACCGGATGCATTAAAGTGCGAATCGGCATGGCGGATAAATATTATTATGAAATGCTCAGTGAACTTACCGGGACGCCGATTGCCGGACAGTATGAGCTGATATCAGCCATGAAAAAATTGTCCGAATTAAAAGCAGAATATGAAGGCGTAAAGGATGCTTTTGCCTCTGTACGGATGAAAGGCTATGGGATGGTCAGCCCTGCCAGGGAAGAGATTACATTGGATGAGCCGGAGCTGATCAAACAGGGAAATAAATATGGCGTCAAGATTCATTCCAAAGCGCCGTCTATTCATCTGATCCGGGCGAATATTGAGACAGAAATCGCACCGATCGTGGGAAATGAGCAGCAGGCAAAGGATTTGATGGATTATATAAAGGAAACCGGGAAGACGGAAGAGGGAATCTGGAATACAAGCATTTTCGGAAAGTCTGTGGAGGAGCTTGTAATGGAAGGAATGAGAAATAAAATGGCAATGATAAACGAGGAAAGCCAGAGTAAGCTTCAGGATACGATGCAGAAGATTGTCAATGACTCAAACGGAGGTATGGTGTGTATTATTATTTAAACAAAAGCAAGTTACCGTTGCATTATTCGGCTAAAAGGTATAAAATCTAAACATATATAGTGCACACTATATACAGAAGAGAAGACAATATGGAGGTACAATATGAGGGTTGCGATTATAACGGCAAATACTGCGGTTTACAGGGGGACGGAAGAAGACAAGAGCGCAGAGGTGATTCGGCAGCTTGTTACAGAGGCCGGATTAGAGGTTGTATTTATGAAGGCGCTTCCGAATGACAGGACAGTGTTATCGACAGTGTTCCAGCGGATGGCAGATAATCAGCTGGCGGATCTGATTCTTACGACAGGCGGAGCCGGATGCGGACCGGATGATTGTACGCCGGAGGCAACGATGGATATTGTAGAAAGGCCGGTTGTGGGAATTCCGGAGGGAATGCGTGCACATATGCTGCCAATGACAAAAAATACAATGCTGAACCGCGGCGTGGCAGGAATCAGGAAAGATGTGCTGATCGTAAACCTTCCAGGCAAGGCAGGCGCTGTAAAAGTAGGCCTTGAGTATATCCTTCCGGTTATTGTTCATGCTCTTGATATTATAAAAGGACAGTCATAAATATGCAGGTAAGTATATATACAGACGGTGCTGCCAGAGGCAATCCGGACGGACCGGGGGGCTATGGGACAGTGCTGGAATATGTGGATACAAAGGGAGAGCTTCATGTGAAGGAGTTGTCCCGGGGATATAAGAAGACGACCAATAACCGCATGGAACTGATGGCAGTGATTGCAGGTCTGGAAGCGCTTAACCGCCCATGTGAAGTGAATCTTTATTCCGATTCAAAATATGTGGTGGATGCATTTAATCAGAACTGGATAGCAGCCTGGGTAAAAAAGGGGTGGAAGCGTGGAAAGAACGAGCCGGTGAAGAATGTGGATTTGTGGAAACGGCTTCTGAAAGCGAAAGAACCTCATCATGTGACATTTATATGGATAAAAGGACATGACGGCCATCCACAGAATGAGCGGTGTGATACGCTTGCAACAACAGCGGCGGATTCGGATGCGCTTGCTGTGGATGAGCAGATGGAATAAGAAGTTTGAAAATAAGCAAGTAAGACAAGTAATCGCGGCTGCAAATGCCGAAAGGCAGCAGGTGAGGAAAGTCCGGGCTTCACAGGGCAGGATGCCGGATAACGTC